>NZ_DATCSP010000096.1:0-18163 GCF_036568385.1 Sulfurovum sp. | reverse complement strand
GACCGAAGTCAGCATCAAGGGGTGACACATAGGAATAAGGGTAGAGGTCTGTTTGGTCCCCTGGATCGCAGCGATGACCGCCGTTTGCAGCACAGGCCCTTTTTTTGCTGTATTTGAGATCACTGCATCATAAGCAGCCTGTCCTACCTCTATGATGCCACTGGCTGTGGCAATACGGGTCGTGTTGTCTTTATCGGAGACGTCGACCATTTTGGGCTTGTTCTGTTCGTCTAAATGTGTCAGATTCACTTTTTATCCTCATGCTTTTAAATACTGTTACTAGGCATATTTTAACATAAAATAGAGAGATAGTAAAAAACGGTGACGATTAAAACAGTATAAATGACGAAAAAATAGTCAAAAATCTTGACTTTTATCATCACATAAGGTATTATAATAAAAATTATAACCAATGAAAGGAACATCATGGTATATTCCTATATGAGACAAGTGCCGGGTTTCCCGCATTTGACGACACAGCAAAGCGCCATACTTTCCTTTGCAGTGCGAAAAGAGCTGACCATTGACAAAGAAGTGGTTGAGTATGCTACCAAGAACCTCCCTTTGGATGAAAGAGAGGATTTTGAGGCATTTTTGCAAACGATGCAGGATGGCTACACGGTGATCATCTCCTCTTTGTCCATTTTGAGTGACAAGGTAGAGGAGCTGGTCAAGGTGATCAACTGTATGTTGAGTCACAATGTGAATCTTTGGATCGTTGATTCGAAGCTGCTGATGAACAAAGATACCGATATGGTGGATATCTTTCCTCTATTGAATGCATTGAGAAGTGAGGAAAAAGAGAAAACAAAGCAGTTGGGACGTCCCAAAGGAAGCAGGTCAAGCTCCAAGTTTGATGTGCACCAGCAAGAGATCATCGCTTTGCTCTCCGAAGGAATGAGCGTCAGCGCCATAGCCAGAGAGCTGGATGTGAGCCGGAGCTCATTGAAAGATTATATAGAATCACGCGGAATAAAAGATATAATAGAAGGAGGATGGATGGAGATAAATCTTGACAGAGAAGTCAAAAATATGGAGAATATAGTCCTTATATGCCCATTTGAAGAAGCCAAAAAAGCGAAAGAACAAAAAGCGAAAGAAGTACAAAAGGAACAGTAATGGAAGCAACCACACTCAATGAACAACCAAAGAAAAATCAGGCAAAAGAGTATTTAAAAGACTGGGTGCCTTACAGGATCAAAAGATACTGGGTCTATGCCGCCGCAACGGTCATGGCCCTGGCAATACCATGGATCACGATCAACGGCAACCATCTTTTCTTATTGAGTTTTGACCAGAAGAAACTGCATTTGGCAGGCGTTGCCTTTGACATGCAGGAGCTCTACCTGATGCCGTTCCTGCTTATGCTCCTTTTTCTTGGGATATTTGCCGTGACGGTCGTCGGGGGTAGGGCGTGGTGCGGATGGGCCTGTCCCCAGACCATTTTCCGCGTCATCTACAGGGACGGTATCGAGACGAAACTACTGGGATTGCGTAAACGCATCAAAAACAAGCAGAAAGAACCGGACATGTCCAAGATGGAGAACAAAGTGAAATTGGTCATCGCCATTTTGCTTTGGTCTGTGCTCGCATTTGTGGCTTCGGCCAATTTTTTGTGGTATTTTGTGCCGCCGGAGGATTTTTTCAGCTACCTGAGTAACCCTTCAGAGCATATGTTTCTAATAGGTACGTTAGTTTCGATAGCACTCTTTATCATTCTGGATGTCGTGTTCATCAAAGAGAACTTCTGTGTCTATGTCTGTCCCTACAGCCGTGTACAGTCCGTACTGTATGATGATGATACGATCATGGCGGTCTATGATCCTATCCGCGGGGGAGAGATCTATGAAGGACACGGATACGAGAGAGAAAAGAAGTTCACGAAACAAAAGGACCTTTTGAGCGTGGACAGCAGTGCAGAGTGTACGACCTGTGAGAGCTGTGTCACCGTATGTCCTACCCATATAGATATCCGTAAAGGGCTGCAGCTGGAGTGCATCAACTGCCTTGAGTGTGTAGATGCCTGTACGGAGGTCATGGGAGCGCTTGGAAAGCCAAGCCTGGTACAGTGGTCGAGCGAAAAAGAGACAGTAAGACATGAGGGCAAAACCAACTATTTCAGAGGCAAGGTGATCGCATACTTTGCGGTCCTGACGATCGTCCTTGTGGCCTTGTTCGTGATGGGAAGCAAAAAAGAACATATGCTGCTCAACATCAACAAGGGGCAAAGACTCTATAAAGTGCTTGAGAACGGCGTGGTACAGAATGACTATATTTTTATGTTCGCCAATACCGACAGCAAAGAGCATACCTACTACTTTGAGATCGTAGGGAATGATAAAATCACGATCAAGAGACCTGCCGAACCGTTCAAATTGAGCGCAGGTCAGAAAAAGAAGAAGGTAGTGATACTCGAGACCAAAGAGCAGTTGGCCCAAAATACGAGAAAAGATGTGCCTGTGCCCATACGTATAAGAGCCTATGCGATAGACGACAGAGAGAAGATCGTGGTTGAAAGAGAGCAGGTGTTTTTCTACCCTCGTGCCGACCTGGTCACAAAATAAGGAGAAACGATGAAGCATACAGAGCCTACGCTTGCAGCGATAGAAGACTATCAGACCAAAGGAAGCACAGAAAAGAGATTGACGGTATGGATCGTGATCCTCTCGGGGTTGCTGGTAGGGGCGATCTATGGCATATTCATGGCAGGGTCCAGTGTATCGGACAGTCTGGTGACCAAAGAAAAAACAGGGATAGTCAAGTATTAAGCTATGACAGTGTTGTCACTTTTTGTACCTGATCCCGGGACAATTCAGATAAATTTATAGAAATAAGATATAAATTATCTTATTTAAGAGTATGTTTATATTCTTTAAGCCATAATGCTTCGATAAAAATTATTTTAAAGGCAATGAAATGGCAACAGTAACATTTAAAAATGACATCGTATGTAACCTTGCAGGTACAGAGATCAACGTAGGCGATACAGCACCGGCAGTGACAGTAGTAAACTGTGACCCAATGCTTCAAGACGAGACGGTCGGTGGAGAAGGTAAAGTACAATTGGTCATCGCAGTACCATCGCTTGATACAGGTGTTTGTGATGCAGAGACCAGAAGATTCAACAGTGAAGCTGCTGGTCTTGAGGGTGTTGAGGTCATTACGGTATCTATGGACCTTCCGTTTGCGGCAGCAAGATGGTGCGGTGCAGCAGGGATCGATAACATCAAAGTATGTTCAGACTTCAGAAACAAAGATTTTGCTAATGCATATGGTGTGCTTTTGGCAGACGGGCCTTTGGCTGGTCTTACAGCAAGAGTGATCTTCGTGATCGGTAAAGATGGGAAAGTGACCTATAAACAAGTCGTTCCGGAAATTACACAAGAGCCTAACTACGAAGAAGCACTTGATGCAGCGAAGGCAGCGTGTTAAGCTGTTCCCTCTTTTAGATAAACCTCTTCTCTTGAAGGGTGTTTATCCTGATGCTTTTTTATTTTTTCCCTCCAAATTTCATTTATTTCCCATTATTCATTTTGTGTTAAAATAGCGTAATTTATTGAAGGAAGATCTATTTAGATGAAAAGTATGTATGGGTTTTTAGTGTCTGTATGGGCCGCATGGTTTTTAGCCGGCTGCGGCAGTACGCCTCCTCCTGAGCCGCAGGTGAAAGACAACCAGTATACGCTGGAAGAGTGTAAAGAAGAGCTGCTTGAAGCGGAAGATTTTTCCCCGAGTGACAGCATAGATAAGATCGTTGTCGTAAAAAAAGAACGTAAAATGTACCTCTACAAAGACAATAAGGTGACCAATGTACTCCCTGTCTCTTTGGGGAAGAACCCGATAGGGACCAAGCAGCAGCAGGGAGACAACCGAACCCCTGAAGGTGAATTCTGGATATCCAGAAAACTTTGTTCTCCCCAATTCTACCGTTCACTTTGTATCTCTTACCCCAGACCGGAAGACAGGGCCAGGGCTGCCAAGAGAGGGGTGAACCCGGGTGGGGCTATCACGCTGCATGGACAGCCGACCTGGAATGCAGATGGCAAAGGTGATGCCTATACGCTGACACAGAACTGGACCCAGGGGTGCGTGGCGGTCACGAACGCTGCAATGAGTGAGCTGTGGTATGCGGTCCGTGAAGGAGTTCCTATTGTTATCCAGTAGAGGTGCATGATGAGATATACGCAAAAGCAGATCGATAAGTTCAACCGTCAAAAATATATTGTTGAACTGGAGAAGATCAGTAAGAATCTGTTTCGTATGTTCCGAGATGAAAATGTCACTGCAGAGGATTTCGTCACAAAGTTCGAACAGCTGAAAAAGAAGTTCGATGACAAAGCAGAAGTGCAGCTGGAATCAGAGTTTCATCAGCAGCTGAAAGAGTATATCCTGCGCCTTTATCAGGAAACGTGCCTGACGGATACCTTTGGCGACAAGACGTTTTCAGATATGCGGGAAGCAGAGATGAGCAATCTGAACAGACTGCAGAAGCTGAAAAACGGCACGTCCTATAAAAAGGACAAACATAAATCCAAACACCGAAATGAGGATTGGGGCTGATATCGTAGCGAAAGAATGAAGATGAAACGGGGCATGTTCGGAATGGCAGCTTTACTGTTGATGGTCGGCTGTGGGGAGCCAACATATTATGGAAAGGTAGACGATACCACGTATGCGATACAAGAGTGTGTCAATGAACTCGCAAGAGGGGAAGAGGTCGACCATGATGCGAAGATAGACAAGCTCATAGTGTATAAGAAAAAGAGGGTCATGTACGCCTACAGGAATGGCAAAGTGGTGGAAAAGTTCCGCATCTCTCTGGGCAAGAACGGTGACAAAGGAGACAAGATCAAAGTGGGCGATTACAGAACGCCGGAGGGATCTTATTGTATTGTCAGAAAAAAATGTGACTCCAGACTCTACAAATCCCTTTTGATCTCTTATCCTGACGAAGAAGATAAAGCCAGGGCACGGAAAATGGGAGTGAACCCGGGAGGCGCTATCACGATACACGGGCAGCCTAAATGGAATGCTGATGGACAGGGAGATGAATATACCCTTTCGCGTGACTGGACCGAGGGATGTATGGCCGTACCAAATCTCGCGATGGACAAACTTTGGCGAGCGGTTGAAAATGGTGTGGCAATAGAAATACATGCCTGATTCATCCCTGACTTATCGTTGGAAATGTGATTATTTAAAATAATTTGCCAAATTTAGCTTAGTTTGATAAATGTTATATTATCATATTGAATAATATTGGATAACTAAGGAGAAAAAATGAAAAAAGTACTTGTTGCTGCATGTGTTTCTATGGTAACCACATTACTGATGGCCGGAGGGGATACACCTAGTGAGAGCCTTCCGCCTGTTGCAACGATCACCAATGCACCGTGTAAAACAAATAAAGTATTTGTGGAGAGTGATGCAAAGCTTATGTGGCAAGACCAAGCCTATACAGATGCGGAAGATGGTGCCTATAAGCGCGAACACTCTATAGCAAAAGCGGGGACATTCAGCCATGCGATGAACTACTGCCGTGCATTGCACTATGCCGGGTACAGTGACTGGAGATTGCCTACCTCAGAAGAGTTGACACATATGCATGACAAAAAGGATGATAATTTCTTCTATTCCCGTGATGCAGATTTCTGGACATCAACACCTACAACGGAGAACAGATACTATGTGGTATATGCGGCAGATGCGTATCAGTATAAACGAAAGCCAAGTGAGTCCAACTACGTGAGATGTGTACGTTGCCTGGATTCAGGGGCGGTACTGATCGGCGGATCCAAGGACGCAAACTAGGTTTTTGCTTTAGAGGATCTTGATCTCCTCTACCAAGTGAATACCAAACCTATTTAACACCTCGTTTTTCGCCAAGTCTATCAAGGACTTGGCTTCCTCAAAGGTACCCCCTCCCAAATTGACCAGAAAGTTCGCATGTACGGTGCTCCATTGCATTTGGCCTTTTCTTGCCCCTTTTAATCCCACAGCTTCTATCAGGCGACCGGCATGATCCCCTTCAGGATTTTTAAAGGCAGATCCCGCACTTGGCTCGTGAGGCTGATTGGACCGCAGGTTCAGTAACGCATCCAATAGCTCCTGGTTAAATCCTTTGTGTATCTCAAACCTGGCATGTGTGGCGATACCGTTCAGTTTCGCAAAACGATAGCCATGTTCTATCTCTTGTGCCGATATCCATTTCCTGTCTATTTTGACGGAGTGCAAAATGTTAAATATCTCATACGATTTGACCCCTGCGTTCATCGCCAACATGCCTCCGAGCGTTCCTGGAAGCTTGGAACAAAATTCAAAACCTGCGATGTCATGTTTTTTGGCATAAGAGACGATACGTCCGGTAGGCATCGCTGCCCCAATCGTCAAGAAATGGTCTTCCTGCTCGATGGTGGCGAAATCTTTGGAAAGCATCATCAGAGGAGGTGGGTTTGGTGAGACGAGCAGGTTATTCGCCCCTCCTATGAGGTATCTCTCCTTGGGTATGGTATCACCTTCTTCTATCATGAGTACCTCTGTAGGCTGTCCTACCTTGATGCTTGAGTATTTGGAAAAGTCTATCGTTTTAAAGAACATTCATCTGTTCCGTAGGACTTCATACTCTTTAGGCAGCAGATAGTCTTCCGTTTTGATCGGTGTCTCCCATAAACCGTGTTGGAAGCCTAATTCATACAGCTTGTCCAGTGCCTGCAGTTGAAGGGCGGAGAGTTCCACCGACTCCTCCGAGGCATACATGTCAAGATATTTTTTAAGCATCTCATCTGAGATACGTACAAGACTCTCTGCTTCAAGTTTTGCACAGAGCTCCTTTTTTCTCTCATTGGCTACTTTGACCCCCTCTATAAGGATATTCTCTATATCGATGGCGCGGTTGAGCGGAAGGCTTCTTCGGATCGCCATACCCCCTAGCGGCAATGGCAGACCCTCTCCTGCCAGCTCTACCCAAATATCCCATACCTCTTTCTCCACCTCCAGGCTTTCGTCAAAATCCAAAATAGATTCGTGGATCAGCACACCGGCATCTACCTGACCGGAAACGACAGCCTCTTCTATCTCAAGGAAATCCATGTAGACCGGCCTTGCTTCAGGGTAGTAGATCCTGAAAAGCATGGCATTGGTCGTATATTTGCCAGAAAGGGCCACTTTAAAATGCCGTTTGAGCTTTTTGTCCTTGCGGCGTATGAGTTTGGGTCCATACCCCTCCCCAAAACTGACGGCGGTGCGAAGCAGTGCATACTCATTTTTGATCAGCGGATACATCCCGAAACTGATAGCCGTGACATCATAGGTCCCTTTCAGGGCCTCCACGTTCAGTGTTTCAATGTCCAAACCGATATTCTCAAAGGTGTAGCCCTTGGTATCGACCCAGCCGAACTTAATGGCATAATACATAAAAATATCGTCTGCATCTGGAGAATGGGCTAATTGTATAGGGTTCATGGGCAGGCACTCTCTTTTTTATATAGTGTTGGTATTCTATCATGGTTTCTATTTGGGGTAACTTTTGAGCGGAACACATAAAAAACATGTCAATTTGACATATTTTTGCGTCTTGTGTACGAAATCTATTAGAATGGTGCTAGAATTCAACATTAAGGTTAAGGATATGACAATGGCAATGGATGCAAATAAGCAAAAAGCACTGGATATGGCGATCAAACAGATCGATAAGACGTTTGGTAAAGGTACATTGATGAGACTGGGAGACAAAGAGTTCGAACCTATCGAATCTATCTCAACAGGCTCACTTGGTCTCGATATGGCATTAGGGATAGGCGGGATACCGCAGGGACGTATCATAGAGATCTATGGACCTGAGTCATCAGGTAAGACAACACTTGCGTTGCAGACCATTGCTTCGGCACAGAAAAAGGGTATGGTGTGTGCCTTTATCGATGCGGAGCATGCATTGGATGTTGTCTATGCCAGAAATCTGGGTGTGGATACGGATAATCTTTTGGTTTCTCAACCGGACTTTGGTGAGCAGGCACTGGATGTACTTGAAACATTGGCAAGATCTGCAGCGGTTGATCTGATCATCGTTGACTCTGTTGCCGCACTTACACCAAAAAGCGAGATAGAGGGGGACATGGGAGATCAGCATGTCGGATTGCAGGCAAGACTGATGTCACAGGCACTGCGTAAACTCACTGCTATCCTCCATAAAACGAACACAACGGTGATCTTCATTAACCAAATTCGTATGAAGATCGGTACCATGGGGTACGGGTCACCAGAGACAACAACGGGTGGTAATGCATTGAAATTCTATTGTTCGGTACGTATCGATGTCAGACGTATTGCAACACTCAAACAAGGTGAGAACTCTATAGGTAACCGTGTCAAAGCAAAAGTAGTGAAAAATAAAGTGGCACCTCCATTCAGACAGGCGGAATTCGACATTATGTTCGGCGAAGGGATCTCGTTCGTGGGAGAACTCATTGACTATGGTGTCAAGATGGATATTATAGACAAGTCGGGTGCATGGTTCTCTTACGGCAGTGAAAAACTGGGTCAGGGAAAAGAAAATGCAAAACTTGCGATCAAAGAGAACCCGGAACTGATGGCTGAAATAGAGATGAAGATCAGAGAAGCGCTGGGCCAAGGCACGGCACTTGCGGTAGATGAGAGTGAGATGGTCGAAGAGTAGATCGATCCAGATCAGCTGCAGGGGGACTCTATCGTATCTGAGTCCCTTTTTTATACACTTTCAGCAGGGGTCAGAAAACAATTTCTTTCACCCTCTCCCCCTATTCACCCAACAAAACTAAACATCCTCCCTTCCAAGCCTATTTTTAATAATCAGACTCATTTAAGTATAGGGTAAATTTCGATAAAATAAATAGGAAACAGCAAGATAATGAACATATAAAGGAAACAGATGATTTATATCGATGAGATCGTAGCAACGGAAGTCATGGATAGCAGGGGAAATCCTACAGTAAAGGCTACAGTCAGTTTAAGTGATGGAACAGTAGAGAGCGCCATTGTGCCGAGTGGAGCCAGTACGGGGAAACGTGAGGCACTTGAGCTGAGAGACGGCGGTGACAGGTATATGGGAAAAGGCGTACTGCAGGCATGTGAGAACGTCAATGGTCCCATTTGCGATGCATTGGTAGGACTCAGCCCTTTCAATCAGGCTGAAGTGGACCTTATCATGAAAGAGATAGACGGCACGAACAACTATGGAAATCTGGGCGCCAATGCGGTACTGGGTGTCTCCATGGCGGTTGCACGTGCAGCGGCAAAGAGTATGGGCATGCCGCTTTACCGCTATCTTGGGGGTGCCAATGCGGTGGTCATGCCGGTGCCGATGTTGAACATCATCAACGGCGGGGAGCATGCGAACAACTCTGTAGACTTTCAAGAGTACATGGTCATGCCGGTAGGGTTTGACAGATTTTCAGAAGGGCTGAGAGCCTGTGCTGAAGTCTATCATAACCTCAAAAAGATCATCGATGGCATGGGAGAAAGTACTGCGGTAGGAGATGAGGGTGGTTTTGCACCAAACCTTAAGAGCAATGAAGAGCCGATCCAGGTGATCATGCAGGCGATCGAAAAAGCGGGATATAAGCCTGGAGAGCAGATCGCTATCGCGCTGGATGTGGCTGCATCCGAGCTGATCAATGACGCAGGCAAATATGTACTTAAGTCGGAAAATAGAGAATTGACATCCGAAGAGCTTAGCGCCTATTATGCGGATATGTGTGCGAAGTACCCGATCGTTTCGATCGAGGACGGACTGAGCGAAGATGACTGGGATGGATGGAAGCACCTTACCGAAGTGCTTGGCGACAAGGTTCAGTTGGTCGGTGATGATCTCTTTGTAACGAATGTTTCGATCCTGGCAGAGGGGATAGAGAAAGAGATCGCAAACTCTATTCTGATCAAGCCAAATCAGATCGGTACCGTGTCGGAGACGATGCAAACGGTACGTCTTGCACAAAGAAGCGGATATACCTGTGTGATGTCTCACCGTTCAGGCGAGAGCGAAGATACCTTTATCGCAGATTTTGCCGTGGCATTGAATACCGGTGAGATCAAAACGGGTTCCACTGCAAGATCTGACAGGATCGCTAAATACAATAGACTGCTTGAAATTGAGGCAGAACTCGGACAGTTCGAGTATTTGGGCGCGTCACTCTTTAAAAAATAGAAGCGCTTGACATGACAGATCTCAGCAGGGAAGAGGGGATAGCCGGATTTTCACTGAAAGCGTTTTTGGTGACGGCGATAGGTATCCTGCTTTTTGGCATCTATGTGGGAGTGTTGATATACGGCGAGAACTCATTGACTGTCTTGAATCAGTTAAAAGAGAAAAAACAAGGTTTATCTTCTGAAAAGAAGGTTTTGAAAATTGATAATCAAAGACTACAAAAAGAGTATTTTGAATTAAAGCAGTTAGAACCTAAGGAGTAAAGATGAAACGATATCTATGGGCAGCAATGATGTTAATGTTGGTGAGTGTGAACGCTTCAGAGTTAAACAGAGGGCTTGCCGTCCTGGATCGGGATGCGGATCGATTCCTTTCTGACATCAGAGACGCAGCGGGATCGGATGAGCTGGACGGACTGGATGAGCTGGACGGATTGGACGAAGAAGAGGAGAAGACAGAAGAAGACAGTGCTAAAAAAAACGCTGACACAGAAGAAGCTGCTGAAGAGAAAGAAGTAGCTGAGCCTTCTGAGGATGCTTCTGCCAAACAGGAAGAAGCAGAAAAAGCCAAGGCCGCAAAAGCGCAAAAAGATGCCCAGGATATAGCTTACTGGGAATCTGTGCAGGCACAGAGAAAAGCCGCACAAGAGCAAGAAGCCCTCGAGAAAGCGAAAATAGAGCAGGAAAGACTCGCGCAGGAAGCAAAAGAAAAAGAAAGACGCGAAGTAGAAGCCTATGAAAAACAGAGAGCGGAGAAATTTGCTGCCGAGAAACTGGCTGCCGAAAAACTGGCCGAAGAAAAAGAACTTGCTGAAGCAGTGAAAGCGGTAGAAGAAGTGAGGTTAGCCAGCAACGAGGTGAAACTTGTAGAGCGCAAGGAGGAAACACCTGGCAGCGCTGTTGCGGACATCAATCTTACACGGGAAGCAAAAGAAGCAAAAGAGGCCGCAGACAGAGCCTTTAAGGAAGCGATCAAAGAGATGAGCAAGGGAGAGTAGTATCTTCTTAGGCCTGCATTTTTTGTCAGGACCTCTGACGGCTTTTCAATATATTAATGAGAGTCATCGCGATCAATATTTCAAAAATACTTGCCAAGATAAGCTGATAATAGGTTAACAGGTCCAGCAGCTTTGTATTGTACCCGATCGTCGCAACGGCAACAAGAAGGGTCAATGGCATAGAGAGAGAAAGTGCTATCAGCAGAGCATTCTCTGCCCCGCTTATACCTTTTAATGCAAATCCTGCAAAGATTCTGGAGACGATCATCAATCCTGTAATAAGCAGCGCTCCCGAGACCACACCTTCGAGTGCAAGTGCACGAATATCAAAAGATGCCCCCACATGAATAAAGAAGATAGGTACTAAAAATCCAAAGCCGAGACTTGACATCTTTTTTTCGAGTTCTTTCTCGTGGTGAAAGAACGCTGAAATGGCCACTCCCGCAATAAAGGCCCCCAGTGCCAACTCTAGCTCAAGGAACAGCATCACAGCGATCAGAATGAAAAAGAGCGCCATAGAGAGACGAATGTCTTGAGAGGAAGTGTCCAGTTTTGGAACCAGGACACTTTTCAGCTCAGGGAACCACCAGAAAAGCAGATGTACGGCTTTGTAAAGTATGTAAGCCATGAACATAAAGAGGAGCAGGTATCCTATTTTCAGCACAAGATCGATGGTGAACCCCGTAGTGATCGCAGCATCAAACACCGTCAGTGCAGCAATACTTAAGATCTCTCCCAATACCCCCGCTATAAAGGCCAAACGCAGCCATGGCTCTTCTTTGCCGTACAGTTTTGAGAGCGGTGCCAGCAATCCGATGGAGATAAGCGGCATGGAGATGATGACAATAGCGTTCAGATCAAAGAGCAGCCCGAACAGTATGGAAAAGAGGACCATCAGCAATAAAAAAAGTACGGATTTATGGATCACTATTTTAGGACTCTTCGTGATCTGCTTCAGATCCACTTCCATCCCTGCCAAAAATATCAGATAAAGGAACCCTACTTCAGCGATCAGTTCAAAATACTGGTTGTGCCAGGGCAGGCCAAGATAAGCGACCAGTGACCCCAGAACGATCTCGACGGGAGGCATTGGCAGACGCAAGAACTTTGCAACAAAAGGGCTCCCCCATATCAGTAAGGAGAGTACCAGTATCAGGGTAATGTTAGTGTGTATCACAGCTCGTTGCTACCTCATAGCCCAAGGAATCAAGTACTTCCAGGTCACGGTTGGCTTCGATCCCTTTGGTGGTCAGATAGTTTCCGATGACCATGGCGTTGGCTCCCGATTCGAACATCAGTCCCTCTTTGCCGTTGAACAGAAGCTCGCGGCCTCCTGCTACCATCAGGAGCTTCTCCTCTCCTAGGAGATGGCGGGCCTTTTTGATGATGGCCACTGCCTCGTCAAGGTCTATATTCCGTGTTTTGATGGGCAGAGCAGGGTTGGGATGGTAGAAGTTCAGAGGGGTGGACTCCGGAGAAAGTGATGCGATGGCATCAAGCAGGGAGTCTCTGTCCTCTTGTGTCTCTCCCATGCCGAAGATACCCCCCGAACACAGTGCCAGCCCTACAGACTTGACATTTTCGCAGGTCTCGTAGCGTTCGCTCCAGGCATGGGTGCTGCAGATATCTGCATAATAGCGTTCGGAAGTCTCGAGATTGTGGTTGTAGCTGTCGATACCATGCTGTTGCAGATAGCGGAGCTGTTCTTTGCTCGCCGTACCGTTGCATGCGATAAGGTTGAGGTCTTTGACCTCTGCTTTGACCGCCTGCGCCGCACGTGCCACAAAGTCTACTTTTTTGTCATCAAGCCCTTTTCCTGCGGTCACCAGGCAGTAGCCCAGGGCACCATTGGCCTTTGCCGCTTTTGCTTCAGAGACGATCTGTCCGATATCTTTAAAACTGTACCGTTCTATGTCTGCATGATACCGTACGCTTTGTGTACAGAACTTGCAGTCTTCCAGACAGGTACCGCTGAGAATGTTGTTAATGGCACATAAAAATATTTTCTTCATAGGAGTTACTCTGCCTTTTCTTTATGTTTACATTTAAAGCACTCATAGACATCACCGCTTTTGAGGCTTTTTTTGCCCATGGTATAACCACACTCGGGGCATTTTTTGTCTACAGGTTCAAAGTTGGCGATGAATTTACACTTCGGATAGTTCGTGCACCCAAAGAATTTGCCTCTTTTCCCCTCTCGCTCCTGGAGTGTCCCCCCGCATTCAGGGCAGGGAACGCTCAGTTCTTTCGCCGGCTCAAGCGGCTTCGCGTTTTTGCATTTCGGGTAGGCGGAGCAGGCAAGGAACTTGCCTCTTCTTGAGTCCTTGATGACCATGATAGAACCGCACTTCTCACATTTCTGGTCTGTCTCTTCAGGCCCTTCTACTTCAGACCCATCAGGGTTTTTGGTATATTTGCACTTAGGGAAATTACTGCATGCAATGAACTCGCCATAACGTCCCTTCCGTAAGAGAAGTTCCGAACCGCACTTGGGACACTCCTCGCCTGTGGGGATGGCGACCTTCAGACTTTTGATGTTTTTCTTGCCCTCTTCTACCTTATGCAGGAAGGGGGTGTAGAACTCTTTCAGTATCGTTTGCCAGTTGGCTTCTCCCTCGGCTATTTCGTCCAGCGTCTCTTCCATGGATGAGGTAAATCCGCTGTCCACGATCTCCGGAAAGTGCTTTTCGAGCATCTCTGTCACCGTGAAGGCGACCTCTGTGGGATGGATACGCTTTTTCTCTATCTCGATATATTTACGCGTCTGAAGGGTAGTGATCGTCGGTGCATAGGTACTTGGCCGGCCGATCCCCAGTGATTCGAGCTTTTTGATCAGACTGGCTTCATTATAGCGTGCAGGCGGCTCTGTAAAATGCTGCTCCTGGTTGATGGCATCCAGACTCACCGCCTGCCCTTTTTTCAGCTCCGGCAGCAGTTTGTCTTTTTCATTATATCCCGTCACCTTGTAAAAACCGTCAAAAAGGAGCTTTCTGCCGCTTGCCTTGAAGGTACATTTTTCCCCCTTGAAGAGGAGTGTCTGCGATTCCATCTCTGCTTCGGTCATCTGGCAGGCGAGGAAGCGGTTGTAGATGAGTCTGTAAAGCTTCAGTTCGTCCACTGAGAGGTAGTCCGCCGCCAGCTTGCCGTCAAACTCGACCATCGTAGGGCGGATAGCCTCATGCGCCTCCTGGGCCCCTTTGGATTTTGTTGCATAATTCTTGGCTTTGGCCGGCAGGTACTTGTCGCCATAGGTGTTCTTGATATGCGCTCTTGCTGCATCCACGGCTTCTTTGGCAAGATTGAGCGAGTCGGTTCTCATATAGGTGATCACCCCCATGGTCCCCTTGTCTGTTTTGACCCCCTCATAAAGCTTCTGTGCCACCATCATGGTCTTTTTAGGAGAGAATCCAAGCTGGGTGGAGGCTGCCTGCTGCAGCGTCGATGTCATGAACGGTGCAGGTGTTTTGGTCTTTCTTTTGGTCTTTTCGAGTGAATCTACGACAAAAGACTCACTTTTGGCCGAAGCCACGATCTCGTTGGCATCGGCCTCTGTTTTGATGGTCAGCTTGTCTATCTTCAGTCCGTTATAGTCGTAGATAGACGCATCGATCTCTTTCTCAAAGAGCGCATCCACGGTCCAGAACTCTTCGGGAACGAACGCCTTGATCTCACGCTCTCTGTCGACCACGAGTTTCAGCGTAGAGCTCTGCACCCTTCCGGCACTGAGCCCTTTTTGTATCTTGCTGGCAAGCAAAGGGGAAAGCTTATACCCTACGATACGGTCAAGTAGTCTTCTTGTCTGCTGCGCGTCCACAGAGTTCATGTCTACCTTACGCGGGGTTTCGAGCGCGTGCTCTATGGCATTCTTGGTGATCTCATGAAATACGATACGGGGGAGTTCCAGTGGATCTTTGCCGATCGCTTTGGCGATATGGTAGCCGATCGCCTCACCTTCCCGGTCCTCATCCGTCGCGATAAAGACGGTCTCTGCTTCCTTGGCAAGCTTTTTTAACTCTTTGACGGTGGGATTCGCATCTCGCGGAATGGAGTATTTTGGAACGAGATCACCAGTCTCTTCATCCAGGGTGATACCAAAGGTGCTTTTAGGCAGGTCACGGATATGCCCCTTGGAGGCGATGACCTTATACTCTTTTCCCAAAAAGTTCGTAATGGTTCGTGCTTTTGCTGGTGATTCGACTATAATTAAATTTTTCATATTATGACTGGTTATCCTTATCTCATGTTGGCCAGGAGCGATGTTCCTATGGTATGCATCCCACTAAAGTCTTGCCATGGGGCAAATGATAAGCGGCATGGATTTTTGGCATTGTAACACAAAAGAGAGTAAAAGAAAGAGAAGAGTATTTATTTTATGTAAGTATAATGCAGAAAATGAGGCAGTTGTAAGGAATTCGCAGGTGTGTGCAATATTTGGAATTATCGGGAGCTATGAGCCTGAAGAAGCCAAAGCGGCTTTTGGCACATTGGCGCATAGAGGCATTGATGAAAGCATTACAGCTGTAGGGGAGAAGTGTTTTTTGGGCGTGCACCGACTTGCGGTCACCCATGTGGCAGAATCCTGTACGCAGATGTCCCTCCGCGAAGGTATCAGGATACTCTTTAACGGAGAGATCTACAATTATCAAAGTTTGGCAGAGGTGCTTGGGATCGAAGCGCAGAACGAGACAGAGGTGCTGTATGCAGCCTATCAGAAGTGGGGTGACGGTTTTGTCAAGCATCTTCGCGGGATGTTCGCTATCGCTGTCATCGAGGGAGAAGAGGTCAAACTGTTCCGTGATCCTTTCGGGAAGAAACCGCTCTTTTATACTTTCGATGGGCAAAGATGTATCTTCGCCAGTGAAATGAAGGCCATTCATTCCATCGTCCCGTTCAGATTCGATCGGCAGATGATCCCTTCGTATCTCTCCTTTCAGGCGCCGCTTGCGCCCCGGACGTTTCATAGGGAAACTCATCAGGTGGAAGCCGGGGAAATCGTAACCTTGTCCTTGGAGAAGCAGTCCACGGTGAAAGAAAAATACTATACGCCGTTACTGAAGGCCCGAACGGTCACAGAGATGGCAGAGGCGGAGATCCTTCTGGAGCAGGTACTGACGGAATCCGTCTCTTTGCGTTTGCCCAAAGAGGTGAAGTTCGCCTGTCTGCTCTCGGGAGGCGTGGATTCTTCTCTTGTCGCTGCGCTGGCATCGCGGGAGCAGAAGGTGCACACTTTCAGCATAGGGTACGAGGGGTATGAGAAGTATGACGAACGTCCTTTTGCCAGAAGGGTGGCCGAGCATATCGGTTCGGAACACCATGAAGTGCTCTTCGGCAAAGCAGATTTTTTGCAGGCCATAAAAGAGGTCGTCGCCGTTTTGGATGAACCTTTGGCAGACCCGGCGATGCTGCCTCTGTACCACCTGATGAAAACAGTGCACCAAGAGGGCTACAAGGTGGTGCTGACCGGGGACGGCAGCGATGAGCTTTTCATGGGGTACAGGACCTATAAAGAGTTCTATGACCTGGAGCAGGCAAAAGGGCTGAAGTTCAAAGGGTGGCTGCAGCACTATTTCAAGTCACATTTTTCCCTGCACAAAGAGTGGGAGTGGTACAAGCGCATCTTCGAAGAGAGCCTGCTTTTCCGCTCCACGGCGGAAGTCTTTACCGATCTTCAGCAGAACAGGCTGCTGCGGATGAATGTCAAAGACAACCACTCCCTGGGAGCCCTTGAAGCGTATAGGGAGGAATTCGAACAGAGCGGGCGTACTTCGCCGGTAGACTGGTACAGCTTTCTGGACCTCAAAGTGATGCTGGGAAATGTCTTTTTGCGCAAGATTGACCGTATGAGCATGGCGCACAGTGTCGAAGCGAGAAGCCCGTTCCTGGACAAAGAAGTGGCGGCTTTGGCATTTGCCTGTGCACCGGAGTTACGTCTGACAGGGGTACCCAAAGCGCTTGTGAAACGTGTGGCAGGGAAGTATCTTCCCGAAGAGATCGTCCATCGCAAGAAAAAAGGGTTCAACTACCCGTATCTAGAGTGGCTGCAGGAGAGCGGAGAGCTGGAGGTGATCGGCCGGGTACAGGAAAAGATGCATTTGTTTAACCAGGGTGAACTTGAAATGTATCTGGAGAAAGGGAAGAAGGGAATGTTCAAGCAACATCTCTTCTCCCTCTATATGCTATGCAAGTGGCTGGAAAATAAGGCTTTATAGCCCTTTATCCTGTGATTTTCTGTTTTCCCATATCGAATGCAGGAAAGCCAGGGTTATCAGCCCGATACCGATCGTCCCCGTGAGCACTTCACTGACATGCACGTTGATCTTGATGAGCATGATAAAGGCCAGGATACCGATGGCATAATGTGCGCCGTGCTCCAGGTATCGAAACAGCGAGAGAGTTTTCTTTTCGACAAAATAGAGGGTAAGGCTCCGCACGAACATGGCCCCTATACCCAGACCGATCATGATGATAAAGATATTGCTGGTCAGTGCAAATGCCCCTATGACACCGTCAAAACTGAAGCTTGCATCCAGCACCTCAAGATAGATGAACCCTGCGATACCGCTTCTGACCGTTTCGGAAGAGAGAAAATGGTCGAGCATACCAAGCAGGGAGTGAAGCAGCACCCCGTACATAAATGCCAACAGTACGGTAAAATCCTGCGTGATGTGCCCAAGAACGATACCCACAAGGAGTGCCAGGATAAGTTCAATGTTCGATACCCCTGAAAAATGCTTCATGACCCTTGAGCCCTCAATGAACCTGACCCATTTGATCTCTCTTTCCTCAAAAAAGAAATCCAAAAAGACCATCAGCAAAAAAGCCCCTCCAAATGCAAAGATGCTGGCTTCGGTCGTTTTCAGTATGGATTCATACTGCTCTGGCTGGTGCATGGCAACGTCAAGCGTCTCCAGGAATCCCATGCCTGATGCCACGGATACAATGGCCAGAGGGAAGACCAGTCGCATGCCGAATACGGCGATAGGGATACC
>NZ_DATCSP010000095.1:0-7412 GCF_036568385.1 Sulfurovum sp. | reverse complement strand
GTCATCATTCTCTACAAGTATACACGTAGCACCCTCTCCATCCATACGCTTGAGCGCCTCTACTATGGGGGTATCCGGCGCTGCGACATACGCTTTATGCAAAATGGACCCATCAAGTCTGGCGACCATCAAGTCACTCATAGAAGCATATTCTTTCTTTTCTTTCAGAAGATCGATACGCTCTACGATACTTGAAAAGAAATAATGGTTGAACTGCCTATTGCTTGCACAAAGGTCCAAAAATGTTGCTTTAGGGATCTCGAAACATATCAACTCTTCTGTCACTTTGTAATGATATGCCGAAGGTTGATCTTCAATGATCTCCATACCGCCGAAGCTATCATTCGTTTGATAGATATCAACATGTTCTTCATTCTCATCCACTACCTCAACGGTACCTTTTATCACTACAAAGAGGGTCTGAGGTATCTCGTCTTTTTGTATCAGCAGTGTATCGTTGGGATAATAGGCAATCTGCACCTCTTTCTCGATACGGCCAAACTCTTTTCTATCGAGGATTGAAAAAGGCGGATGAGCTTTTAAGTTCTCTAGCAGTGTTATCACTTCAGCTTCCAATCACCAGGGCCGAAGCCCCGGAAAATACCCACTAATGGGCTACTGCTCCATGGGACCCGATCCCTGTCTGGCACCTGATGTCCTGTGCATCAAACTCTTCCTGACATCTTTTCGCATCCTCACTCTTATCTGTGATCGAGAAGAACCAGATAGCTATAAATGCCATTGGCACAGAGAATACTGCCGGGAACTTGTATGGAACGATCGCTTCGGCATTGCCCAGGATCTGAGTCCATACCACAGGACCAAGGATTACCAGCACCAATGCAGAGATCAATCCAACATAACCGCCAAGTACCGCACCTCTTGTCGTAAGCTTCTTCCAGAAGATCGACATAAAGAGTACAGGGAAGTTGGCAGATGCCGCAATGGTAAACGCCAGTGCCACCACGAATGCGATGTTCTGCTTCTCAAATGCGATACCAAAGATAATGGCTGCGATACCAATGGCAACAGTAGCCATTTTGGAAACATTCATCTCTTTTCTCTCATCCAGCTTGCCTTTTACAAATACATTGGCATAGAGGTCATGGGAGATCGCAGAGGCACCCGCCAGTGTAAGACCCGAAACAACAGCCAGGATCGTAGCAAATGCAACCGCTGAGATAAATCCAAGGAAGTAGTCTCCTCCCACCGCATGCGCCAGCCATACTGCCGCCATGTTGTTCATACCCTTAAGTGTGACACCGTCCGCTGCCAGGTAGATACCATTTTCTGCACCAAGTACCAGTACGATCGCACCGAATCCCATGATGAATGTCAGTACATAGAAATATCCGATCAACCCTGTGGCCACAAATACGGACTTTCTGGCCTCTTTTGCATCTGCCACCGTAAAGAACCTCATAAGAATATGCGGAAGACCCGCCGTACCGAACATCAATGCGATACCAAGAGAGATCGCTGAGACCGGGTCACTGACCAGACCGCCGGGGCTCATGATCTCTACCCCTTTTGAGTGGATCTCTGTTGCCTGCGTAAAGAGTGCATCAAAACTGAACCCGAACTCCGCCATGACCATGATGGACATGAAGGTAGTACCTGCAAGAAGCAATACCGCTTTGATGATCTGTACCCATGTGGTCGCAAGCATACCGCCAAAGGCAACATAGAGGATCATCAGTATACCGACAAGTACGACTGCGAACTCATAGTCCATTCCAAATAAAATTTCGATCAGTTTACCTGCACCGACCATTTGCGCGATCAGGTAAAGAACAACAACCGAAATAGACCCCAGTGCAGCCAGGATTCTTACAGGCTTTTGCTTCAATCTATAGGCAGTGACATCTGCAAAGGTATATTTACCCAGGTTTCTGAGCTGTTCAGAGATCATGAAGAGAATGATCGGCCAGCCTACCAGGAAGCCGATAGAGAAGATAAGGCCATCATACCCTTTCAGATACACCATACCGGTAATACCGAGAAAAGAGGCCGCAGACATATAGTCACCGGCAATCGCTGTACCATTCTGTGTCCCGGTGATCCCGCCGCCTGCGGTATAGAAGTCACTGGCCGACTTTGTTCTTTTGGAAGCCCAGTAGGTGATCCCAAGTGTTGCCGCAACAAAAATAAAGAACATCACAATAGCCGGAATGTTCAGCTCCTCCGCTTTGGTACCCTCACCCATATCTGCTCCCGCTGCCAATGCAGCTGTCAAAGAAGCCATCATAAATAGAGATAAAATTCTACCTAACATTAGTTCATCTCCTTTTCTATATCATTTTTTAGTTCATTCAAGAGTCCGTCAAACTCTCCGTTCGCTCTTCTTACATAAACCCCTGTCATTGCAAATGCAAACACAATGATAGCGATACCTACAGGTATCCCCCATGTGGCCATGCCGTCTGGGCTGATCTTTGTTCCCAATGTTTCCGGGCTGAATGCAATAAATAAAATAAATGCATAATAGACCACCAACATAACGATCGTTAAAGTCCAGGCGAACCTGCTTCTTGTACTTACAAGTTTTTGGTACTTAGGATTGTTTTTGATCTGCTGTACTTGTTCCTGTGTCATTTTTTCTCCTTTTTATTTGATAGGATAGTTCATTATCCTACCACACTGTTCATACTTTAAAAATTATAGTTGGCGATAAGTCTGTACTCATCCCAGCTTGCTGTAGGGTGGAATTTATTTGGGAAATTCCCTCTGAATCTCAAATTGAGCGCTTTTGTCGCTTGATACTCTATATCGAAACCGGATTCAGTGGCTGTCCATGCTGTACCCTCTGCATAACTGTTGGTTGCACCGACATCAAATTCTGTATAGAAGAGAGAAGCTTTGACATCCGCATCAAGCAGTTCATTCAGCTTATAGGTTCCGGCCACTTTCCAGCTGTCCGTGTCGGAGAAGAACTGGTGTCTTGTCACCATCCCCTGTGTGAATGCCGGCATACCGCCCCATGGGCTGATGATACCGCCACCGGTTGCACCATCGCTTTCACCTGTTTGTGAATACGCAACATAGGCACTAAGTGCGCCTAAGCTGGCACCCAGTTTTACAGCCCAGTAATCACTGTCAACTTTGCCTGCCAACGCATCTCCCACATCACTCTGGCCGATGTACTGTGCGGAAGCGTTCATAGTGACATTCTCATTCAAAAGACACTTCCAACCATAATCCGCCTGAAGATAGACCGCATTGAGGATATCATGTGCATAGTAGTCCCATGCCTGCAGTGTCAAGCCATCGATACCCTTGTAAATGGCGGCTGCTGCAGTTACACCGTCGGTTTTATTGTCCGTGCTGCCATCGCCATTAAAATCATTATAGCCCAATGCAACCGTACCCATATTGACAAAATCGCCACTTTGCGCGAATGTGGTCCCTGCCCCATAACCGCTTGCAAAACCTAAGCCGTATCCATCATCGTAAATGTTGCTGAATGTACCTGTAGTCTCTTTGGTAATATGCGCCAGGATCAGTGTCGTATCTTCAATGTCCGTATTGCTGACCACTGCTGCCTCGAAAAGGTTTGGAAGCATTCTTGCATCATCCGCTCCCGCCAATGGGGTATCGAGCCTTTGACGGCCTACTTTAATGTTTGTATTGCCAAATGCATAGTTAAGATAGGCTTCTCCTATGAATAGATAACTCTCTCCGTCACGACCGATCAGTGAAGGATCGTAATAACTGGAAGTAAGATCGTTGTCAATATCCACATCATGCATATTAAAGCCATAGGTACCATAAGCAGCCACAGCTGCGGTCAATCCGTTAAAGTCGGGGGTCTTATACCCTATGTAGCCACCGGTTGCAAGTGTATTGCGGTTATTGTCCGGTTTATTGGAATAAAAATATGTTCTGTCAACATAAAATGTTCTAAACTGTCCAAACACTTCACCATAGTCCGCATCTGCTTCCTCTGCAGCTGCCAGCGCCTTTGTCTCTCCAGCAGCCATCAGCATGGTTGATGCCAGAACCGATAATACTATATACTTTTTCATATGTCTCCCTTTTAAAGTCTATTTTAAAGTATGAAGCATAAACATAGCATTAACATAGCATTAGGAGTATAGTTTTATAAAAAAAAGTTATCTGTGTATATTGGTTACAAAATGGAGAGATATGCCATCAAAAAATCACATTTTTTTGGAAAGTGTATACCCTACCCCTTTCAGTGTTGTAATCAGATCTTCTTTGAGCACTTGGCGGACCCTGTGTATCTCAGCCCTGATGATCGCATTGTCGACCGGACTGTCGTTCCATACATAGTGTCTGAGCATTTCAAAATCAACCACTTTGTTGATATTTTTTGCGAGCACATCCATGATCTGCAACTGTTTATGGGTCAGTAGCTGTTCTTCCCCGTCAAACATCAGGCGCTGATTTTCCAGATCATAACTGTACATTTTGGATATCTTTATAAAGCTTTTCGCCCTGATATCCGCGATCTTCAACAGCCTGTCTATATGCAGTCCCAATTCCTTCAGATGGAACGGCTTCTTCAGATAGTCATAACAACCCAGTTCATAGGCCTTGCTGATCTGTTCTATCTCTGTGATAGCAGAGATAAACACAGTAGGCACATAGATCTTCTCTTTTTGCAACGAATCCAGTAAAGAGAGTCCATCCATGCTCGGGGTATTGATATCCAAGATAAACAGATCATAGCTGTGGGAAGCAATGTGATCATACGCTTCCTGTCCGTCTTCAAAGGCTGTGACCTCATACCCTGAATCTGTCAGATATTCCTTGATGGCACCCTGGAGCATCAATTCATCTTCAAGTAACAATACCTTCATGCTGCTCCTCTTTTTTGAACCTGTAACCAAAGACTGTCATTGCATCATCGGACCGTACCTCTATTTTAACATTTTCTTTTTGACATATCCTATGGACGATCTCAAGCCCCAACCCAAATCCGCCGCGTACATCGTTCTCGCGTTCGAATGGCTTGAATATCCGTTCCGTGTCCTCGATTTTAGGAGAGCTGCCTGCAAACTGCAAAATGATCTCATCATTTTCCTGCGTCAGCACCACCTTCACATCCGTACCTCTGTTGGCATATTTGATGGCATTGGAGAGATTGTTGTCAACGATCCGCTGCAGTTCTTCCGGACTGAAATAGATCCAGATATCCTTTTCTATCTCCGTGATGATCGCGTGTTTGTTCCCTGATGCGATCTCTGAAAAAAAGTCTACCCTCTCTTCGAGAAAGTCAGACATATTGAAATGTTTTTTTCTATAGACAAAACGGTTTTTCTTTACCATATAGCTCAGATCATCATAGATGGTAGAGATGATCTTGCTTGCCGCCTCTATTTTGGTCAGGTACCTGTTCTCGCCTTCTTTCATTTTAAACAGGTCAATATGGGTCATGATCACGGCCAGGGGGGTGTTGATCTCATGGATCGCATGCTTGATGAAACTGTCCTGTGCCTTTACAAGAGAAGCATTGAAATCCTTCTCTTTCTCAAGCAGGATATTCTGCTCACGCAGATCTTTTGTTTTTTGTTCCACCTTGGACTCCAGGGTAAGGTTCATCTCCTTGAGCTTCTGTTTGCGCTGATGTATGACAGAGATCATCGCATTGATATACTGTACCATTTCTTTAAACTCGGAAAGGCGTATCTTCTCTTCATCTATCATCGCATAGGTGGATGAAGCTTCTTTGAAATAGCGGCTGAATGATGCTATCTCTTTTTGCAGTATACGATTGGTGATCGCAATGCCTATACTCCCCACTATAAATAGAATAGCCAGCAGAAATACCATTTTCAGAAAATACTGGTTGAGCCTGTCTTTAAGTATCTGTCTTTGGGTTTGAATATGTTTTTCCACCTCATCAAGATAGACACCTGTACCGACCATCCATCCCCAGGGTTCAAACGATTTGGCATAAGAGATTTTGGGGCTTAGGGAACCCGTAGTAGGCTTTAGCCATTGATATTCGACAAATCCGCCCTCTTTATTACGTGACACTTCTATCAGGTCCTTAATGACCATCACCCCGTTGGTATCTTGTGTATCATAAAGATTTTTACCTACATTGTGTCTTTGCACAGGATCGGAGAGCACCACGCCTTTAAGATCATAGACAAAAATATATCCTGTCCCGTCTTGCCGTCCGTAGAGTTCTTCTATGGCATGAAGGATCTGCTTCTTTAATACTTCCTCGTCTTTTGCTTCACCTCTATACTCATAGGCATCACGGATAAAGTTCAGTACGCGTGTCGTATCAAAGACGATCGTATCTTTCTGTTTTTGAATGAATTCCGGGTGTATACGCTCCGCTTCCCTTTCAAAGTTCTGATACTCTTTGTATGCCACCATGGCTGAAAACACGATAATGACCATAAGCATTGCGAGCATGCCTATCACATGTATGCTCGCAATGGTTTTATTTTTAAAAAAAGTGATACGCTTCTCCCTCAACCGCTATGCTCTTTGATACCATCTGTCTCTATTCGATTGTAAAAAAACCTTTTTTTCATAAAATCCCCAGGCCGGCATTTTATTCTGTTACGATAATACCATGATTTGATAAACTCTTTATCATATTTATGTTAGAATCTGCAAAAATTTAACCTATGGAGATATTCAAATGGATATTAGTAAAATCGGACACGGCGAAAACCCGGATGCAGTCAAAGCGATCATAGAGGTCCCACTTAACTCAGCTATCAAATACGAGATCGACAAAGAATCAGGTGCTGTTGAAGTTGACAGAGTACTCTATTCATCTATGCATTATCCTGCAAACTACGGTTTTGTGGCCAATACACTCTCCGACGATGGTGACCCGGCTGATATCCTTGTACTTTGCGACTATCCGCTTCAGGCAGGCTCCTACATCAAATGTAGACTCGTAGGTGTGCTTATGACCGAAGATGAAAGCGGCGGGGACGAAAAACTCATCGCTGTACCGACAGCCAAAATAGACCCTACCTACGCAGGGATCAACGACCTTGCCGATGTGCCGGAGCACACGCTCAACCGTATCAAGAACTTCTTTGAGACCTACAAAATGCTTGAGCCTAACAAATGGGTGAAAGTATCAGGGTTCAAAGACAAGGCAGCTGCAACCGCTATCTTGGACAAAGCCATTAAAAACTACAAATAAACGACTTCGTCATTCTCGGGATTGACCCGGGATATGGCCTGTTCGACCCGTTAAAATCCCATCTCTCTCTTTCTATTATCCAGATACCTGCCTACCCCTTCCACAATACCCTCAACAATTTTTTCCTGATAGTCTGATGTAAAGAGTCTTTTTCGCTCTTTGGGGTTGGTGATGTACCCCACTTCTACCAGAATGGAGGGTCTGCTGGCCCCTACAAGGACATAGAACGGTGCCGGCCTGACCCCGCCGTCTTTTACACCACTGTATG
>NZ_DATCSP010000094.1:0-16603 GCF_036568385.1 Sulfurovum sp. | reverse complement strand
TAACAGTGTACTGACAAGGGGTCCAAAAACCGTTTGGGGGTATCCGCCTATAAAGAGCATCGGGGCAAGTGCGATCATGGTAGTGATCGTGCCGCTCAGGTCTGCGAACATGATCTCCTTGGTTCCATCAAGGACTGCTGTGCGTATCTCTTTACCCAATTCTCTGTAGTGCCTTTCGATATTTTCCATCACCACGACCGTGTCATCCAACAATAGTCCCAATGCCAAGATGATCGCCGTAAGTGTAACCACATTGAAGTCTATTCCCACCAACCACATCAGTGCAATGGTTGAAGCATACACTAAAGGGATCGTAACCAGTACGACCAATATCTGACGGAAACTTGCCAAAAATATGAAGACGACAAGCGTAGACATGATGATCGCATCACGAAGAGACTCAAACATGTTTTGCGTACTCTGTAAAATAGTCTCTTTTTGGGTGTCGCTCACTTCAAAGTTTATGTTTGGGTATTGTGTTTTGAACCCATCAACAATATGCTCAACTTTATCGATCGTTTGAATCACATCCGCTGAGACAGAACGTTGTACAGATAGAGCGATCGCCGCTTTCCCATTCCCATAATACGCAGCAGCGTTTTCGTAATGACCAAAATAGACTTCGGCTACATCTGAAAGTTTCACTTCTGGAGTAAGCATCAGATCTTTGAGTGCCGCTACTTTTTCTCTTTTACCCTGTGATTTGAGCAGATAACGATGTTCTACATTGCTCACAAAGCCTACAGCATAGTCATTGTCATTCTTTTGCAGCGTAGCAATGACCTGCCCCAAGGAGAGATCGTAGCTGTCCAGCAGCTCTTTATCAACAATGATCTGTAACTCTTTTTCATATCCACCAAAAATGTCAACATTCGCGATACCTTTTGTTTTCAACAGTTTATGTTTGATATCACTACTGGCAAGGTCACGGATATCTGCCAAGGTAAGTGCAGTATCATCCTTGGGAGACATGGCAACTACAACGATAGGGGCTGTTGCTTCGGTAATTTTGATGACTTGAGGCTCTTTGATGTCTTTGGGAAGTTTTGAACGTATCTTCGAGAGGGCAGTACTTACATCATTGACTGCGGTATCGATATCTTTGCTGTACTCGAACTCTGCCCGGATCACAGTGACTTCATCGATAGTGTTAGAGTAGGCGCGGCGTATCTCATCTAAAGTATAAAGCTCCTCTTCAACTGGTACGGCGATGTTGCTTGCCATGGTTTTGGCTGACGCTCCAGGCTGAACGATGACCAATGCCACTTCAGGGTAGTTCGAGTTAGGAAATAGGTTTCGGTGTATCTTCCCGTATCCCATGATACCGGTAAAAACAAAAAGTGCCAGAAAAGAGAGGATAATATGAGGTTTTTTAAGAATCTTCTCTATCCATGAGTTGGACTCTTTACTCATCTTTTGCCCTTATGATCTGTACCTTTTCGAGCGCAGGGAGTTGTGCCAGTTTTACTTCAGATGCCTGTGCGATCGAAGTAGCGGGACAAGGAAGAATAAGCAGACGATTGTCATCCTGCATCTCGATATTTACCTGCAAAGGTCTGAATTTTCCTTCAGTATAGACCATGACAAATGTACCTTCTTTTTTATGCAGGACTGTATCGCTTGGAACGATACACCCCTCAGCTTCTTTTGTGAGAACTTCAATATGAATGCTCGCCCCCACAGGTAAGTCAAGTACAGAGGTGAGTTTAACTTCCGCACTCATCAAGCCGTTTTGAGCAATGGTATAGATAGATTTGATCTGACCTATTTTTTGCCCCTCTGCCCAGACCTCCTGCCCTTTTTTAATGGATGCATTCTTGGGTGTATACGAAAAGACTAATTTTTTCACACCGCTGCTCATGCCAAGTATGGGTTTCCCTGACACTGCCAAATCACCTTCATGAAGCAATATGCTATCTATCTCCCCGTCAAAAGGAGCTGCTATCTTGAGATAAGAGAGTTGATGTTGAAGTTGTTCTATTCTCTGAATACTGTTCTCTACAACTACCTCTTTAGCCTGCATCGATACCCTGGAGATATCCAGTTTCTCTTTAGACAGACCGCCCACCTTAAAGAGCTTCCTATTGCGCATATACATACTTTTTGCCAACGCCAGATCACTCTGCTGTGCTTTAAGTGTTGCGTTGAGTGCTTCTATGCTTGATTGTAACTCCATCTCGTCTAACTGTACAAGCACGTCACCTTTCTTCACTTTTTGAGACTCCTCTACAAATACATCTTCTATATAGCCTGCCAATTTGGTAGAGAGCATGATGCTTTTCTCTGAACCCACTTGTGCCAAATAGGACTCTCTATCTCTCATCGTCCCTTGAATCGGGTTCACTACAGGTACCGTTACTAACGCAGTACTGGGCAATGCTTCATTCGTTATTTCAGCTTTTCTGCTTTCCAAAAGTCCTTTGCCTTTGATCATAAGTACAACTACTG
Source organism: Sulfurovum sp. (assembly GCF_036568385.1). GTDB lineage: Bacteria > Campylobacterota > Campylobacteria > Campylobacterales > Sulfurovaceae > Sulfurovum. Next base: position 14,155 of record NZ_DATCSP010000094.1, on the reverse strand, counting down.
CAATGATCACAATTGTTGTGATCATCATTTTTTTTCTTGTCATGGGTTCATTCCTCTTTCTAACAGATAATCCAGATAATAGATACTTTTTTGATAATTATATTTACTCTCGATAAGCTTGGCAGATGCCAATTGTTTTTTTCCTTTTGCCAAGAGTAGATCATTCAGTGTTGCAGCATCATTTTCATAACGTACCTGTTCTATGCTTTCACTCTTTTGTGAGAGGCGAAGCTCTGCAGAATTTCCCAAATACTCAGCATAGCTCTGTTTTATTTTTTCTACCCCTTGGGTCAAAAGCTTTCTCAGGTCAAGCAGTGTCTGCTCTTTATTAAAGATGGCTTCCATCTTGGCTATTTTTGCCTGTTGCGTACTCAAGTCCCGTTTTCCAAAATCTACAAGGTTCCATTTTACATTCACTCCCACTTGCCACAATGTTTCATTCTCCCAATCCTTACTCACCAAGTCTTCACCATAGTTTTTACCGACATAGCTTGAAAAATTCACTTGAGGGAGTTTTGCTGATTCACTTTGGGCTATCCTTTTATCTGCTTTGCCTAATGCCATGTCTTCCATCTCCACTTTAGCTAGTCCAGATGCCTGCGCATAGAGTTTGTTCACAGAATAAGAAGGCTTTTTTACCTTGATGCTTAGGGGAGTCACATTCCCTACGTTTTTACCTGCCAAAGAAGAGAGTGTGGCCTTTGTTATCGCTATATTAGAAACTAAGATATCTTGTTGCGTCTGTGATGCCCTGAGATCAGACTGGGACTTAAGCAGATCTATCTTTGCTTTTTTCCCTATTTTTACTTCATAGGCGATCTGCTTTGTAAGTTTTTTAAGTGCCTGCGTATAGGAACGCTGTGCTGCAACTATCTCTTCTTGAGCCAAAATAGAAAGATAAAGCGATCTAATGTTATATATCAGTTGCTCTTTAGTCAAACTTGCTTTCGCGGTCGACATCTGTTTTGCAATGTCATCTATCTCTATCTGTCTGGTTTGTGCAAATCCTGTAAAAAGAGGTACGTTATAGGTGATACCTGCCGAGAAGAGATCCTGTGTAGTGCTGACAGCACCTCCGCTGCTAATGAGCGCGGGGGTAAGCGGCATAAGTGTACGCGGCGTATTGTAATGCGTATAGTCACCTATAAGGTCGAGTGATCCATACTGTTGGACCCTGCTTTCTTCACGTTTTGTCTGTGCCAATTCTACTTGTGTCTGACTCTGCTTTACCACGGTGCTGTGTTTTATAGCATACTGGATCAATCCATCCAAAGTACTGCCAAATAAAGACGTTGTAAATAAAATTATATAAAAAATACGTATCACGCTTACTCCAATAATGATATTCAGATCCAATGAAAAGTACATACTTAAACAACAATACCATTTATTTATTCTATAGGACTTTTGCTTGAAATCTACATGTAGGATCGAGCTGAATAAGGAGAGATGGATGAGAAAAACGCCCTCTCTTATCTACATATACGTAACCATTTCATTTTCAACGCATTAGCAAGTATGATTTCTTTTACTCTTTTTACCCTACTTCATCCTTGAAGTTTTTTCCACTTGCTGGGTACAAAGTATTTAAATCGTTCTTTGTATTATTTTTTATTGCATCTTAAATAAAAAATCAGAAAAGTATATTGATATTTATCAAGATTTACATATACTTTGGTCAGATGAAAACATTCATTACACAGAACTTACATCTAATTTACGCTAACATACTTCTATGAATTATACGATTGCAGCAGAATTTACCCCGATCATAGACGCTATAGAAACCCATCTGGTGGGAAAAAAAGAAAAGATCGCTTTGTCTTTGGCCACTTTTTTTGCCGGCGGACACCTGCTTCTGGAAGATATCCCCGGTGTGGGGAAGACCACTTTGGCAAAACACCTCTCCCAGGTTTTGGGGCTGGCGTTCAGCCGTATCCAGTTCACCTCCGATATGCTTCCTTCAGACATACTGGGCGTCAACTACTATAACCAGAAAGAAGGTGCTTTCATCTTCAAAAAAGGTCCCGTCTTTACCTCGTTCCTTTTGGCGGACGAGATAAACCGTTCCATGCCCAAAACGCAGTCTGCCCTGCTCCAGGCGATGGAAGAAGGCACGATCAGCATCGACGGAACGCTCTATTCTCTGCCCAGGCCCTTCTTTGTCATCGGTACACAGAACCCGCATGAAGAGGCAGGCACCTTTCCCCTGCCCAATTCCCAGCTGGACCGGTTCATGTGCTCCTTCGGTGTAGGCTACCCTGACAAAACGGCAGAAAGAGAGATCCTGAAAGGCGAGACAGGACACACGGACACCTCTTCTGAGACAATGCTGAGCCCAGAACAAATAGAAAGCTATATGAAACAGGCTTCCGAGGTCACCCTCAGTGATACCCTGCTGGATTTTCTGCAGGAGATCATCGCTTTCACGAGGGAGAGCGGACGTTTTGAATACGGGCTCTCCACACGCGGGGCACTCTCCCTGACCGCCATGGTGAAATCCTGGGCCATGCTGCAGGGGCGTGCCTATGCGACCGCTGATGATCTTCAGGCTGTAACTTCTGTGGTGTGTTCCCACCGTTTGAAGTTTAGAGAAGGTCCCACCACGGCCAGACGTATACATGATGAAATCTTTACGCACATTCGCTCAGATATATAAACGTATAGACCAGCATGCAACGGTCTTCAGTGTACTTGTCGTTGCACTGCTCTTCGGACTCTTCCTGGAAGCGTATATGCATGACTTCAACCTGGTATACATAACGCTCTTTTTCATCTTTTCCCTTGCCTTTTCTGCTGCCCCCATAGGTATTTTGAACCTGGGGCATCTTGAAGCTGCCTATCTTCATCCCGGACGTCTCTTTGCACGCCAGGAGGGTCAGATACCTATAGAGATATCGAACCACTCCAGGACAACCTCATGGTCTGTGACCCTGCATGACGGAAATACTTCACTTCCCCTGGGGCCTGTCAAAGGAGAATCGTCCAAAGTCGTGAAACTTCCTGTGACACCGAAAAAAAGAGGCACATTCGTGCACAAGAACGCTTATCTGGAAAGCAAGTATCCGCTTTCTACCGCACGACTGGTGCTGAAGATCCACGCAGCATGTGAAGCGCTCGTGTACCCTGAACCCAAAGGCGTTCCCCTCGAATCCTTCCTGGAGCAGGAGGAAGCCTTTTACGGGGAAGAAAAAGAGTTTGACGGCCTGCGTGCCTATGACGGTTCGCAAAAGCTTTCGCATATCCACTGGGCGTCAGTAGCAAAAGGTGAAATGTCCGTAAAGGTCTTCAGCAAAGAGACACGGACCCCGAAACTTGTGTTTCATTTTCAGCGTGCGGGCAAAAATGATGAAGCGCGTTTATCCCAGCTCTGTCTGTGGGTACTGGAGTGCGAAAAGCGGAACCTTCCCTTCATGATACAGATGCCCCGCAGACTGCTGCATTCTACAAAGGAGAGTATCGATGAGATCCTTGAAACACTTGCAAGATACTAAACCCTCTCCTTTACAGCTTTTGGACATCTCCTATATCATCGTGCTCCTGCCTTTGATGCTTGTACTGAAAGTACCGATGCTGATCTTTGCATTCATCGTTCTGGGCATCCTGATCTTTAAGAAGACACCGGCTTCAAGGTCCCTTGTGCTCTTCGTCTTTGCGATGGGGATCGCCGCCCTTTTCCTCTCTTTGTACGGGGTCTTTTCATTCAGGGGACTTTCGCGTTTAAAGCTTTTTCTGGAACTGCTCGTCTATGTGCTGCTGATCGTCGTTTCGATGCAGAGGCTTACCCGGGAGATCAACTTCTACCTGCTGCTCTCCCCTATGCTCTTTCTTGCACTCTCGCTGTTCTTTTTCCATGGCATACTCATGCTTCTCTATGTCATATTCGAGATCTTCTTCCTGCTCTGGATGGTGCTAGCACACCGTATGGATGGCGACCTTGTGGAGAGTTTCCGCTCGGGCATGGTGATGTTCATGTATTCCCTGCCCTGGGTGGTGGTGCTTTTCATCTTTTTTCCGCGTATCTCCTTTGATCATGCGACCTACGGGTTCAAAGCGGAGGAAGTACAGCGTATGGGGCATGACGGTACGATGTATCTGGACAAAAAAGCGCTGCTTGTCCCTTCTGACCGTATTGTCATGGAGGTGGGATTTGAGCAGTCTGTCCCTCCTTCAGAGCTTCTCTACTTCCGGGGAAGCATTCTCTATCTGGACAAACAGGACCATTGGGAACCGCTCCCTGAGTATCTGCACAGAGAAACAAAAGCCTACTATCCTACACAGGGGCAGCAAGTAGACTACAAGGTCACTTTGTATCCCACCCAAAAGCACTGGATCTATCTGCTCGATATGCCTTCGCGTGCAGTGAAAAATGCTGCTTTGGACAGAGACCTGATCTCTACTCTGGAAAAGCCGGTCAAAGAACCTGTCCATTATGCCGCCAGCTCTGCCTTGAGCGGTACCTTTCATGATGTTCTGGATGCAGATACGCGGGAGGCCGCCTTGGCGTATGATCCGGAGCGAAACCCCAGAACCTACCGGCAGGCACAGCAGATCAAGGCGGACTTTAGCTCCGCCAGGGAAAAAGCAGCTGCCATCTTCAGCTTTTTTAGGTCACAGTCTTTGACCTACAGCCTGAAACCCGGCCCTCTTGACATCAACAACTCGAGCGACAGCTTTCTGTTCGACAAGCGCCACGGCTACTGTGTGCATTTTGCCTCTTCTTTTGTCACACTGGCACGGATGGCAGGCATACCTTCGCGTATCGTCACCGGATACAAAGCAGACAAAAAGAACAGTCTGAAAAATTATCTTGCCGTGAAAGAACGCGATGCCCATGCCTGGGCGGAACTTTACATCGATGAACACTGGGTCAGGTTTGAAACGACCAGCACCGCATCAGGGATCGATGCGGAAACATCAGAGGCTTTGAACCGTGAGGAGGCGGAAAAAGAGAAAAGCCCGCTCCTGCAGCAGATCAACCTCTACCTCATGTATGCCAAATATCAGGTGGAAACATGGATACTCTACTACAGCAATCTCAGACAGCTGCAGCTGCTGCAATATGCCAAAGAGAATCCTGAGTTTGTTTTGCGCTTTGTGCTGTCACTGCTGGCTCTGGTTCTGGTCACTTTCGGCATTACGGCCTACTTCCGTCGTCCAAGATGCACCCATGAGACACTCTGCATCATTGAACCGCTATTGAAAGCGCTGCAGAAAAAGGGCTACCGCAGGGAAAAGAATGAAACCCTGCACCAATACTTTTTACGCTATCTGAAAGCGCACCCGGACAACCAAGCCATCGCTGAAGTGGACAAGTGCTATGAGCAGATATCCTATGCCGGTGACAGCACCGGATCGACCCAAAAAGCGCTCAAAAAAATGGTGAAAAAGAGTCTATCCTCCCTATAGTTTCAAAGGAATGCCTATCATGGAGACAAAACAGCAACCTCTTAGATGTTTTTTAATAAAATTATAAACCAATTCTCACACGGAGAGAGGACTTTCATGATTAAAAAAAGTAAAAAGGTGATTGCGGCTGGACTTGCCAGCACTTTGACCGTCGCATATATGTTCGGATCTTTTGCACAGGCGGAAGAGTCTGCTGAAAAAAACATTGCACCCTCCACAGCCAAGGACAAGCTCGAAGCATATATCAAATTCACGCAGATCCTTAACGTCATTGAAAGCCAATATGTTGATGAGGTCAACACTACCGACCTGGTAGACAAAGCCCTAAAGGGACTGATGACCAACCTTGATTCCCACTCCTCTTTCATGGATCAAAAAGAGTATAAAGACCTTTCTGTTCAGACCAAAGGAGAGTTTGGCGGTCTGGGCGTCTCTATAGGGATGAAAGACGGTGCGCTTACGGTCATTGCTCCTATCAAAGGTACCCCTGCCGATAAGGCCGGAATACAGGCCGGAGATATCATTTTAAAGATCAATGATACGGCAACGATCGGCATGACCATCGACGAATCTGTCAAAATGATGAGAGGAAAGCCAAAAACCTCTCTGGTCCTGACCATTATCAGAAAAGGCGAGCCAAAACCGCTTGAAGTGAAGATCACAAGAGATATCATCAAGATACAGTCCGTTTATGCGAAGACCATTGAAGAGAAGCTGCTCTATGTACATGTCACTTCGTTCGACCAGAAAGTGGTCGAAGAGGTTCAAAAAGCGATGAAAGAGCACCCTGAAGCTGAGGGAATGATCCTCGACCTGAGAAACAATCCCGGAGGACTGCTTGACCAGGCTGTCGGACTGGCAGACCTATTTGTCGATCAGGGTGTCATTGTCAGCCAAAAAGGGAAAGTGGCAAGCGAGAACCAGAACTACATGGCCACCAAAAAAGGGACCGATACAAAAATGCCGCTTGTCGTACTGGTAAATTCAGGCTCCGCGTCAGCTTCCGAGATCGTCTCCGGTGCGCTGCAGGACCTCAAGCGTGCCATCGTAGTAGGTGAAAAGACCTTTGGTAAAGGTTCTGTGCAGGTCGTGATGCCGATGGGCAAAGATGAAGCGTTAAAACTCACTGTAGCACGCTATTATCTTCCAAGCGGTCGTACGATCCAGGCCGTAGGTGTCACGCCGGACATCACTGTGCCGCTCGGGACGATAGAGTTCATTAAAGACAACCTTTCCCTGAAAGAGAGTGACCTGAAAAAACACCTCGAAAGCGAACTCGCCAAGATCGACGGCAATACCACTACCGTGACAGAAGAGAACAATGCGACCGAAGTGGATGACAGCATCATCACTGAAGACCAGCTCTATCTTGATCTGCAGCTCAAAAGTGCTGTGGATATCCTGAAGGCACTTATCATCACACAAAAAGGAAAAAATTAATGGCAGTAGATACTATTGTGAAACAATCACTGGTCTATGAAGGAAAAGCTAAAAAGATCTGGACCACCGGATATTCGGAACTCTATATTTCTGAATTCAAAGATGATCTTACCGCTTTCAACGGTGAAAAAAAGTCAAGCGAAGCAGGCAAAGGGGCACTGAACAATAAAATATCTGCAGAGCTCTTCAAGTTTCTCAATGAAAAAGGGATCCCTACGCACTTTGTAGAGATGCTTGATGAGAACCATATGCTTCACAAGCGTGCCGATGTCATCCTGATAGAGGTCATCGTAAGAAATATCGCTGCCGGATCCCTGTGCAGAAATCTCGGTCTGAAAGAGGGAGAAGAGCTTCCCTTCACGCTGGTCGAGTTCGACTATAAGAACGATGCGCTGGGAGACCCAAAGCTGAATGACCAGCACTGCCTTATCTTGAACCTTGTGAAAGACGCGTCCGAACTGGAGTACATCCGCTATATGGCCAGAAAGATCAATACCCTGCTCAGAGCGTTCTATGCCGAGAGAAACCTGACACTGGTCGATTTCAAACTGGAGTTCGGGAGAGATGCGGACGGGAACATCATCCTGATCGATGAGCTCAGTCCGGACAATTTCAGACTGTGGGATTCAGAAAGCGGCGAGAGCATGGACAAGGATAGATTCAGAAAAGGCTTGGGCGGACTGAAAGTGGCTTACGAAGAAGTATTAAATAGAATTTTGGGAGAAAAAAAATAATGACAGCAACAGTGAACGTATTTTTAAAAGAAGGCGTACTTGATCCACAGGGAAAAGCAGCACACCATGCACTCGATTCGCTTGGTTTCGAAGGTGTAAAAGATGTACGTATCGGGAAGCAGATCATCCTCAACCTCGATACCGAGGACAGAGCGAAGGCAGAGGCCGAGGTCAAAGAGATGTGCGAGACACTGCTTGCCAATACCGTCATAGAAGACTACACGATAGAGATCGGCTAGTATGAAAGTAGCAGTATTAAGATTTCCGGGAACAAACTGCGAATTCGATACGCAGTATGCTTTTGAAAAACTGGGACATACGACGGAGCTTGTATGGCACGAGGAAACTACGCTTCCTGAAAATATCGATCTTGTCGTCGTCCCCGGAGGATTCTCTTATGGGGACTATCTCCGTTCCGGGTCCATCGCGAGATTCGCTCCCATCATGAAAGCGGTGTCAGCCTATGCTGAGGCGGGCGGAAAAGTGCTTGGCATCTGTAACGGTTTCCAGATCCTTACGGAAGCGGGACTGCTCCCCGGTGCATTGAAGCGGAACAACAATCTCCACTTCATTTCCAAACACCAGAACCTCCTTGTGGTCAACAATGACAATGTTTTTTTGAACCAATGCCAAAATGGGGAAGTACTGAACATCCCTATCGCGCATGCGGACGGCAACTACTACATCGATGACGAAGGGTTGAAAAAGCTTGAGGCCAACGGCCAGGTGCTGCTTCGCTACTCGGATGAGAACGGAAACCCTGTAGTGGTCAACGGTTCTGTCACTTCTATCGCCGGTGTCTGCAATGAAACCAAAAATGTCTTTGGTCTGATGCCTCACCCTGAACGTGCCCTAGAGGCTATTCTTGGAAGTGAAGACGGTATACGTATGCTCAAAGGTTTTGAAGCCTAATGCGACACTTACGCTCTGTATGGCTCGTTGTAGGACTTCTGCTGAGCTTCACCGCCCTCTTAAGTGCACAGAGTGAATTCAAATACAGTTATATGCCTAAGAGCGTTTATGAAAACCAGCTTTTCCCGGTCACGGTCATCGCGGCCGGTCTTTCTCCTTCAGAACAACCCCAGTTCACTTTTGACAGGTCCAGTGACATACAGCCTCTTTTTGACACGCCTCTTGTCGTACAGAACGGGGCAGACAGTTTCTATACGTTCTATTTCAAAGCGTCTGATGTGGATATCCGTGTGCCGCAGCTCTTCATCTCTTCTCAAAGCGGCGAAGATTCGCTTCCGCCTAAAACGGTTTTCATAGAGCGTTTGGAAAAGCGTGAAGACTTCTCTGAAGTGCTCGCTGCAGATATGAATATCAAGAACTCTCAGGTCTCCAACTATGATGAAAAAAGCCATATCGTCACGCTCTCTCTGGAAGCCTATGAGGCCAACCTGGAAGACATGAGGCTGGACGATGTTCAGGAGTCGGGTGTCGAGTCTTTAAAACGGGACCATGCAAAGGTGGAAGCGGAGTTTTACGTGGTCCTTCCCATAAGCGAAAAAATGCTCAGGTTCAGCTATTTCAATACGATCAAAAGACAATTTGAACTTTTAGAAGTTCCTGTGGTCGTAGAAGATGCTTCGGTCACGACACAGACAGATCTGAATCCCAAAGAAGACAGTTTTGACAAGCTCAAAAAATATACCTTTATGTTCCTGGTAGGTTTCTTTTTCATCATGTTCCTCTTTAAAAGAGATTTCTTTTACCTTGTCCTTGGTGTGGTCTCTCTTATCACCCTTCTGACCTTCTACATACCGCATAAGAAGATATGTGTCAAACAGGGGGCATCGCTCTACATACTGCCGACGCAGACGAGCACGATCAGTACCAGGATCGACCAGGAGCTGGATACGATGCTTCTGGGAGAGCGTGAAGGATTTAAAAAGGTCGAGTACAAAGAGGGTATCATAGGATGGGTCAAAAATGAAGATCTTTGCGAGGATTAGGTTCTACTGGGGAGCGTTCGTCATCTCCTTCAATACCGCCGTTTTTATGATACCTGCCCTGATGCTGTTCGGCAGGCACAAGAGCACGATCGTACACCATATCAACCGTTTGACGCTCTTTATGATAGGCGGCAGGCTCAAGCAGGAAGGTGAGATGGATACGACGGTGGATATGTATGTCATGAACCATCAGGGTATCGTCGATATCATCGGGCTTGAGGCGCTGCAGAACAACCACCTGCGCTGGGTGGCCAAAAAAGAGCTTTTCGAAACGCCCTGGTTCGGCAACCTTCTCCGTCACGGTGAAATGATATCGCTCGACCGCCAGAACAAGGCGGGTCTGATCAAGCTCATCAAGGATGTCAAGGAGTCCAGGGAGGTCCTGCATCGTCCCGTGGCGATATTTCCCGAAGGGACAAGAACGGACAAACAGCCTCTGCTTCCTTTCAAACAGGGGACCAAGCTCATCGCGGAGAAGTTGAACCTGCGTATTCAGCCCATCGTGATCACGGGGAGCAAGTGGGTACTGAACGAACACAAGCACTCGGCCCACAGCGGTACGGTCAAATATACGTTCCTACCTGTGATCAATGTCACGGGTGAAGAGAAGCAGTGGTTTGAAACCCTCAGAACAGAGATGCAAAAGGTTATAGATCATGAGTATCACCACCATCATCGCAGTCGCTAGCGGCGGCGCCATAGGTGCCACGCTGAGACTGCTTATCAACGGAGCGGTAAACAAGCATTTTGTGCATGCCCTCCCCCTGGGAACGCTTGCCGTGAATTTGCTGGGAAGTCTGCTGATAGGGATGCTATTTGCCTATTTTCACCTGAACACTTCGATCACACCGCATATGAAAACATTTCTGGTGACGGGCATACTGGGTGCGCTGACCACCTACTCTACCTTCGCCATAGAGAGCTTCTTTCTGCTTGAGGCAGGTGACTATATGCATGCGTTCGCCAACATGGCCCTGAACGTCTTTGGTACGATACTCCTGGCAGGACTTGGGTATCTGCTCATACTACAAATTACAAAATAGGAAACACCGTGTCCACACTAAACGAAGAGATAGAAAAACACATCAAGAAGCTTATACACCCGCTTAAAGAGCCTGAAGAGCTGCTGGAAGTGCTCAAGGTCAAACTGACCAAGAAAGAGCTCAAACTGCTTAAGTCATGGGCTGAGGAAATGACGCAGGATGAGATCCAGACTGCTATGCATCTGGACGAAGAGCGTTACGGCGAACTTTCCGCCAAGCTCATCAAGAAGCTCAATCAGGAAAAGATCAAACAGGCGATGTGCATCTAGCCTACACTACCAAGAACAAAGAGCAGGCATTGTAGAACATATGCAAGAAGATACTGGGTGCTACGTGCCCGTACTGCTCTTTAAAATACCCAAATACCAGTGACGGTACAAAGACCAGCAGTGCCCAGAGCGGTGTGTGGTGCACAAAGTGCATCAACACGAAGAGCACTGACGTCACTACGTTAGCCACACTCAGATGAAAAAATAATGGGTACTGTTTCGTTTTTGAAGCGATGTACTCCTGTATCACCCCACGAAATGCCAACTCCTCCACTACCGGATAAAACACGATCAGAAAAAACAGATGTTTTACATCGGAAAAGAGGTGTGCTGTGTCAATGGGGGTTTGCTGGAAAATGAAGTGATAAAGAAGTACAAAAAGAGGAGCAGCCAGGACGGCCGCTCCGAATTGGATATGTGTTTTGTTCACGGAGAAGATTATTTGATAAATCTTCTTCTGAATGGATAGAGAAGTCCCATAGCCATCATCACAAGGAACATCATATCAAAGTTCTTGCTGTCAGGGTTGTAAGTACAACCACCACCGCCACCGCTGCTATATACTGTAGTAGATGTAGGTGTCGTAGGTATCACTGTACCTCCATCCGGTTCGATATAACTTCCATTCTCGTCTATGTAGCTCGGTGGCGTTTGATCATTCGATACATAAGGCGTGATACGGATAGTGAATGTGGCACCAATCTGATCTGCCGTGTTATCTCCCACTTCAACTATATAGTTCAATCCCAAATTCAATGTATCTTCAATAAATCCAACACTGTAAAGATCATTTGCCATCCATGCATCTATTTCTGCTGTTGAAACCAGTGCAAAGTTATCAGCCATTCCTTTATGCCAAGCAGGTGTTGCATTTACATCATTTGCCTCATCTGGTGTTGTACCCCAGTATGCAACAAGTTCTGCATCAGTTGTTGGATCGCCATCATTATCAAAGAAGATTCCATATGGCTGCCATTTAGATGGTAACCAGTGACCAAAGAGTGCATCATAGTTACCACCTTGAATAGCACCATGGGTAGTTTCTGTAATATCATTAGTATTATTCAAACTAACCGGCAGATATGCTCTTATTTTATCGAAGAAACCATCCTCAAAACGCACTACACCTTTATGTTCCTCGTATGGACCCCAAAGGCCATGTGAGAAGTTTGCCATATCATCTACTCCCCAAATGTCAGTAGAGTTATTGTTCTCATCAAGCTTCTCATCATTTTCCCCAATACCAAGAGAAAGTTTTAATTGGGCATTCGGCTGCTTGTTATGATCCAGGACCTCAATCTTATACCCCATTAGTCTAACATCTGTATAGTTATTAATTTTCGAGAATACCTGATATCTTTGCATACTGGAATTTGAATCAGGATCAAGGTTGAAAACCAAGTCAATTGGTTTACCATAACCACCGACAGAGGTATTTACATCTGCGACAGTATCTGGCAGCATTCTTACCTTGAAACGCTTATGTGTCTGAAAGCCACTTGAACAGATTGTAGGAACTGGACCTGCTATAGCAGTTGTATCTAAATATCCACTTTCTCCTGTTCCTGTATCTTCAGCAGACAAATATGAAGTTGTCATGATACAGTTTTCCGGTTTACCATTATTTACTCCAGTATCTCCATTGATAATCTTGATACCTGCCGGTTCACCCACTGGCCAATCTTTACCGTTCAGTGTACCCATAATGGTAGTATTAGTCTCGGATACAGTGATGTCGGAGGCAAAAGAATCACCATATGTAAGTGGCGTATATGTCCCATCTACTTCATAAAATTCCTCTCCAGATAGCTCTCCAGTCTCAGCATTGATCATTCTGACATCAACATTGTCAAAGTTCCATCCGCCAAATCCATGCTGTGTAGGTGGTGTAGTTTCTACATACGGTGCATCAGCATCCGCACCGATGATCTTACCGGCATACGCATTCGAAGCCAACAGCATTGCTGCCGCAACACTCATTTTTACAAAATTCGTTCTCATTTTTACTTCCTTTTGATTTAATGATTTAATAAATCATATATAAATATAACATAATTGATATTGATTGTACATCACCCAAAAGGGTGATATTTTCTTAAAAGAGCATATTAAAGCTGATGAGGAAGTCTCTGTAGTCCTCGATCCCCGGTTTTGAGGGACTCGCCCAGCTGTGTTCTACTGAGAGTTTCATAGGAAGATGGTATTTGAACGAGTAGTCCAACCCCAGTGTGATGGCATTGTCTATGTCTTGTACATCGATCTTCTTCAGCTCTCCCTTTCCACCATCAGAATAATCATAAAGGTCATCCATCGTAAGGTAAGCAAGTTTCACACCAAACTGCGGTGTAAGGTTCACCTCGCCACCTACAGAGAAGGCTTCATTGTCTACATTGTCAAGCTCTCTGGATGTACCTGCGCCTATCCCCGTGTAGGTCACTTCGTTCTTAAAGACCTTGCTCATCGTCAGAGTGACCTCTTTGTCACCAATGTACCCTTCGACCATCAGGTCCATCCCGTAGGTTTCACGTTCGATGCGAAGTGAACTGAAGTCAGAGGTTGTATCACCGCCCATGATGGCAAATCCGCCCAGAATGACATTGTAGGCACCTACAGGATACTCATATGCCAGCCTAAATAAAGGAAGTAAATTGCTTGTGAGATCCAGTTGGTTGTTGTCCTGCCCCTGCGCATACATACCCACTGTCGCGAAAACATGGTCTCCGTCTGCCAGTGCGCCGTCTTTGTCAAAATAGGCTTGCAGACCCGTTGAAGCACCTGTACCGATCTCCGTAGCCTGAAGGGCGTTCGAGAGTCTTCTGATGTCGAACGTTCTGAACGGTTTGTAGAGACCCGAATTGTAGATCTCCATCCCCGAGAAGGGACCGAAATCTGCTGTAGAGTAGGCTGCCAGACCTACGTAGCCGTCTTCGATCTCATCTGCATAGACCACTTTACCCGAAATCGCATTATCCCTTTGGGATTTGTAGGACAGGTTGAGAAGCGCACCCAAGTCTTCTGTAACCCTTCCCCCCAGATACAGTGCCGCCGTTCTGGGAACCGATAAAATACCGTCATTGGTTTCAGTGGTGTCACTCACATTCCCTGATCTACCTGGCTTATTATCTGTCTTTTCATAGATAGACTTGAACATCACTGACGGATTGATGTCCGAACCGCTGCTGTTCTCATCTGTGAACTTTTGGCTGATGGTCATCCCCGAAGCCATGAACTTTCTACCGAACTTGTTAAGTCTTTCTATGTGCTGCATGTGACATGCACTACAGTCCATGCCTGTCTGAGTCGCA
>NZ_DATCSP010000093.1:0-45103 GCF_036568385.1 Sulfurovum sp. | reverse complement strand
GGCTTGTGAAGCTCAAGGTCCATAGGGACGATTTCGATGTCATCTGCGGTTAACTCAGCAACCGCCTCGGCCTCTTCACCCAGATCTCTAAAGCTCATGATCTTATGGTCTTTGATCTTATCCGAGTGTCTTCTAAGTGATTTTTTTACTCTCTCTATGGCAAGGTCCATAGCAGCATATACATCTTTATCTACTTGTGAAATAATGATCGTATTTTTATCTTTAAGGTTAATAATGAACTCTGTGACAAACCCTTTTTTCCCATTTTTCTCACTGGCTGAGATCACAGTACTTGCAGAAATAATGTCTAAGTGATATTTTTCCAGGCTATCCATAGCTGCTTCCGCATAGGTTTTGATAGGCTCAGTAAGTTCGAAATGTCTTCCCGTTATACTTTTGTTCATAATATATCCTTAATATTAGAGTATAGATATATCGCTATATCCATACTTAATTCTAACTTAAGATACTTAATGAAAGGTAAATAGAAAGAGGATTAAAATTCTTCTTGTCCTATAACATAGGCATAACCAGTTTCACGAGAGATATTGATATCAATCGGTTCCCCTGGAAAAGCATTTTCCGCACTGAAAGTTAGAATACAATCTTCATTGACATAGCTATCGTAGTCATTTGTAGCAGTAGAAACTCCCCTAAAAGGGCGACCTAGATTATCAAATGCAATATGCAGAGTGGTCGTAGCTGTACCGGCAGCATTTCCGCATCCGTCAGTGATTTCTATACTCGTAATGCCATATTTTTTATTCAGAAAAATATCGGGACTTTCATCTGCTTGAGGGGTGGCTGAATTGTTATAGATATATTTTCCATTGATAGGATCAATAGCAGCTTCTATTTTGTCAATGTTCCCTTCACGGTTCATATCAGAGCCTATAGTGTAATGATCTCCATCACTAGAAAATCTTATAGTCCAAAGTGATTTTTGCCAATCATTGATAAAAGGATTGGTCTTATCGTCATTGAGCGCCAAATGCTGCGTATAGCGGATGGCAGAGAGTATATTGTCTGCGGCTTCCTGTCTTATGTCACGATCCATTCTCGGCAATGCCAACGCAGCGAGTATCCCTAATACAACGATGACAAAGACAAGTTCCATCATAGTAAAAGCTTTTCTGTGTTTAAGTAAAGTTCTCATATTTTTTGCAAGCTCCTTCTATGGTAAGTGATCTCCGCACCATCTGGATGATCCAGGTCTTTATGTTTGACAAAAACATCCACGATGATACTGAGGGGAGATTTTTCAGTGACTACAGTATTGCTTAGGGTTCTGCAGCTACCATGCAAGTTTGCATCTCCGATATAAGAGATGTTGACATCAATATTGTAGAGGTATGTACCGTCCCCGAGATCTCCATAGTTCCCGCTAATGTTATTGAGACAGTTAGCAGTGTTGTGCTCATTTGCCGTGGCTGCCATGATGGCATACTCTGTGTAGCTTTTTGCCAGAAGGACGGACTGTTCATGCTGGAACTGTGCAGTCGTTCCCTTGACCATTTTACCTGAAAGGTTTATGATGAAGGCAGCGACAGTTGCCATAAGAACGATGATGAAGATCGCCGTTAACATTGAAAATGCTTTTCTCATTAGAATACCGCCTTTTCTTTACAAGCTGTGATGTTTACATCTTCGCTGATGGGTTCCTGTTTACACATCTTGAATCGGATGGTCCGTCCTGCACCCATAAACTTAAAAGTACTGACATCTTTCATAATGAGTGACCTGGAAGCTGTATCCGGAATGGCAATTGCAGGTGTAGGAATAAAATTATAATACAAATATAGATCATTATTCTCTACCACCAATGCATAAGAACTCCATGCAAGTTTATAGTGTTCTACTATTTTTGATGCATTATCATCGAGGGTAATCGTTTGACCCGTTCCTGTAGCAATGTGATGTACAGTATTGTACCCAGGAAAATAAATGGCTGCATCAGCTATTGTTTTTCCATTCGAGAGTGTTCCGATGATCGTATTCGTCAAATCCAGATCAGAACCAGGTGTAGAGAGTGAAGTTTTTGTCGTGAGATTGCTGTCAATATCACAAAAGCCGCTCCAGCCAGGTGTAGCAGCTGCACTGAAACTGTCAGTATCACTCCCCACCCATTGTAGACCTATGTAATCATCACCAGTACCAGTTAGGGCAGACTCAATCGGTTCATAGCTATCATCATTTTTTATCCGATAGACGGTTCCAGGTATCGCTGAAGACAGTCTGTTTGCTATCTGTGTAGCGGCCAGTTCGGTTTTAAGAGTAGCCCGGTGTTCTGCTCTTTGGACGATGTAACTCTCATAGACCTTGACGATCATCTCTGAACCTATGGAAGCCACGATACCGAGTATGACGATGACAAAGACAAGTTCAAGCATACTGAAGGCAGGCGTAAGTCGATAATGTTTCATATTAGAATTCCCTCTCTTCAAGTTTGTACCCACCGATGTTGCAGCTGAAGCCACGCAGTATGATCTCTTTTTCAAGTTCTTCCGCACCGCTGTTGCTGGTCACTGTAACGGTGATCGATTTGATATTGCTTGTATCTCCTGCATCTGCGAATGAGGGATCAAAGGTGATAGTGGACTGATCATAATCGGCGGTATCATCACTATAGATAACGTCTCTGGCAATAGTAATGTTTGTTTCTACATATTCAGCCACTGATGTTCCTTCTGGGGTAAGGGCGAGGTTTGTGCTAGAATCTGCAAAATCATCAATATCATCCTCTTCTGTATCGTCTGCATCGTCCCCGATTGCAGAGGCACTGATATTTTGATCTCCATCAGAACGTATAAAGGTACGGTAACTTTCTACCGGTGTTCCCAGACGACGACCTGTAGGGTCTACTTCTGCTAACTCAGCATCCCCATTTACTACTAAAATAGGGTCAATATACCTTTCATCCGCATCATTCTCATCCCAGTGATAGCCCATGATCATATTGACCTGGGATGCCGCTTCGTTGATGGCTTCCTGCTGGATGGCAACAAAGCCGCTTTTTGCTGCGGTGCTGACGAGCTGAGGCGCTGACATCAGTATGATACCCATGATCACGATGGCAAAGATCAATTCCAGCATGGCAATAGCAGGGCGCATTACTTTAGTTTTTAACATCATCTACCATCCTAGTCGTCTATTTTTCTTGGTACTTGTTTCGCTTTCAACTACATGGCCTGTATCGCCATGGCCCGCCCAGCCGCTTTCATCTATGAAACGGACACGGTAGAATGGAACCGGTATCTCATTTTTGTCTCTGTTATAGATGAGCCACTTGTCCGTATTTGGTGGAGCAACAAAGGTAATATCAACATCCAGAGGACGTGTAGTACCAGCATTTGCAGAAACCCTCACATCAGGGGTATTCACACCGTCAATGAAGTTGATAGGGAAAGGCGATGCGTCTGAAAGTTCAACATTGGCTCCGGTACTTGCATTCAAGGTGATATCTCCATCACCCTGATCTGTCACATGCCCGCGTGAAAGATACCAGTCATATTCATCTGTCTGCCTGAATGTCCCATTGGTTATGTTGTATACAGCGCCACACGTTACAGGGTCCTGATCACAATAGACCACCATTGAGATCGGGGTGTCTACAAAGTCTTCAGTGACATCATCATACAAATATTGAGAAGGTTTGGCTCTTCCATACACGAAAGTGACATTATGGTCAAGGATCTTGTCCCCAAATATTTTATGATCGTTTGTGAGATCTGCATAGATATTGGTCGGGGTATTGCTATTGATGGCATGCGTAATATTGAAATCTTTAAACTCTATATATCTGGGATTGAGTGTTTTATTGTAGTCACGTTTGAAATTATAGCCCAGGTCCATCGAGATAGACCCATTCATCTCTTTGACAAAGAACTCTTCTTCTTGAAGAATTTTGAATGGTGTACTATTATTAGTGTCTGTTCCTACTTCAAAGTGATTATCTAAGACATAGCCTGAAACAGGAACAGGTCTATAAATTTCTGTTTCATCATACGTATGATGATCTTTCAGACTGTATGAGAGGTATGGTTCTTGATCTGTTGCAGGCTCGGGACTGTTGTAAATAAAGTTCAGACTCATATTCACATCATCCGCATAACAGCCGTCGACGAAGTTGGTAAGAAGAACATCGTTATATCCAGCTGCAAAGAATCTGCCGTTCATATTGTAGCTCATATCTTTATTGTCTATATCCAGTGTTGGAGGGGTATTGATGTAGACAAAAGGTGCATGCGTATTGCTTCTTGTGTAGGGACCTATCTGAGGTTGAACCCCGGTAAGATTGAAATCATAAGGATAGATCATGGTGTTAATATCCGTATATTCAGTAACAGTACCATTATTTCGGGTATGTTTACTCTTAATATCACATCCGCTCACGTTCGTGATCGTACCACCATCTATTCCGGCACTTGCACCCTCCAAAGGAACATGCGATGAATCCACTACACAGTCCCTTGCATTATCCCCAGTAACAAAATACTCATCGACATCACCATGTATAGGGTGTATATAGTGATGTGCCAGTAGTTCTGGCTCATGATCATTACGGGTCCAATCTCTATCCAGGATCGTAAGATTGTATTCCCCTATCTGATCGTTAGAAAGATTGTTCTCCATCAGCCCGTTGATGAACTTCATGCTTTTATTGTGGTCACGGGTATCATTACAATTATTTGGGTTGATACTGCTGTTCGCATTCCAGACAAAACTGAAATGCTTATCTGCGGTTGCATTGGTTTCCGAAAACGTTTGACCGTAACCTGGGGTATTGTGATCATTTAAATAGTTGGTTGCATTGACATCCACTTTATACTGGTATCCTGCAGCGATGTTGATCCTGCTATTATCTACATTGGTTTTGATGTGACTTTGTGTTACAGGTGATACCTGAGATTGGTCACTGAGTGAAACCCTGAAACTTTCAGGCCTTATAGCAAAATTGTCTCGGGAACAGAGGTAACGTGTGTTGTATCCATAGAGACATTCCATACAAGTGGCAACTTCCGTTTGGGTCAGATTGTTACCATCGTTACTGCATGCAACAGAAACAAGCGATGTTATTGTATTGTTTTGAGGATTTTTTACTTCCTGTTTACAACTGGAGATATCTTGTACCAGTGCTTCAAAGTTATCTATCCTGAGGCCCTGGTCCGTTTTTATTAAACGTATGAGCTCTTCACCATCTTTCAGGGCATTATAAACAACCCTGAAAGCAACATTTTCTCTGGCACTGCTATAGAAGTCCCCCGGTAGTGAAATAGGAGGCGTACCGTCCAAACTTGGATATATCTGATCTGAAATTGAACCATTTTCGATAGCTTCTTGTATCGTCGCTGCATTAAAGGGAATATGTGTTGTGTCGGTTCCTGTTTCTGTCCCTGTGAAATCAAGCCATATACGAGGCGATATGGCACGGTCCTCGTCAGCACATGATTCATAGATGTCATCGTAAAGGACCTCTATGAGTTCAACCCCAACGATAGTAGAAACAGGATTTGTTGTGAAAACATCATCCACTTTGTATGAAACGACTTCGAAATTATCTGCGCGATTGGCAGTTTGGGTTGGAAGATTGTAGGTTCGGTCTTCTCCATTTGCAGTAGGACCATTTAAAGAATCAAGCTCCACATTGAATATACTATAGGCTGGAGAATATCCGGTCTGCATACTCTCACATGGTCCTATGTCTCCCAGGTTGAAGGTATGCGAAGTCATGACATACGTATCTCCTATCGGTACAGCAAGTTCATAGGCTATTGTTGCATTGATCGATAAATTCAAATCACTGACTTTAGGTACAAGCTGGTACCGGATGGTGAATTTGTCCATAGTAGGTATGTCACCCACATCAATTTCGTTTATATATGTAGGACTGGTATCCAGTTCAATGTTAGGGATATATTCAAATTCGAATACTCTGGCTTCCTTTACCAAGATGCCATCTGCTTCATAGGCCGCCTGTGAAACATTGATATCTGTAATGTCCACCACAGCATTTTCTGCCAATCTATAACCAGTCACAGTACCCAAATTTCTAATCAGAAGATTTATGTCAATAGGAGTCCCCACTGTTACGGTGTCTACCAGACCCGGTGGTTCTGTTATATTTAAAGGTGTTGCTCCCTGAGAGTAAGAATAGTCATAACAGAAGTCAGGTCTATTATAATCATCTTCAGTTAGTCCGCTGACATCCACATCATAGTCAATAGTAAGGTCATAGTTTTTACCATTACTATTATAGATCTTGATAAAATAAACCTCATATCTTTCAACGGTTATGGTGGGGGACACATGCGTTGTACTTTGGTCCGTGCCACTGTATATATTGCTGATATTGACATCATCACAGCCTGTTCCGACCAACATAGAAGCCACTTTGTTACCAGCGGGATCAGTGTTTTGCCATGTAATGGTTATAGTACCGTTAGCAGGAACTGTGAATTGATAATAGTCCGGGGTAGCAGAACTATTTTCAAACGTTCCTGTAACGATATTTATTCCATTGGAAATGTTTATGTCTTGAGTAGTATTACAGTCATTATTAGGCTCATCTTCAACTATAGCTAGCGCCTGTGTTGTCATAAGTGGAGAGAAAAGAATAACAAAAAATAGTAGTTTGGACAGATTGGTTAAATGCTTCATGATAACACCTTATAATATAATCCTCAAGAATAGTATTGAGTAAAACTAGATTCGTATCTACATCTGAAAGTGGTGAATTTTAAGCGTTATCGCTTACTTTTTTGGTAGCCCGGCTATCTCTTGAGAGACCCGTAGCTTTCCGTCCCTGTCTCGCAACAGGTTTGGCTTTTTCAAAATGTAAAACTCGGGCTAAAGAATATCATATCTAAGATAAATTTACAATTATATATAATAATATGAAATAAATATCGCGATTTTTTATAATTTATACGCATGTAATACGATTTTTACATACTTTGAGCTATGATATATAGTATTTAGATTTTAAGTAGGGAAAAATATGAAGTTGAAAAAGAGTATGTTAGCAGGTATGGTGTTGGCCGTATCATTTTTATTTGTAGGATGCGGAGATGAAAAAGAAGTGGCGGAATTTAACAAGCCGGCACTCTACTGGTACCAGAAGATAGCCAGCAGCATTACCCGCGGAGATCTGGACAAGGCTGATGCCTATTATATCTCTCTTAAAAGTGAACATATGCGTTCACCGCTGATGCCTACAGCACTGATGATACTTGCGCATGCCCATATGAACGAAGAAGAGTATCTGCTTGCAAACTATTATCTGGATGAATATAACAAGCGTTTCGGTGAAACGGAAAGCCGCGAATATACAGACTTTATGAAACTCAAAGCATCATTTTTGGGCATCAAAGATGTTTATAAGGACCAAAAGCTTATTATGGACAGCATTGCGCAGGCAAAAACGTACATTCATCGTTATCCCGGGTCTGCGTATGCACCGCTTGTTAATACAATGCTGATAAGATTGCATATGAGCCAATATCTGCTTAATGAGAATATCGCAGCACTGTATGACCGCACCGGAAAGCCTGATGCGGCAAAAATTTACAGAGACAAGAACAAAGGCTCTGTGGTAGAAATGGCTGATATTACACCGCCTGAAAAAGGCATCATAGGTCACGTCTTTGATTAACCTTTGATATGCAGTGCACCAAAGCACACTCCTCAGGGGGTATTCATGCCCGATCTGCCTAGAGAACACTATGAAATTAACTATTATTTAAAGGAACAATATGATGCAACTTAGCGATTATGATGCATTTCCCACCACACTACCGATCGTTGTCGAGGATGAACTTTTTCTTTATCCTTTTATGATCAGTCCTATTTTTCTTACCGACCAGAAAGATATAGATGCAGCCACCGATGCAATGGAAAACAACTCCTTGCTGTTCGTTGCTTCATCAATGCCGGGGAAAGAAGGCAAACATGATTTTGACTCTATCTATAAAGTAGGGGTGATCGGATCGATCATGCGTAAGGTCCATATACCCGATGGCAGGGTCAAGATACTTTTCCAGGGACTTTCACGCGGAAAGATCCTTGAAGCCAAAGAGGGTGCTTTCAACCGTGCCCTCATCGATGTGGTCAACCTGGAAAGCTATAACAAGCTCAAAGTAGATGCCTTGATGGACATACTCAGGGACAAAGTGAAATCGCTTTCGGCATTGAACAGTCAGATACCTGCGGACCTTGTGCGTACGATTGAAGAGAATGATGAACCGAACCGTATCGCAGACCTTGTCTCGTCCATGTTGAAACTGGACAAAGAGGTGGCCTACACCCTTTATATCGAACTGAACATTGAAAAACGTCTGCTGGGGCTGATCGATATCGTGACCTCCGAGATAGAGTCTGCCAAAGTACAGCGTGAGATACGCACGAAGGTACACACGAAGATCGAACAGACCAATAAAGAGTATTTCCTCAAAGAACAGCTCAAAGAGATCCAGCATGAGCTGGGTATGGATACCCAAAGAGAGGAAGAGATAGCTATTTTTAGAGAAAAAGTAGCTGCATTGAAGCCTCATATGCAGGAAGATGCCTTCAAAGAGATCAGCAAGCAGCTGGACCGCTTTGCGCGTATGCACCCTGACTCTGCAGATGCCAATGTGCTCCAGAGTTATTTGGAGTGGGTACTTGAACTTCCCTTCGGAAAGCTGACGAAGAAAAACCTCAGTGTCAAGGATGTCTCGCGTGAGCTCGACAAGGACCACTACTCGCTTGAAAAACCTAAAGAGCGTATCGTAGAGTTCTTCTCGGTCAGAGAACTGGCTGAACTTCGCGGTGTCAAACAGAAAGATGCAGGTGGTGTGATACTCTGTTTTGCAGGACCTCCGGGCGTGGGAAAAACGTCATTAGCCAACTCGATCGCTACGGCATTGGGAAGACCGCTTGTGCGTATAGCACTGGGCGGGCTTGAAGATGTGAATGAGCTTAGAGGCCATAGAAGAACGTACGTCGGCGCGATGCCGGGGCGTCTGGTACAGGGGCTCATTGAGGCAAAAAGCATGGACCCGGTCATCGTACTGGATGAGATAGACAAAGTAGGGCGCAGTATGCGGGGTGATCCGACTGCCGCACTGCTTGAGATACTTGATCCGGAGCAGAACAGCAAATACAGGGATTATTATCTGAATTTCAATATCGACCTGAGCAAAGCGATCTTTATCGCTACCGCCAACGATGTGGGGCGTATCCCTGCACCGCTTCGTGACAGGATGGAGTTCATAGGGCTTAACTCCTATACCCCTAAAGAGAAGTTCGAGATCGCAAAACGCTACCTGATACCACAGGAACTGAAAAAACATGCGCTGAAAAACAGAGAGTTTTCCATTTCCGATAAAGCACTTAAAATACTGATCGACGAATATACCAGAGAGGCCGGTGTACGAAATCTACGTCGGAGAATTGCAGGGCTGATGCGAAAAAGTGCAAGACAGCTTCTGGAAGATAAGACCAAAGAGTCGATCAGCATCACAAGAAAGAACCTGGAGAAGTTCACGGACAAAAAAGTCTTTGAGATATCTCAGGTAGACAGTAACCCTCAGGTCGGGATCGTGAGTGGCTTGGCATGGACCGCCGTAGGCGGGGATGTCCTGACGATAGAGGCGATCAAGATCAAGGGCAAAGGAGGCTTCCAGCTTACCGGAAGTCTGGGTGATGTCATGAAAGAGTCTGCCCGTATCGCCTTTTCAGTCGTGAAGATACTGATAGACAACGGAACGCTGCCTATTCCTTCTTCGATCATTCCTCAGAGTGCGAAAGAGAGAGAAGAGAACATTCCTGTAGACGCAAGCGAAGTGTATAAACGATATGATCTGCATGTCCACGTACCCGAAGGTGCCACACCTAAAGACGGACCGAGTGCAGGTATCGCTATGGTCAGTGCTATTGCTTCCATTTTGAGCGGTCAAAAGATAGACAACAAGATCGCGATGACAGGAGAGGTGACACTGACCGGGAAGGTCCTGCCGATAGGCGGATTGAAGGAAAAACTGATCGCTGCCTACAAAGCAGGGGTTGAAAAGGCTCTGATTCCGATGAAGAACTATGAACGTGATCTGGACGAGATACCAGAGGAAGTCAAAAGTCATGTAAAAGTGATCGGTGTGACGCATGTCAATGAAGTGCTTAAAGAGATATTTGTAAAATAGGAAGCGTGTAAGGTTTGAGCAGCTTGAAAGCTGCCTCAAGCGAAAAGACTAAGTAGAAACTAGTCCATCCACTGTGTGATCTTTTCAGCCAGCTGATCCTGCATCACAGGCTTGCGCAGGAAGTCATTCGCCCCATTGTCAAATACTTCTGTTTTGCGTGTATCATCTGTTGAGAGTACGATGACAGGTACGTGGGCATTTGACATGTCTGATCTGAAGATCTTAAGAAACTCTATTCCATCTACAACCGGCATCATGATATCTAACAGTATGAGATTTATTGCAGGGTCTTTTTTCAATTTATCCAACGCATCAGAACCATTTTCAGCTTCTACGATATCTGTGACATTCGGATTGTTCTTTAAATGGGTCTGCAACAGTTTTCTGTTGATGAAGTCATCATCGACTACAAGTACTTTTAGTGACATATTTTTTATCCTCTATATTTATTAATTATATTTGCTATATCTTCTTTAGAAGCTGTATTGGAGATGGTTTCACCTTTCTGTACGGTCACTTCTTGAGGCGTTTGGGTATTGCTTGCCGAAATTATAGCCACATTTTCATTTGACTGGCTGATGGTATCAGTGATCAGATCTGTATCCGTAAAGAGTATATCATAGCTGTCAGATGCCAGTTTGCTTTCAAGCATACCAAGGTCATCCAGGATATCATACTCCTGACCGAGGTTGTCCAATACTTTTGCCATGACCTTGCGTGACAACAGGTGTTTTTTGGCGATCAGTATCTTTTTCTCTTGTGGTGTTTCGATGAGGTCTTCTAGAGGTTCTTCAAAAGATTCTTCGAGATTCAGCTCCAGCGGTTCATCTGTCATATCGATCATTGCAACAGCCGTTTCTTCTTCTGCAGCTTCAGGAGCCGTCGTTTCAATCGTCGGCTCCTCTTTCTCGACTGCTTCATGCATTTGAGTGGTTGCTTTATGCGGCAAGAATTTGTTCAGTATGTACAGCAGTTCTGTCGTCTCGATCGGCTTGGTAATATACTCATCCATACCTTCAGCCAGGAATCTTTCTCTGTCACCTTTAAGGGCATTGGCTGTCAGTGCAACGATAGGGATATGTTCGACATTTTCATCTTCCTCATAATCAAGGATCTCATGTGTAGCTTCAATACCATCCATTACCGGCATTTGGATATCCATAAAGAGCAGGTCATACTCTCCGTTTCTTCTCTTCTCGAAGGACTCCAGACCATTGTTCGCAATATCCACAGTGATGCCATGCTCTTCAAGTATACGTCTAATAAGTTTCTGGTTAATGATATTGTCTTCTGTAACCAGTACTTTTGCATCAAACTTGGTTTCCTGTGCGGCCATCGCCTCTTGGATCAGTTGAGGCTCTACATTTACAGTATTGCTCAGTACGGTCTTTAGTTTGCTGAGTGTCACTGGTTTATAGACTACCTGTTTCTGGTCAATACCAAACGCTTCCACCTTCGCACGGCTTGAGATATTTGCCAGAATGATGAGCTTGGATTTGTCCATATGCCCGATCGCATCTATCATACTTTGCTTCGCTTTATCTATATCCACCCAGTAGTTCTTGCAAACATCTTTGCTGTCAAGGTCTTTGAGCTCACTGATGGATTCAAAATGCTCTACCTTTGGACCAAAGTATGCAAAGTATCTTTCAAGATAGGTATCCATTTTTGTTGGGATCTCCTGCTGATACTTGCCTATCGTGAGATCCGTATAGACGTTCATGTAGCTCGCTTCGGTCGAACCCACTTCTTCCAGCGGCAGGGAGAAGAAGAATGAAGTACCTTGGTCTTTGGCACTTTCGAGTTCAAGTTTTCCACCCATCAGCTCAACAAATTCACTTGAAATAGTAAGCCCCAGACCGGTACCACCGTACTTTCTTGTAACTGATACATCGGCCTGAGAGAACGCATCAAAGATACGCGACTGCTGGTCTTTTGTCATACCGATACCCGTATCTTTCACCGTGAACTTCACTCTCGGTACATCATTTTCATCTACAACTCTTAGAATTTCAAGGTCAACGCTTCCGCCATAACTTGTAAATTTGATCGCATTGGAGAGAAGGTTGATAATGATCTCTTTGATCTTGGTCGGGTCACCTTTAAGTTTTGGTGAAATAGTCGGATCCATATAGTAGTTAAGGTCGATGTTTTTCTCAGTGGCTGCAACTGCATAGGTTTCAACAGCACTTTCAAACTCTTCCGCTGCATCAAAGATGATATTTTCAATTTCGATCTTGTTGCTTTCGATCTTTGAAAGGTCAAGAATGTTGTTGATAATACTGAGAAGGTTCTCAGAACTCTTGTCAATGATCGAGAGGAATTCGCTTTGCTCATCTGTAAGTTTGGTGCTACGGAGTATCTCTGTAAATCCAACGATACCGTTGAGTGGTGTACGGATCTCATGTGACATGTTTGCAAGGAAAAGAGATTTTGCCTCATTGGCCTGCAAGGCTGTGAGTTTATCATTCTTTGCTTCTTCAACAAGGCTCTCAAGGAACTTATAGGCTTCTTTTGTACCTTCATGCGTATCAAGCTCGATGTTTTCGATAGCTAGCGAATCTGATGCAAGATAGTCCCCGCTGGCTTTCATTTCATCTACTGCTTTGTTGAGTACATCTTCAAGCTCTTTGATGTTTCTTGTAATATCTCTTGATGTGGTATATCCCAGGTAAGCCAAAATAAAACTCAGTATCCAGATAGCTGCCGCAATAGCAAGAAGCAGAAGCTGTTTTTCAAGATAGATATTACTTGTTTTCCATAATACGTCAGAAACGACCAGTTCTGCTTTTGAAAGCAGGGTGATCTTTTGTGTCTGAAGTGCAAACCAGTCTACAGCTTCCTCTGCATAGTCACCGTTATCCATATCGGTTTGCACTGCAGAGGATGTCATGGCAAGCTCATACATAGCCTCTTTTGCTTTTTCGTTATTGAACAGTTTCTGAATCTCATAACGTAACAGCGGATTGGCTATCTGTTTGACATCAAAGACATTGGCTCTGGTTTTAAAGGCATCCCACACAGCGATCTCATCAAATGAAAGTGAAGCTCTTTTGACCATGAAATAGGAAATAAAGTCTCTTTCCAGTGAGGCATTCTCTTTTGCTGTATAGAGCTGGACAAGTATATCGATCAGTGATGAGATCTCTGGATCGAGTGAATAGTTTTGAAGTATGAGCACTCTCTCCAGTACAGGTGTCGAGTACCCCTCGGTATAGGTGTTGAAAAAGACACTTTTAAAATCTACGGCTTCGCTGTCTATCTTCTCTCTGGCTGCGTTCAAATTGGCGATATTTGCGAAGAGTTTCTGGTAGCTGCTGTGGTCGATATGACTCTTTTCCTCCATCCATTCAAGGAGGAAAGGAAGATAGGCAGGCTTTTCCTGGATCACTTCATATTTGAGGTCTTCAAATGCATTGTCTAGTTTTTCTCTTTGTTTCCCGAGCGCATCAGCAAACTCTTGTTTGTCACTTCCAAGGAACAGGGCAGTGAGTCCGCGCTCCTGACCGATCTGTACAAGCGCTCTGTTCAAAGGGGCATTGTTGATCAGGGTTGTCTTGAGCGCATTTGCTTTTTCAAAGTTGACGTATGAAGTTACAAGAAAATAACTTGATAGAAGAATAAGCAGTGTGATCGGAACAAGCCCAATAAGTTTAAGTCTATTACGTATGGTCATCGTATATTTCCTTTTATTTAGCTAGTGCGTTTATTTGAATTTCAAAAGACAGGAAGTGGGCCCAATAGTCTTTGATATATGCTTCGAGCTTACTGACATCTTCACAGAACTGTATCTTGTAGAGTGTATCAGATAGTGGATTGATACGGAGGTTGCTTGATGCCCCTTTCAGCAGATGCCCTATCTTTTGGATGCTATCCAGATCACCTTCCTCATACGCTTTTAACATTTTCTCTGTCTCAACATGTGCCTGCTCTATAAAATCACGTACAAACTCTTCAATGAGGTCGATCGGCAAGGAGAGGTCATTTGCAGCCTCTTCCAATCGAAAATCAAAGTAAATAGGCTTGATACCCTCCAGGCTGATGCTCCCAAAGCCCTTTTCACTCTTTTCAGCGGCAGGTTCAGCTTCTTCTTTTGGTTCTTCTTCTAAACCAAACAGCTCCATTTCAGGCTCCATCTCAGGCTCTTTTTCAGGGGCTTGTGATGTGGTGATCCTTGAAAGTGCAGAGTAGAATGACCCTATAGCCTCTTGCTGCTTCTCTTCTGAAGCGGTATTGATCGAAGCGACCAAACCTGACATCATAGGAAGCTGCAGGAGATCACTAAGGTTTGTGAGCGTTCCAATGGCATCTGCACGTTTTTGTGCATCAGCACTTTTAAGGTCTTGTTCCAGTTCCAGTGCGGTATTGATATACTCATTGAGGAATGTATCATAGTCTTCTTCTGAAACGCCGATACGCTGGCTCACTTGTGCGATGTCTATAAGGATCTCTTCAGATCCATCGGTCACTGGCTGTACTTCAGCTGCCTCTTCCTCTTTTAAGGCAAAGTCCAGGTCCAGATCCAAGATATCCGTATCTTCACTTGGTGCCGGCGCTATCTCATCGATGCTCTCAGCTGTCTCCTCTGCGATACCCAGGTCAAGATCCATTAATGCTGTGTCCTCTTCAACCGCCTCGGTTTCCAGACCTGTTTCCTCCGTCTCTGGCTCGAGGGAGTACAGTTCCGTATCCAGGTCATGAGCAATGATATCCTCATCACTCTCTTCCGGTATACCTGTCTTGATATCTGACAGGAGGTCTTCGTTTCCTTCTTCCGGTCTCTTCAGATCGACCAGGGTCAGATGACCGAGCATACTTGAAAGAGAAACTTTAGACATAGGGTATGAGGTATCATTATCTTCCTCTGTGATGACAAGGTTCTCTTCGGAGGTATGATCGAACTTGGTTTTCCCCAGTGCAATGTTCAAATTCAATTGATCGATATGTGTCAATCCGCATAATTCCAATAAATCAGTATCAGCAGCTATGATCTGGTTCGTTTCGTTTAGTATAAAGTACATTGTATTGATATCCCGTGTTTAGTTTTTTTCTTTTTCTAATAAGTCCCTATAGATAGGAGTGCTTTCTTCGATCTCTGTAGGTGAGGCAGGCCTTCTGGCTGCAGTATAGCCGACCACTTCATCATCGGCCACTATGGGTGAAATGTGGGAATAGACCCAGTAGTATCTCCCGTCTTTTCTCAGGTTCTTAACAATGCCTGTCCATTCTTTCCCTGATTGGATCGTGTCCCAGAGCTCTTTAAAGGCTGCTTTCGGCATATCGGGATGCCTGACAATATTATGATTCTTTCCTACGAGTTCATCTTTGGTATATCCTGATATTTCACAGAATTTCCTGTTAGCATAGGTGATGATCCCCTTAAGGTCTGTAGAACTAACTATCAGACCTTTCTCAAAAGTATACTCTTCATCAATTGGATTAGGTCTATTCATGGTATTCTTTTACCCCTTTTATAGTATCTCAAGTGTATCAAGAAGAAGCGGATTCCAGTAAACTTCAAGCCAAAGATCACTGTCTGAAACCTAGCAATCTAAGTGATTCCTATGGTTTTCTTCCCCTCACTTCACAATGCGCTCAGCTGTTAACCTAGTGTTACGTAAATTGTATAATATCAAGTAGCTAAAATATTATATACATCATCCCACTCCTAAAACTCTATAACAATTAAACTAAAAATAGAATGAAATAAGCGGTTTTTAGTAAAAAATATCAAAATATGGTTGATTATGTATTATTATTTTTGATAATGTTTGAAATTTTGTTATTGGTCACTTTTGCAATTTCTTCACGCGATGCATTCTCTATGGCTTCGAATGTCCCAAAATAGTCGATGAGCTTTTTGACCGTTGCCTTGCCTATCCCTTTTTTCTCAAGGAGTGAAATGTGTGTGTCTTCTTTGCGTTTTTTGTTCTGGTGGTAGGTGATCGCATAGCGATGGGCTTCATCCCGCTGGCGCTGGATCCAGTGCAGGCGCTTGTCATTGGGTTTTAGTTCAAGCATCCCGTGGATCGTATAGAGCATATCTTTCGCTGCCCCTTTCGCACGGTGTGCTTTGGCATCCAGTTTCTCTTTGGCTATGGCGATGACATCAAGATTTACATTGGCTTCTTTCAGCAGAGAAAGCGCAAGGTTGAGATTGGCCTGTCCTCCATCGAGTATCCACAGGTCAGGTGCAGGCGCTTCTTTAAAGTTTTCTATACGCCGGGTAAGCATCTCTTTCATTTGTCCGTATTCATCGCGTGCATGCAGTGTGTACCGTCTGTAACTGTTCTTATCCCATTTCCCTTCGTCCCATACCACCATGCCCCCAACGGTAGCGGCCCCCATCAAGTGAGAGTTGTCAAAGGTTTCTATACGGTAGGGGATGACACTGAGATCGAGAAGGTCAGCGATCTTTTGTTCCATGAGGGTATCATCTTGGGTCTTTCGCAACAGCTCTTCGCAGTTTTGCAGGGCCAATGCAATGAGTTTTGCTTTGGGGCCACGCTGAGGTGTCGCTATTTCTATCTTGTCTCCAAAACGCGCAGAGAGGGTGTGGGCTACCTGCTGGCTGTCCTCAAAGGTGTGTGCTGTCAGTATCTGTTTGCTAATATGGGGGGTGTCGACCGTGTAAAATTCCAGCAATGCCTGCTTGTAGGCTTCATTTTCATCAAAGATATGGGTATGCCTGAAATAGGAATAGGTTGAGGAGATGATCTTCCCTCCGCGCATAAAAAGTTTCACGATCACCCCTTTTTCATCCCCGTTCTGTATGGCAAAGATATCAAGGTCAAGTTCCTTTGCCACATCTATGTTCGATGACATGGTGAGGGAGGAGATGGTCTGTATGCTGTCCCTCATGGCGGCGGCCTCTTCGTAGCGCTCCTGCAGTGCAAGATGGGTCATTTTCTCTTCCAGTACCGTGATGAGATTTTTACGTTTCAGGATGGAGGTCTTGGCCTCATCGACTATTTTGGCATAGGCATCAGGGGTTATCTTCCCTTCACAGGGTGCAAGGCATTTATGTATCTGATAAAAAAGGCAGGCTTTCCCCTCTTTGAGACAGGACTTTCTCTGTATCAGCGGGTAGACCTCATAGATGGCATCGAGCAGCGCTTTCCCGCCCGATGGGAAGGGACCATAGTAGGTGATGTTTTTCCCTTTGACGACTTTGCGCGTGATCTCGAACCGGGGGAACTCCAGTGTCTCATCAATATAGATATAGGGATAGGTCTTGTCATCGCGGAGCAGGATATTGTATTTGGGTTTGAGCTGTTTGATCAGAGAGTTTTCCAGGATGAGGGCATCCTCTTCCGTTTCCACAAGGATATACTCCAGTCTGTCAGCCTCATAGAGCATCTTTATGATACGGGAACTTTGTGCTTCATTGGGTTTAAAAGCGGGGGTGAAACGCCAGTAGCTTTTGATCCGGTTTTTCAGGTTCTTGGCTTTTCCTACATAGAGCAGTTTGCCTTTGGCATCAAAATACTGATAGACGCCCGCCGAGGAAGGCAGGTTCTGGATTACTGATTGCATGTGATCAGTGCTTTGATACGTTCGAATTTTTCTTTGAGCGCATTGTCCTCGGGTGTTTCAAAATCACCTTTGGCGCGTTCATGATAGTGCGGCACAGTGTCATAAGCATGCTTTTCCTCAGGCATTGCATAATAGCGGCTGTGAAAGACCACCACTTTTTGTGCCTGCATCATCTCACACGATTTGTCATGTGCAGCCAGCTGTGTTAATAGGCTTTTTAATAAATCTTTATTATAATTAAGTTCCATTTTAAAGCCAGGATGCGTGACCGCTACGAAAAGTGTTTCATCCTTGATGTACACAAAGGCAACTGCTTTCTGCCATTTGTGACTCAGCAGACTGATATACTTCTCGTAGCACGCTTGTCTTTTTAATGATTTAAACTGAGGTTGAGAAGATAAATGAGACAAAATCATACTGGCTTTTTTCATAAAGCGATTATAACATCAATTTGCTGTATCATCTTGACAGGATGCGGGTATAAAACAGATCCTGTATATGTTCCGGACGAGACGGACCAAAATTCAACAGTGAAGAGTGAAGGATAGAGGTGGAAAAGTATGATGTATTGATCATAGGGGCCGGTATCGCAGGACTATATGCTGCGATGCAGCTGCCCGCTAGCAAAAACGTCTTAGTGGTCTGTAAAGATATCCCATGGGAGTGCAACACCTTTTATGCCCAGGGAGGTATGACAACCGCTTTGAACGAAGCGGATATCCCGCTTCATGTGTCGGACACGATGGCTGCGGGTTCGTACCATAACAATAAAGAAGCTGTGGAGATCCTTTCCCGTACTTCACTGGAGACCACGCATGATATCATCTCTAGAGGGATGGAGTTTGATACGGATGAACAAGGCAGAATCCTTTATACGAAAGAGGCGGCCCATTCGGTAGAACGTATCATTCATGCAGGCGGAGACGCCACAGGGCGTTACATGCATTACTTTATGATGGTGCAGAACAAACACCAGCTGCAGAAAAATACATTGGTCTATGACCTGCTTATCGATAATGGCAGATGTTTTGGGGTAAAAGCAACGGTCAATTATGAACCCACGACGATCTATGCAGATGATGTGATCATCGCTTCTGGGGGGATAGGTTCACTCTATGCCTACAACACAAACTCGCGTACCGTCAGTGCGGATATCCATGGCATCTGTGTTGAAAAAGGGATAGAACTTGCCGATATGGAATTCATGCAGTTTCACCCCACCGTATTTGTGGATACCCCATTTGCAAGAAAACTGTTACTGACCGAGGCGCTCAGGGGAGAGGGTGCACATGTAGTGGATCAAGAGGGAAGACGTTTCCTGTTCGATTATGATGAGAGAGGTGAGTTGGCAAGTCGGGATATCGTGGCTCGGGGTATCTTCAATCATAAGCGCAAAACGGGGCAAAAAGCCTATCTTGATTTCTCTATGTTCGAAGAGAAGTGGTTCGAGCACCGTTTTCCGAACATCACACGTACGTTCGGTGCACTCGGATACAAGTTCCCCCGGGACAAGATCGCCATTTCGCCTGCGTTCCACTACTCTAACGGAGGCATAAAATGTGATACCAACGGGTGCATAGACGGCATGGAAGGTCTGTATGTCATAGGTGAAGCAGCACGAACCGGCGTACACGGAGCCAACCGTTTGGCATCCAATTCACTGCTTGAGGGAGTGGTCTTTGCCAAACGTGCAGTGGACCATCTGCTTTCCAAAGCGCATAAAGAGATGAAAACACCTAAATTTGAGAAAGATTACGGTAATATTCTGCACAAAGAGAAGGATAAAATCTATAAGCAAAAACTGCGTCAGGTGATGTGGGACGATATAGGGATTATCAGGACGACCAAAGGGATGCATGAGGCAAAAAATCTCATTTATGATATGAAAAATAAAGAGATCGGAAGATTGCTGAAGCTTAGGCTGAACACCGCTTCTGCAATCGTGGAGGCCGCACTTGCAAGAAAAGAGTCCCTGGGCTCTCACTATGTTGAAGCGGATGAAGGATAAACCTGCCTTCTTCCACCGTGGATAACGTTGTCTCTTCGGAACAACAGGTATATAATTTAATAAGGAAAGATATATGAAAGAAGTACCTATTTTGGTCTTAGACTTTGGCTCACAATATACACAGCTGATCGCTAGAAAACTCAGAGAGAGCGGTGTGTATACCGAAGTGGTACCGTATCGTGAAAGTATCGAAGATATCAAAGCAAGAAAACCGCAAGGGATCATCCTTTCAGGCGGTCCGGCTTCAGTCTATGCCGAAGATGCGTATAAGCCTGATGACGGTATCTGGGACCTGGGACTGCCTATCCTGGGTGTCTGTTACGGCATGCAGCTTATCACACAACACTTTGGCGGTTCGGTGATCGCTGCGGATCATCATGAGTATGGAAAAGCAAAGCTCAGGATAGAAAATAACTCCAAGATCTTTCAAAACATTTCCGATGATTCTATCGTATGGATGAGTCATGGTGACAAAGCTGAACGTATACCTGAGGGCTTTGAAGTGATAGGTACAAGTGAAAACTCTCCGTACGCGGCCATAGCCGATGAGAGCAGAAATATCTATGCATTTCAGTTCCATCCGGAAGTGCACCATTCTGTAGATGGCACAGTGATGTTGAAAAACTTTGCAAAATATATCTGCGGCTGTGACAGTACGTGGAACATGGGAAGTTTTGCAAAAGAGAAGATCGCCGCGATCAAGGCACAGGTAGGTGACAGAAAAGTGTTGTGTGGTGTAAGTGGAGGGGTGGATTCTTCCGTGGTTGCCGCGATGCTGAATGAAGCACTTCCCAAAGAGCAGTTGATCTGTGTCTTTGTCGATCAGGGACTCCTTCGAAAAGATGAAGCAGAACAGGTTCAGGACATGTTCAAACTGGTTGGCATCCCGCTGATCACCATCGACGCAAAAAAAGAGTTCATGGAAGCACTTGCCGGTGTGACGGACCCTGAGCAGAAAAGAAAAGCCATCGGTGAGAAATTCATAGAAGTGTTTGACAAAGAAGCGAAAAAACATACCGATGTCAGTTTCCTGGCACAAGGGACACTCTACACCGATGTCATAGAGTCGGTTTCTGTAAAAGGCCCGTCCAAAACGATCAAGTCCCACCACAATGTGGGAGGACTGCCTGACTGGATGACCTTTGAGCTGGTCGAACCGCTGAGAGAGATCTTCAAAGATGAGGTAAGAAAACTCGGTCTTGAACTGGGACTTCCCAAACATATGATAGGCAGACATCCGTTCCCCGGACCGGGGCTTGCCATCAGGGTGATGGGTGAGGTCAACGAAGAGGCACTGAGACTGCTTCGCGAATCGGATGCCATCATGCAGGAAGAGCTTAAAGCCACAGGCTACTATGACAAAGTATGGCAGGCGTTCACGGTACTGCTGAATGTGCAGTCAGTCGGCGTGATGGGTGACAATCGTACCTATGACAACACGGTCTGTATCCGTATGGTCGAGTCGGTAGACGGTATGACAGCGACGTTCGCACATGTACCGCATGATGTACTGGAAGGTATGAGCAGAAGGATCATCAACGAAATTGACGGGATCAACAGAGTGGTGTATGATATCAGTTCCAAGCCACCTGCGACGATCGAGTGGGAATAGTTTCAGCATGTGTATCCCCTCTTATGTGAAATACCTTTTTCTGGGTATTTCCGTAGCGCTTTTGATCGTGCTGTCAGTCTTTTACACACACAGTACCCTGCAGTTGGCCCTTGCAATGATATTGGCCATTGTGCAGAGCCGTATCACCTGTCCCAAGTGCGGTAACTCCATACTGAAAGATAAAAACGGCTGGTATATCTTTACGATGAGAACCACCTGCCGGCACTGCGGACAAGATACACTTTTGTGTGAGGTAGAACCGGACGAGGTGACCGAAAAACGTTTGAAATGATCTTGCACACAGGTATGCGATGTATTTGAGATGCTTCTGCTATAATATTTCTTAAAGGAACCTCTTATGAAACAAACACTTCTTCATCTACTCTCTTCTTTTTCGATCGTGATATTGTTGACAGCCTGCAGCGGCCAAGTAGCGGATAAAATGGCGGTGGTAGGTGAACCTTCTTTGTCCTCTGATCCATGTGCTGTCATCGATGAAAAGGTGATGAGGCTGGACAGTTTTACGGAAGTGGTGCAAAACTCCAGTGCGTTCCATCTGGAAGAAAAGGCCACAGCACTTCCTGTCCCTGGGATCACGGTTAGCAATAACAGAAAACAGATGCTAAAAGATGCAGAGAAGAAGCGGGCAGAGTATGCTGCAGAGCGTCAAAAGTATGGTTGTGAACCTAGCACTGCAGACATGAAAGATACCGCTATATCTTCAGATCCATGTAGTGCCATCGATAGACAACTGATCAGGCTGGACGAGTTCACTGCGATGGTAAACCATACCAGTGCGTTCCATTTAGAAGAAAAGGCCACAGCACTTCCTGTCCCGGGGATCACGGTGAGCAACAACAAAAAACACATGTTGAGAGATGTAGAGAGGAAACGTGCAGAACTTTTACAGGAGCGTGAAAACCAGGGTTGCAAAACCCCTGTACCTGCAGGCGCTGCGACAGTGCCGGATGAAAAGCCAGCCGTAAAGAAACCTGCAGTGGTGTCTGAAGCATCTGCCGAGAGTGATCAAACAATGATGAAACCTGATGCATCGGCGGCTAAGGCAGACCCTGCCGCTACTCTCCCTGTGGAAGCCAAGGCTGCAGCAGAGCCCGTAGCAGCTGTCACGGTGCATCATACCAAAGCACCCACCAGAGCATCCACGACAAGCGAAGTAAAGGCTGAAGAGGCAGCACCTGAAGCAGAGCGTCAAACACAGGCTGATAAAACGCCTATGCCAGAGAGTACGGTGAAAACAGCTGATACAAAAGCACCCGCAAGTAAACCTGCCGCATCCTCTGGAGCATGTGATGCTATCGAGGAAGAACTGGTCCAACTGTATGAGTTTATGCTCATGGTAAAGAATACCAGTGCGTTCCATTTGGAAGAAAAGGCGCAGGCAATGCCGGTACCGGGGATCACGGTAAGTAACAATAAAAAGAAAATGTTAAGAGATGCCGAGAGAAGGCGGGCAGAGCTTTTGGCAGAGCGTCAACAGCAGGGGTGTGAAACCTCTACAAAATAGGACACGGTTTCGTAGCGTAGTGTATACCTGACATGAAGAGTGAGAGCAAAAAGAACCTATCTCTGCTTATTATAGTGATCGCATTTGTCGCTTTTGTCTACGGTACCATCAAAGCGATGGCTATCGTAGAGAGAACCCATGTAGGCACCTCCAATGGGGTATATAGATCATATGTCACGACTTCTGAAGCGATCCAGGATAAAGCATTTTCATTAACACAGCACTGTAGAGATGCCTTATGCGAAGTACAAACGTTATTGGATTTCGTGACCGAGATCCCCTACAGGACGGCTACCTTTCAGCAGTATTCAGCACAAAAAACCATACAGCAAAATTTTGGGGACTGTGATGACAAGAGCAACCTGCTGATCTCCATGCTGCATGCGTTAGGAAAGGAAGCCTATTTTGTGCTGGTACCAAAGCATATTTTCATCATCACGGCCATAGAGGATAAACGCTTGGATCGGACAAAAGGGCTTTGGGTGAACGGGAAGAAATACTATATCCTGGAGAGCACGGCCAAAGGTTCAAAAGTAGGTTTCCCCTTACAGTACAAACTCAAGGAGATCGATGTGATCGTTGAGCCGTTCTCGAATGAAAAAATTCCGCTCAGAACGTTAGAGTGGAAACGATAAGATAGCTACTCGAACATTTTTGGGTAGATAAAAAAGTCAAGCTTGGTTTTTTCGGGTTTGAATTTTTTCCAATGTTTGATAGGTGCATTGAAACCAACGATACCCAATGTAGGTACGTTATCGATATACTCATCTACCATAAGATCCGTCAATTCTGTTGTTTCAGGGTTATGACCGATGATAAAGACGTTATTGTATTTGTCCGGGATCTCTTTGATGAGCCTGATGACCTCTATGGGTTCTGCCATATAGAGGGTTTCAATGTAGTCTATCTTACCCTTATACTTGATCTCTTTGGCCAGCCCTTTAGCGGTGAGCTTGGCCCTTTTGGCAGGACTACAGAGTATCAGGTCGGGCATGACGTTTACTTTTCTGAGTGCATCCGCCATGGTCACAATCGCTTTTTGACCCCGTTTGTTGAGACCTCGCTCCAGGTCACTTTTGCTTTCGTCATTCCAGTCTGATTTGGCATGTCTGATGAGATATAAGTTTTTCATACTAAAAGTATAGCAAAAAAGGATAAGAGATATATATGACCATAGTTTAGTCACTTTGACTAAACTATCTTTCTAAAAAACTTGTAATTTTTGCGAAAATAGACTATAATCCCAAAAAAATAATCATATAGAGGAGAAACATACATGGCAAAACATCAGTTTCAAACAGAAATAGGACAGCTTTTAAAACTCATGACACACTCTCTTTATTCCAACAAAGAGATCTTTGTCAGAGAGCTGGTCTCCAATGCGAGTGATGCAATAGACAAGTTCAACTATCTCTCTTTAACAGATGACAAGTATAAAGATGAGAACTGGTCAGGAAAAGTCTTTATCAAGCTTGATAAGGAAGATAACTCATTGACCCTCGGTGATAACGGTATAGGTATGAATGAAGCAGACCTCATGGAGAACCTGGGAACGATCGCCAAGTCAGGTACCAAAGCCTTTATGGAAAACCTTACAGGAGATGCAAAAAAAGATTCGAATCTGATCGGTCAGTTCGGGGTAGGGTTCTACTCTGTATTCATGGTAGCCGAGCATGTAGATGTCATTTCCAAAAAAGCGGGAGAAGAACAGGCGTACATGTTCTCGACAGATGGTACGGGTGAGTATGAGGTCAAGCCTGTGACCAAAGAAGAGCACGGGACCATTATATACATCAAGCTGAAAGAGGATGAAAAAGAGTTTTTAGAGAAGCATAGAATAGAAACGGTGATCAAGAAGTACTCTAACCATATTGCGTACCCGATCATGCTTCACTTCTCAGAGGAAGAGACAGAGGGTGAAGGGGATGACAAAGTGACGAAAATGGTCAACAAGTCAGAGCAGGCCAATGCTGCCACTGCACTATGGACCCTTCCGAAGTCCGAGCTGAAAAAAGAAGACTACATAGAGTTCTACAAAACGCTCGCACACGGAGATGACGAACCTTTGACGTATCTGCACAACAGAGTGGAAGGGGCCAATGAGTTTACGACACTCTTTTACATCCCTAAAAGAGCACCGATGGATATGTACAGACCGGACTATGAGGCTGGGGTGAAGCTGTATGTCAAGCGTGTCTTTATCACCGATGACAGCAAAGAGCTGCTGCCTCCTTATTTACGTTTTGTCAGAGGGATCATCGACAGCGAGGACCTTCCTCTGAACGTATCCCGTGAATTGCTTCAGGAGAACAGAATTCTGGCAAACATCAAACAGAGTTCAACGAAAAAGATACTTCAGCAGATCAAAAAGCTCAGCGGCGATGATGCGGTCACCTTCACGAAACAGTACAACAAAATGATCAAAGAGGGTATCTATACGGACTATGTGAACAAAGAGCTGCTTCTGGAGATCGTCAGATATAAATCTTCAACCGAAGAGGGGCTGGTAGGTTTTGAGGACTATATCTCACGTGCAAACTCTGAGAAAAAAGAGATCTATTATCTGATAGGTGAGGATGAGAAAGTACTTAGAAACTCTCCGCTGCTGGAAGCCTATATCAGGGCAGGCATTGAAGTCCTGATCATGGATGACAAAGATGAAGACAGCATTGTCACACCGATGATCGAAAAATACAAAGAGTGGGAGCTGAAAGACATCACTGCTATCGAAGCACCTGATACCAAGACCGAAGAAGAAAAAGAAGAGATCGAAAATGAGTTTAAGGATCTTACAGAGAAGATCAAAGAAGTTTTAGGCAAAGAGGTGAAAGATGTGAAGATCTCTACACGTTTGACCTCAAGTCCGTCCTGTGTACTAAAAGATCCTTCAGACCCTCTGGCGGCCATGGCAGGGATCTTTGCACAAATGGGTCAGGAGATGCCTGAAACCCCTTTGATACTCGAGCTAAATCCGGAACACGAGATGATCAAAAAGCTCAACAGTCTGAGCGATGAAGGGTTGTTTGCCGACATCGCCTGGATACTGCTTGACGGTGCGAAACTGGCTGAAGGCTTCGAACCTAAAGACAAGAGTGCCTTTGCTTCAAGAATCGCTTCTCTGGCTACGAAAGCACTGTAAATAAGCCTGACCGATATACCACCTTTATGGTATATCGTAAGGTATGATTCCCACTACAACCTGGCTTTCCTCTCTGTACGCTTTAAAACAAACTTATGCTAAAATCACATCCACTAATACATTAGGTCATTCACCATGGGTATTCCTGATCTCTATCAAGAGATAATTGTTTTTGCATTGCTTCTTTTTGCTGTATTTGGCATCTATGTACTGCTGAAGTTACATTACCGGTTTGCGTTCGGTCTGATGAAGAACACAGCCTCCTATGAGAAACACAAAACGAAAATAGAAAAAGCCAGAAGTTACCTGTTCATAGTGCTCAAAGTACTGCTATGGCTTGGGTTAACAGCGGTGTCTGTGTTCTGTATCACGTATCTCTATCAGGGGATGAGTCTCAAGGCGCTTCTTTGGGAACTCTGGGCCAAGATACCGGAGGGGTTCTGGCTGAATGCACTTCTTGTCATCGTGCGCATCGCTGTGATCATTATGTTGTCGCGCTATCTTTTAAAGTTCGTTTATGCATTTTTAGATAGACGGGAGCAGCAAACCATTGAGAAGAGATGTGCACACTGCAGGGAAGAAACCATTATCAAGTTCTATGCAAGGCTGCATGATATGGTGAAATATACAGTATTACTCGGTATACTAT
Organism: Sulfurovum sp.; assembly: GCF_036568385.1. Lineage (GTDB taxonomy): Bacteria > Campylobacterota > Campylobacteria > Campylobacterales > Sulfurovaceae > Sulfurovum. The sequence goes on along the minus strand of NZ_DATCSP010000093.1, from coordinate 18,459 downwards.
ATCGCATAACACTGTTTTTCCCTTTCCTTGAAATAGTAAGTGCGGCACTATGGATACTTCTTCTACTCTATATTGTGGTGTCCTTGGGATTATTGGGGGCTAATGGGTTGTTGATGATCAAAGAAAAGAGAGGGAGATACGGATGAAAGCAAAGCCTAAAATGTCGTCACAAAAAAAGGCAACACTGGTATCGAGTTCGGTCGCTACACTGCTGGTACTGATCAAATTGGTACTAGGGGTGGTGAGCGGCTCGGTGGCGGTACTGGCATCTGCGATAGACTCACTTCTGGATATGCTGGTCTCTGTCTTTAACTTTTTTGCCATAAAGAAGTCAGAAGAGCATCCGGATGAGGAGTACCATTACGGGAAAGGCAAGGTGCAGGCTGTTGCGGCAGTGATAGAAGGCACGATCATTACGATTTCCGGACTCTATATTATCTATGAAGCGATCAAGAAATTAAGTAAAGGTACGGAAACCACTTTGCTGACGCCTTCTATCGTGGCGATGACATTTTCTATCATCATTACCTATCTTTTGGTAAGGTATTTATTAAAGGTGGCAAAGGAGACACAGAACCTTGTCATTAGGGCAGATGCATTGCACTATAAAACAGACCTGTGGAGCAATGCGGCGGTTCTGACGGCACTGGGATTGGTCTATGTGACAGGTCTGGATGCGATCGATGCCGTCATTGGGTTGGGTATAGGCGTCTATATTATTTACTCTGCCTATGAGATCATACAAGAGGGGATAGAAATACTTTTGGACCGTGCGCTGGATGCGGAGATGGTAGAAGAGATCGGCAATATCATCTCCTCTCATTCGGAAGTGGCAAGTTACCACTGGCTTAAAACACGTACGGACGGTTCTACCAATTTTGTAGAGTTCCATATGGTACTTCGTCCCAATATATTATTGCTTGATGCCCACCGTATAGCAGATGAGGTCGAAGAACAGATCCATGCATTGGACAAGAAGAAGAACTGGCTGATCTCCCCGCATTTCGACCCTTATGATGACGAGCTTATGAACGATGCGATGCTGTATGGCAAGAGCCTGATCGATTAAATATCCTCAGCAGAAAGACCAAGGTGGTTGCTCTGGTCCCTTGCTTACAAAACGATGGTGCCAGGAAGAAGAATGTATAAAATCATAGTTCTACGCTTATAATTAGGGCAGCTTTTACTCACTTCTAACTTCAAATAGGCTATAATCAAATCAACCTAGGTGATGCGACGACTGTATTTGGGGTCCAACATTTATTCTTAGTGGGACATGTAGTTTCTTGGTGTGCGGAGGTTGTCATTTGAGCTTGACCTGGTCAGCGAGACATCTTCCCCTAAAGAGAGACTCTCTCCTGCACCGTTGGCTATATAGGGCCGACTTGAACAGAACGCTCACCCGGGGACTAGGTAGTACCATTGCACGTACAGGACTTTGTAAAGCTTATCGACGAAGAGAAGTTTGACTCAGATCTTTCCAAAATCCTCTACGTACAGGTACAACATCTGGTATCACATGACAAATTCCTTGTTCTGGTTATAATTTTTTGGAGAAATAAATGGATGTATTAATCATAGGTTCGGGTGGTAGAGAATACTCTATCGGTTTGGCACTTGCTAAAGATGACAATGTAGAGAAGATCTATTTCGCTCCCGGTAATGGTGCTACGGATGCTTTGGGTGAGAACCTGAGCATCAGCGACTTTTCCGAACTGGCAGACTTTGTTGAAAAGAATGGTATCGCATTGACGATCGTCGGGCCGGAAGGGCCGCTGGTCGAGGGGATCGTAGATGTGTTTGAAGCAAGAGGGCTGACGATCTTTGGTCCTACCGCAGCGGCCGCACAGCTGGAAGGTTCCAAGATCTTCATGAAGAACTTCCTTGCCCGTCACCATGTACCTACTGCAAAATACATTGAGACGGATTCCCTTGAGGCAGCCTATAAATTCATCAATACACTGGAAGCACCTATCGTGGTCAAAGCAGACGGACTTTGCGGCGGAAAAGGTGTGATCATCGCACAGAGCCATGACGAAGCGAAGAAGGCTGCTGGCGAAATGCTTGCAGGAAACTCGTTCGGGGAGGCGGGAACCTCTATTGTCGTTGAAGAGTTCCTGGACGGGTATGAACTCTCCGTATTTGCGATCTGTGACGGAAAAGACTATGTCGTACTGCCTGCCGCACAGGACCATAAGAGACTGTTGAATAATGATCAAGGTCCCAATACCGGCGGTATGGGTGCCTATGCTCCGACCCCTCTGGTCAATGAAGAGATCTACGCAAAACTGGATGAGCGGGTGATCAAGCCGACACTGAAAGGTATGGAAGAGGAAGGAAATCCTTTCAAAGGGGTGCTTTTCATCGGTGTGATGGTGGTCAAAGGTGAACCAATGATCCTTGAATACAATGTGCGTTTTGGAGACCCTGAATGTGAAGAACTGATGCCTCTGCTCAAATCGCCTGCGAGCGAACTCTTCTACAAGGCAGCTACGGGTGACCTGAAAAATGCGGAGATAGCGTTTCATGACAAGTATGCGGTAGGTGTCGTGATGGCAAGCAAGAACTATCCGTATGGCAGTACACCACCTGCTGAGATCATTGTAGATGAGATCTATCATGAAGAGGTACGTGAAAATACGCACATCTCCTATGCGGGTGTCAGCAGGGGGGAAGATGGAAAGCTTTATGCCACCGGCGGAAGAGTACTGGTCTGTGTAGGGTTGGGAGACAGTATCAAGGAGGCACAGCAGCGTGCCTATATGCTGGTAGGGCAGGTGCACTTCGCAGGAAAGCAGTGTCGTACTGATATTGCCTACCAGGCACTCTAGGAAACCGGGATGCATGAGCCCGCTTCTTTGCCCATTGCAAGCATCCAAAAAAGGATCGCTTCCTTTGTCATAGATGACCTGGTCATCTCTGTGTTTACGTTTATTATTTTTTATGATCAGTTCTCTGAAGTGTTTTCGAACATCACTGTAGTAGACCAGGCGGCGATCGAGACCATCAATGCCTTTATCGCGCAAAATATTATCGTGATATTTGCGATCAAGATCATCTATCACACGGTTCTCGTCTGGCAAAACGGTATGACGCTGGGCAAGTATCTGATGAAGATCAAGGTCATAGACCTGGAGACGGGGAAAGTACCGGGTTTCTCAAAAGCATTTTTGCGCGCAAGTATAAGGATCCCAAGCGAAGTGCTCTTCTACTTGGGATTCCTCATGGCCTTTTTTGTTCCCTTGAAACAAACACTGCATGACAAACTCTCCCATTGTGTAGTTGTTGATGGCTAAAACGTTTTTTCTTTTATGTGCACTCTTCGGCATGCAGCTATTGTATGCCGCTATCGATAAAAACAAAATAGAAATTACAGCAGAACATTTAGAGTCTACAGAAACCACTGTGACGGCAAAAGACAATGTGCTGGTCTATTATCAAGATGCTGTGATCAAGGCATCCTCGGCACATTTTGATAAAACCAAAAAGCTGCTTATCCTTGATGGGAACATTGAAATGATAGGATATAAAGGTACCAAAGAACAAAGCGACCATATAGAGACCTATACGGATACACAGGAGGTCACGTTTGAAGAACTTTTTCTTGTCAGCGAGAATGACCTATGGCTTTTTACGGGCGATGCCCATCGAAAAGAGGGGAATTACACCTTAGGCCACTCCTTGTTCTCAAGCTGTGATATCGAAGATCCTTTATGGAAAATGTTTTTTTCACGCTCCACGTATGACAGCAATGCAGATTATATGAAGATATACAATGCCAAAGTATACCTGTGGGATATCCCTGTATTTTATACACCCTACCTGGCGTTTTCCACCAACAAGCAGCGAAGCTCGGGGCTGCTTTTTCCGGCTTTCGGCTATAATTCAAATGAGGGCTTCCTCTATGAGCAGCCCATTTTCTGGGCGATCTCGCCAAGCATGGATCTAGAGTTCAATCCACAGATCCGTACTGCAAGAAGTGTAGGTCTTTACAGTACCTTTCGATTTGTGGATTCCGCACACTCCTCCGGAACCTTGAGGGCAGGTTATTTTAAAGACAGCACAGACTATATAGCAGGTAACCTTCTTCCGGAAGACAGTCATTACGGGATCGAGTTCAACTATGAATCTTCCAAACTGTTCGCAGACACACTGCCTCAGGGTTTCACCGATGGTCTCTATGTCAATACCACCTATCTGAATGACATTGATTACCTGAACCTGCAAAAAAGAAAGCTGGAACATTTCGGACTGGTACCTTTGCAGGAATCCAGAGTGAACTATTTCGCATATAACAATGACTTCTATGCAGGGCTTAATGCAAAATACTTCATCGATACGAGAGAAACAAGCAATGATGCAACCATGCAGGTGCTTCCATCCGTCCAGCTGCATAAATACCTGAATCATCTGATGTGGGAAAACCTCACCTACAGTGCTGACCTTCGCATCGATAATTTTCACAGAATAGAGGGTGCCACACTGCGTCAGGCAGCACTTAATATACCGGTGGAATTCACTACATCGTTCTTTGATGACTTTGTACATGTCTCATTAGGTGAAAAGATCTATTACAGCAAGTTCTTTTTTGGCAATGGCGACTATCTCCATGATGATTTCGCATACTATAGCAACATTCATAAAGTAAAATTCTTTACGGACCTGAGCAAAAAGTTTGACGGTTTTGTACATGTCATGCAACCTGCTTTAGAGTATACTAAACCCGGAAGTGAAGATCAGTCTCCTGTCCCATTCTCTTCGCTCACGCAAGAACAGCAGGAGTTGTTTACGGTAGGTTTGCCCGAAGAACACTATACATTCAGCCTAAACCACTATTTTTATGATGAGAGCATGAAATTGAAATTTTTTCAACGGTTATCACAAAAGTACTATCTCGACAGGGCGTATAGGCTTGCCGATATAAGCAATGAAATGCAGTATAACTGGGACGAATGGAGTATTTATAGTAATATGACCTATGCACATGAGTATGGGAAAATACGCGAATCATCGAGTTACCTGTCATTGAACAGAGCAGATTACCATGTGCGCGTAGGCCATACCTATAAACAGATCTTACAGGATGAGATGGATCGGTATAATGGGATAAATACGGCTGCCAACGATATCAATATCGCTTTTAGATACACAGTGAACGAGAAGATCGCATTGCATGGCGGGTTTAACTATGATGTGGATGATGCTTCGGATAAGCAGTGGAGGATCGGAGGAAGCTACCATCGTGATTGCTGGAACCTCACAGCTTCATTAAGACAGGATATTACGCCAAGACCTACAGGATATACAGAAGATACCTCTTTCAATTTACAGATGAACTTTATTCCTTTTGGCAGCATAGGTACTGGAGAGACACAACAGGGATTGGAGAGCATTAATAATGATTACTAATCCACAAGAAGAGATAGAAAAAGCCTTAGAGGTATTGAGTCTTCCCAAATTGATCAGTAGGTCAGATATCAAAAAACAGTACCATTTTTTGGCTAAGAAGAACCATCCTGATGTAGGCGGTGACATTGAAAAAATGGAAGAGTTGAACCATGCCTACAGATTATTGATGAAGTATATAGAAGAGTTTCGTTATACTTTTGATGAAGAAGAGATCTCAAAACAATTTCCAGGAGCAGATCATGCCCAGCGATTTAAACCCTAATATCTATTATGAAGACAGAGAGGATGCTTCAAAGCAACTGATCGACATGCTGCCTTCAGAGTTATTTGAAAAAAATGAAACCGTGGTGATCGGTATCAGTGAAGAGGGGGTTTATTTTGCAGATCAGATAGCCACAGCGATGGATGTGCAAATGGATATTCTGCTTACAGAGCCTATTTACGCGCCCAACAATCCTGAATTGGCGATCGCGATGGTTTCAGAAACGGAAGAAGTGGTGATACATAAAGCACTTACGGATGCCTTTGCGATCAATGAAGACTATGTGTATGGTGAAGCACATCGAAAGTATGAAGAGGAAGTGCTGACCTATGTCTATAAATATCGTAAAGGAACGGAGATGGTTCCGCTTCGGGGAAAGTATGTGGTCTTGGTTGATGAGTGTATAGAGACCGGATTGACGATGATGGTAGCACTGAAGTCAGCGATCGCAAGAGGCGCTAAAAATATCTATATCGCAACGCCTATACTGGACCAAACGGTCTATCAGAACTTTCTGAGCGTCTGTGACGGGATATTCTGTCCGCATAAGATACAAGATTATATCTCTATCGAATATTACTATAAAGCGTATGAGAGATCGGACTTTGAAGAGATACAATCTATAGTCAAAGCACAAGCTGGGAAATACAAAGTAGAAAAAACAAAGGAAAAATAGACTTATGAAAGAACAAATTGTAGAGATCAACAGTAACCGTCTCGAAGAGAAGTATGAATTCAATAAAATAGCCAAACAGGCAAGCGGTGCAGTGATGTACAGACAGGGTAAAGCCGTACTCATCGCAGCAGTGGCTATCGATGAAAAGGCCGTGGACGAGGACTTCCTTCCATTGACGGTACAGTATATGGAAAAGTCCTATGCGGCAGCGAAGATCCCCGGCGGTTTCATCAAGAGAGAGACGAAGCCCGGTGATTTTGAAACATTGACATCCCGCATAGTGGACCGTTCTTTGCGCCCTTTATTCCCCAAGGGGTTTCATTATCCCGTTACGATCACGGTGATGGTGGTCAGTTCAGATTCGGAAGTCGATATGCAGGTCGCTGCGCTGCATGCGGCCAATGCGGCACTCTATGTGTCGGACATCCCGGTAGCCAGCAGTATTGCTGCTGTCAGACTTGGTACGGTCGGAGATGACATCGTGATCAACCCGACGCTCTCACAACAGGCCCAGAGCGAATTGGACCTTCTGGTGGTAGGTTCTGGAAAAGATGTGGTCATGATAGAGATGCGTACCCTTGCAACAGAGGGTGAAGCAGGCCAGAGTGCGAATGAGTTCGAGGAGTCGGCACTGGTGGATGTCATTGCCATGGCGGCTGAAGCGATAGACGCAGCAACCACTGCTTATGTAGAGGCATTTACTCCCCTTAAGAGAGAACCTTTGGACCTTGTCCTGACAGAAGACAAGATCGACGAATCGCTCTATGCGATGATCGAAAAGAACTATGCTGAAGCGGTTGAAAAAGCGATCTCACATATGGCCAAAAGTGAGCGTTCTACGGAACTCAAAAAAGTACGTACGACCATTATGGAAGCGTTGGAAGCTGAAGGCAAGGAAGCAGATAAAGAGCTGGTTTCCAAAGTGCTGGAGCAGTATAAAAAAACCGTTGTAAGATCGATGATCCTGGATAAGGGTATCCGTGCAGACGGCAGAGCACTGGATGAAGTGAGACCGATCAGCATCGAGACGAACCTTTTGCCTTCCGTGCACGGTTCATGCCTTTTTACGCGCGGACAGACCCAGGCACTGGTCACGGTGACACTGGGTGACAAGAAAGATGCCCAGATGTATGAGCTCATTACGGATAAAAATGCACAGGCAGAGAATTTTATGGTGCATTACAACTTCCCGGGCTACTCTGTGGGTGAAGCAAAGTTCATCGGTGCGCCGGGCAGAAGAGAACTGGGGCACGGCAACCTGGCTAAAAGGGCGCTGGAACCTTCGTTGGATCTTAACTATGATGGAAGTATCCGTATCGTTTCTGAGATCCTGGAGAGTAACGGCTCTTCCTCAATGGCAACGATCTGCGGGGGTGCACTGGCACTGCGGGCGGCTGAGGTCAATACGACAGCACTGGTAGCAGGTATCGCAATGGGGCTTGTCAGTGAAGGTGACAGATACGCGGTCCTGACAGATATCATGGGACTCGAAGACCACGATGGGGATATGGACTTCAAAATAGCCGGAACGTCAGATGGGATCACGGCGCTTCAAATGGATATCAAACTGGGCGGTATAGACCTGGAGATCCTCAGGGATGCACTGCAAAAAGCCAGCAAAGGGAAGAACCATATTCTCGGACTGATGGAAGAAGCAGAAAAAACGATCGTTTCAAGTGGCGCACTTCCGAGCACAGAACATTTTACAGTACACCCAAGCAAGATCGTGGACATCATCGGTAAAGCAGGTGCGACGATCCGCGAGATCATTGAAAAGTTCGAAGTCTCTGTGGATCTTGACCGTGAAGTAGGCGGGGTAAAACTCTCAGGCGAAGACAAAGCAAAAGTGGCTGAAGCAAAAGCCCATATAGAAAGCATCGCCTCTGCACCTGTGAAGAAACAGATGGAGTATAAAGTAGGGGAAAGCTATCAGGGAAAGGTCAAAAAGATCGTGGACTTCGGGATCTTTGTCGAAATGCCGGACGGCTTTGATGCACTGCTTCACATTTCAAAAGTAGCCAAAGAGCGTGTCAACAACCTCTCGGAAAGATACAGCGAGGGTGATGACATCACCGTGGTCGTGATGGAGCAAAAAGGCAAAAAGGTCGAACTGGCAACGCCGGAATTTCTAGCCTAGGCTTCTTCTCTCTTCTTTATTCCTCTTCTGAGCAATAAACGGAGAGGATACTTCCTGCCTAGCATAGCCTACACTATCCCCTCCAAACATACAAAATCCCCTTTATCAGGCTTAATCAAGCATTATATCATTTATAAGTACTAAATATAATTTTAAATTATATTGTAAAATTATATTTTTTGGAGTATACTGTAGGCAAAGGCCAATTATCTTTGAAGAGACAGCTGGCCCTTTGAATAAATTGTTTGGACAAAGAGGTGGATTAGAGTACGATTGTTAATAAAAAGTTGAGCTACTCTTTTTTTAATATATTTAGAATAACTGAGTAAGGATTTACGATGAAATTGATTAATGAATGTAAATGGCTTAAAAAGTTTCGTGAAGGAATGAAAGGTGCCGTCTTCGGTATTTTTCTTTTATTCGCCTCAACAATTATTATGGAAGCAGGAGTGCTTAAACTTGATCTGCAGGGCTGTAGGTCAGCTGCAGATAATGGCTATCATGCGGAGCAGGTACCAGATATTAATTCACCAGGTGATGAGTTTACCATGTATTTCTGTGATGATCCTTTTTATACAGAAGGTAACCTAAAATTTTGGGCTGAATTGGATATGGTCCCCCATCGTATTACCTTTACCAATACCACCGGAAGTGCACAGGATTTTACTTTCAAGGTGGGGGGTGACTATAAAGATGCCAATGATCCCACTATAGTCGGATGGGACTACATTACGGAATTGACCTTGGACGAATACTCTACCCCTCCTGAAAATATTGAAGCATGTAGAAACATCGGTTCGTTGGCAACACAAGAGTTACTTATCACACCTGATGAAAGTGAGATTTTTCGACAAGTGACGGTAGAGGGGTATCCCAATAACTTAACCTGTGTTGCTATCTATAATATGAGACTGGCGATAGGTTCAAGCAATTATAGTGGCTCTTCTCTTCAAAGCCGTCTGATAAGCGTAGCATCAAGTGTAAATTTGGGAGATCAGACCCTTCCTGTACCGGATGTAGAATCAACTACCTTCAGTAAAACAATGACAGCGACTCAGGGAGGGAGCAGAACCTGGACCGTTTCAAAATCTTCAGAACCGGCAAGTCTTAGTTTTGATAATACCTGTGATGAAACCTTACCGCTTCAAAAAGATATAAACATTACTGTAAGCTGGACAAAAGGTGAAATCACACCAGCAGGGAATGTTGATGTCACGACCATTATCCAGGCATCCAACACCGCGCATCGTGATATCACCATCAGTGTGGAAGATACAATCTATAGTGATGTAACTGTACTAGATACTCATCAGTGCGATCCTTTTACACTGCAGGCAGATGCAGGTAATCAGATAGTATGTACACATAAAATTACCATTCCCGAAGCGCAGGGTATCAGCCTAAATGATAGAGCTGTAGCAACGTATATTGATCCGGATCATCCTGATGGTGTTATCTTGGGTACAAAAGTAGCAACTGCCACTGCATTTGTACAGGGTACTTCAGAGAATGATGATGAAAATGCGACGATCAAAGATTACGAATGGATCTCGGGTACAAATCTGAGCTATTCAGTGGCCCAACCGTCCATAGGTACCTTTGATAATTATACGGCTGATACTACGACAACAGGCGACGTGAACTGGACATCCGGTGTAGTGTTTAACAGTGGCAGTGTCACCTTTACCAAGACGGTCTATACGCAGCCAGCAACGAGTGCAACAGGATCATTGAGTGACATCGCTTCTCTCAAGACAGGGGGCGGCAGCGGTACGAACAGCGGTACCTTCAGTGTCAGTCTCTCTTCTTCGGCGTTGGTATCTTTAACGATCGTTAAAGAGATGGACCCTGCTATCATTCCAGATGGCGAGACGCTGGATTTCAACTTTACGGTCCGTAATGGCTTGGGATATGAGGAAACATTTACTATAGATGTGAATGATACTACTCCTACGAATTCCATTACGATTTCAGGTTTGGACCCATCACAATATAATGTACAGGAACTTCCAACGTTCGGGTATGCACCAACAGGAAGCAGTACAAAACTTGTCGATCTGAGACTGCCAAAATGTTCGGCTACGGTAACCTTCACCAATATATTAGCCGATCGTCCGGCGGTAAAAGTCAAAAAAGTCACTTACCCTCCAGGATCTGAAGCGGGTTGGGTGATGACAATTTATAAACTTGATGATGATAATGTTACCTGGGTTGAGGAAAATACTACAACAACCACAGATGCGAATTGGACGACCATTATAGGGAAGAACCAACTTCTAGCAGGAACCTATAAGATAGAGGAGACACCAAAAGTTGGCTGGTTTGAACTAAACAGGGCTACTGACTGTAATTTTACCTATGATCCTGATGTAGACGGCAACCGGTCTGATTATGAATGTGTCATTGCGAATGCCCTATATTCGCAGGTTACTATCACTAAGGTAGTAGAAGGAGCAGCTCCTGCTGACGACTTCAATTTTACTCAAAATATCGATAGTTCAGTTTCTCTTTTACTGAACGATGGAGAGAGTTATACCTTTGAGAATGTCAAATTTGGTACCTATAGAGTAACAGAGAACGATCCTGCCCCGGATTATCTTTTGAGTAATTTGGTGTGTGATGAAACGGATGGACTCGCAAACAGTGTCACAGATCTACTGCTTCGAAGAGCTACGATAAACCTTGAACCGGGTGAAACCGTAGCGTGTACATTTACCAACCGGGAAAAAGGACAGGTTAGTGTACTCAAACTTGAAGATGGCGGTCCGACATCTGAACTTTGGACATTTACGATAGAGGGACCAGAGGGTATCATGGAAAGAGATACAAGCAGTGGACCGCTGAACTTTGAAGATGCGAGATTGGTTCCAGGCACGGTCTATACACTATGTGAGATCAATGTCCATCCTCTTTGGGATGCCAACTGGACACTGAATGGTACGCCTATAACTCCTGTGTTGACAGAAGAGGGAGAGACCGTGGACCGATGTTACGACTTTAGTGTTGGCATAGGAGAAACAGCAGAGTTTGTGATAGACAATATTTCTCCTACAGGTGCTGTACATATAGGAAATTACGCCTGGTTCGATGATAACAATAACGGTATTCAAGATGCGGGTGAAGACCCAGTAGTTGGACTCAAGGTAGAGCTATTGGATGAAAATGGCATTTTAGTCAATGATTTACATGGTAAAAATAGACACGATACCAATGCTACGGGAAATTATGATTTTTTTGTTCCAGAAGGAAATTATAGTATCAGGTTCTCCGGCTTGCCTGCAAATTATGCCTTTTCACCAAAAAATGCAGGAAGTAATACAGATATCGATTCCGATGCGAATAGTAATGGAGTTACGAATCTTCTGAGTGTCTCTGGGACGTCCAGGTATGATATTGATGTGGGACTTTACTGTACATGTCTTGATACGGAAAGCAAAAGTGACAGTTCTCCGGCACTGAATGTTGTTACGGGTACATTGATGATACTTTTGACACTGATGATCGGTCTTTTCTTTGTAAGAAGAGAAGAAGAGATTTATAGAAACGAAAGATAGAAAGGGTTGGAGATGAAAAAAGTAATAAAAACACTGACACTTGGTGCAACTTTGGCAACAGGCAATCTATTCGGTGGGGGCGATATCGCTCCTGCTGTAGCTCCCATAGGGATAGAGGAGATAGATCCTAATCCTTTATATATCGGAGTAGGTGCTCTTTGGGTAGATGTCACCAGAGACTGTGAGTGCCTTGATCTTCTAGGTAATCCACGAATCGGAACACGGTTGGAAGATACTACATGGGGTGGGATCGTGAGATTAGGTTATGACTATAATCAGTATTTTGGTATAGAAGCCCGTGCGCTTAAAGCGCTCTATGACAGTGACACGTTTGATGTCACACATTATGGGATATTCCTCAAGCCTATGATGCCAATAGGAGAACAGTTCAATGTTTATGGTCTTATCGGATATGGATATACAAAGGTTGAAACAACATGTGGAACCCTACGTGAAACTTATAGTGAGAATGGTATGCATTATGGTATAGGGTTAGAGTATGATCTTTCCGATCGTGACTCAGATAAAGAAGAAGGCGGTGTCTATGACAGACCTTTTGATGGTCATGGAGACCAGGAGAAAGGTTGGGGACTTTTTGTAGATTACCAAAATCTGCTGCATGATAGTGGACCGATCAAATATAGAGCAAATGTGGTCAGTTTCGGTATTACCTACGACTTCTAGTCAGAGAGACTGCTATTTAAAATAGCAGTCTTCTTCAACTCATGTTTTTTAACCATATTTAATCATCATAAAGATATAATTGCGTCGTTATTTGAAGTGATCAGTAGGGAAATGTAGGCATTCATGTCTATGTTGGCGATTCTTTTAGTATCGTTTACGCTATCCGAACAGGCTTTGAGAACAGTCGAAGAGACTTAAAATCACTTAATCAAAGGATATAAAATGAAAAAGTTTTTCTTACTTTTCTTGGCACTTGGTGCTGTTGCATTTGGTGCTGAAGTAGATGGTGAATCTATGATCAAAGCATACTCAGTAGTTGCTGCTGGTGTTGGTCTTGGTCTTGCTGCACTTGGTGGTGCTGTAGGTATGGGTCACACTGCTGCTGCGACTATCGCTGGTACTGCTAGAAACCCAGGTCTTGGTGGTAAACTAATGACTACAATGTTCATCGCACTTGCAATGATCGAAGCACAGGTTATCTATACATTGGTAATTGCGCTTATCGCTCTTTACGCTAACCCATTTATCGGTTAATCTTAAAGACATTGAAAGGTTGTGATGGTTATAATCCGTCACAACTTTTTAACCCCTCATTTTAAAGTCCGGTAGTACTTTTAAACTACAAGTCTATGTGCGTCAGTGGTGGAACGGTAGACACGCTACCTTGAGGGGGTAGTGCCCTACGGGTGTGGAGGTTCAAATCCTCTCTGACGCACCATCTTCTTCAAACCCTTTTAACAGACAGCTAATCCAAAATTTAAATCTATGTACACTGTAAATGCAAACGCTTCATATGTTGTCCTTGCCTTTGTCATGGCAATACGGTTTAAAATCACTCTATGAAATTTTGTGAAATTTTTAGTTCCATGTACAATACTTGATGCGATCATTGAAACTTTATCGCTGAAATTTGCCAAGTAGGCAACTGCTTTTGTTACGACCACAGTGTCTTTTCTTAGGGGAAAGTGCCGTTTTGTCTTTTTTAAACACCCATGAGTATAATTTCTTGATATATTAACTATTACATTACTAAATAACTAAATGTTATATTTAATCTTTTTTTTAACAAAACACCATTAAATGCCGTAAATAAGGGCTTTTTAGCATTTTTTTATCTTTTTTTAAGAATTGGTTGTGTTATAATGACTGCATCTTAAAACAAGGAAGAAGAACATGACAAAAGCAGATTTCGTAGAATTGGTCCAAAAGAATGGTGAGTTTGAAAGCAAAGCAGCAGCGGAGAGAGCGGTAAAAGCATTTATTGCTTCTGTAACTGAGGCTTTGGTAAAAAAAGAAACAGTATCATTGGTAGGGTTTGGAACATTTTCTACAGTAGAAGTAGCAGAAAAAAGCGGTACAGTTCCTGGAACGAACAAAAAATACAAAAAAGCTGCACACACTGCACCTAAATTCAAAATCGGTAAAACACTTAAAGACGCCGTAGCTGGTAACTAAAAGTACATTCATGTCCCCTCTAAAGGGGCATGAACCTATGTATCAAACTTCAGTTCATTTCTCCAAAATAATCATTTAAATTGCATTGTTACAGGATTTGATCCTGGACGCATTTATCACGTCACTCCGAATCAAAAACTTTTTACCTTCAGACCTATCAAAAGTCTATTTCGTGACAGGTCTTCAACCTTACGCTTGACAACCATAGATACAGATACTGAGCTATATAACTAGGCCCTGATCAGTCTCCGACAGGGACATACGCATACCCTTCATTCTGTTTGTCGGTCAATCCAAGTGTGGCATTGGGGATGATTTCTATAAAATCATAGATATCTTTTTTTTCAAGTCCGTGTTTACGTAAGCCTGCCCCGCATACCAGGAATTGAACATCATAGGTTTTGGCCAGTGTTTCAATACGTTTTCCCAGAGATCGGTATGTGGCAACCAATGCTTTGTCGTCTTTGAACTTGCTGTTTGCAGGGTCTTTTAGAAAGAATTTGTAGGCACCGCCATGGATCACAGCGGCAACATCAAGCTCGCGTAAGGTGCCTTCATAATGTGCTTTATTTGATACGGTAGCACTTAAGATGCGTCGTTCAAAATTATTCAGGTCTTTGGTGGTCAGATCATATACCAATTTGGCAGAATTCTCTTGAGCATGCAGTAGACCTAGACTTAAAAGTAGACTAAAGATCATTTTTTTCATGTGTGTTCCTTTTAGTAAGTTTAAGATAGGATAGCGATATAATATAAAAAAAATATAAATGGTAAGGAACAGGGTCCAAACTTTATGCGTGTAAATATGAAAGCATGTACCCCTACAAAGTACATCAGTAAAATAGCAGCCTATATTACTTTTGGCATATTGATGATCCTTTTTGTTTCGGTTTTCTTCTTTGTAAAACAAAGCAATGAAGACAGACTCATAAGTCTGGGTGATCAGGTGATCAATGATTTTAGATCGGGACTTGACTATGAGATGGTTGACCTGCTCTCATTGTCTTTGGCACTCTCAGAAGATGGCGAACTTAAAAATGCACTGACCGCTGAAGATGAATCCCAAGGCTATAGGATCCTGAGCAAGATCACAGAACGGTTTAAAAAATATACGCATGTGAAAACCTTGCGCATACAGATACTGACCCGGGACTTTTTCATTTTTGCACGTAGTTGGGATGAAGGGTATGAAGGGATGCCTATCTGGTGGTTTAGAGATGATCTGGCCTCACTGGATAAGAACAGCCGTCCAAAAGTGGGGATGGAAAGAGGTAGATTACTGACCCTGAAAGCTACGATACCTATGTACAGCGGAGATGAGGTGCTGGGCTATTTGGAAGTGATCAAGTTTATCGATGATTTTGCACTGAAGTTACGTAAAAAAGGCATCGAACTTTTTGCTTTGATGGATGAAGCATATATGGACAAAGCAGAACTGATGCGAAATTTTCCCTACTTGAATGGGTATGTGGTCTCCAATCAAAACTATAACGAACGCTACCTTGAGAAAATAAGAATGTTGGATTGGGAAAGCCTTTTGGCCAATAATTATCGATATGAAGAGGGTATTCTTTATCTGTATGAACCTATGTTGAATGGAGAGGGGAAACAGATCGGCATATATCTTTTGGGTATTCCGGAGGATGCACTTCAACAATATGAAAAATCAAATAAAGGTATGTCTTTCTTCACACAGTTCTCAGATGAAGATATTAAAAATGTGGTCGACACCTGGAAGTCTCCACATGACAGTTTTCGCAATCGCCAGGACAAGGAGATCATAGAGGTATTGCCAAAGTTGAATAAAGAAGATAAGCAGGAACTTGAGATCCAGGCAAAACGGATACTGTATGACTATAGCAAAGATGAACTTATTGATATCATTGTTGAAAATAAACATAATGACAAAAAGATTGGGACCGTAAAATGAAAATACTGATTTTGGAAGATGAAAGAATACTTGCGTTAAGTATGAAAGAATTTTTAGAAGAGAGTGGGTATGAGGTGGAATGTTTTACAGATTCTGATGCCGCGTATGATGCTATTTATGAGAAGGTGTATGATCTGCTGCTTCTGGATGTGAAAGTACCTGGTGAAAAAAATGGTTTCGGGATGCTGGAAGAGTTACGTGCAGATGGAAACATGACGCCAGCTATCTTCATTACTTCGCTAACAGACATAGATGATCTAAGCCGGGGGTATGAGTGTGGTGCCTGTGATTACATACGTAAACCTTTTGACCTTGCAGAATTGAAATTGCGTGTGGAGCAAGTGATGAAGGTACAATGTTTTGCTTCGTCGGAAGAAAACATAGAACTGCCATCGGGATATAACTATGATCTAAAAAAAATGAAGCTTACCTACAATGGTGAAACGGTACAGCTTGCCAAGACAGAGACGAAGATCCTGGAACTTCTTATCAAGAAAAGAGGTTCTGTGGTGAGTTGTGAAATGTTTTGGGAAGAGGTATGGGGCGAGTGGGTAGATTCTGCCAATATCCGTGTCCAAGTAGGTAATTTACGTAAAAAACTTGAGAAAGATTTCATTAAAAATGTGCGTGGCGTAGGGTACAGTATTGATTATTAATACCCAAGAGTTTGCCCGAAAGTATGCATTGCTCTATACGGGGATATTGGCTGTTTTGCTGATCACTCCCCTGGTGGTCTATGTGCAACTGCTCCTGCAGATAGATGAGGCAAAAGTGGAACTCTCTCTTGAATCGCAGGCAAAAAAGATCATCACTTCCATGCAGCAGTATCAAAATGAAGACAAAGTGTATTATTTCCCTCGGTACAAAGAGTATAAAGCGGCACTTTATACAGACAAGTATCAGATCATATTTTCCAATTTAGATTTTGAACCTATGTCCTTTACGGAAGGTTTCCATCAAAAAAGAAACCGTTATTATTATGTCTATTCTCTCCCTGATGCCTATTATTTTGGTGCAAGCTATTTACTGGTCTCTACCGTGCATACGGCCAGTAATGTTTACTTTTTCGCTGCGATGATCATGATCGCTATTGTGATCGCTTTATTCATATTTTCATTTTTATTGCTTAGAAATTTTTCAAAACCTCTTGAAAAACTCAATATGCAGCTTGACAGTTTCATTAAAGACTCTATGCATGAGATCAATACCCCTTTGAGTATCATCAACTTGAATTCTGATCTTTTTGCCAGTAAATATGGTGAAAATAAATACTTATTGCGTATGAAGTCTGCTGCCAAAACACTCGCTACCATTTACAATGATATGGACTATCTTGTGAAAGAAGGCAGGGTGGAACATAAAAAAAGTACGTTTGACTTTGGTGAATTTATTCAAAGTAGAGTAGATTATTTTCAGGAAATTGCAAACCTTAAGCAGATACAGCTTCATAAGAGTATTCTAGCGGGACTTACACATACATTTTCAAAAACGAAACTGCAACGTATTGTTGACAATACGATCTCAAATGCGATCAAATACAGTAATGACGATAGCCATATCGAGATCAATGTATATACGAACGATGAACATATCGTTTTTGAGGTCATAGATCACGGTATCGGTATCAAGGATACCAGTAAAATATTTTCACGATATTATAGAGAGAATGAAGCCAAAGGTGGCTTTGGTATAGGACTCAATATCGTGAAGAAGATCATAGATGAAGAAGATATCCTATTGGAGATCAAATCTAAATTGGGGGAAGGTACAACATTCCGCTATACCTTTTAGGCTACTCTCTCTGCCATAAAGTATCACATTATAAAAATTTACATTGCAAAGTAAACAGAAAATAGGGAATTTGTCTCTATTTTTTTACTTTTATCATCCAGACAGTCAATGATAGTGCAATAGAAGTCAAATTTTGTTTCAAATGGAATTGAACATCCTAAAGTAAGGGAATAACGAAGCATATATTGCTCTTTAGATTGCTTTTACATGAGTAAAAGGTAGTATTATTTATAGTCGTTCTTTCAGTTTATATATATAAATTATAAAATCATATAAAATAATTTTACATTTTTTTTACATTGTACCGCTACTATGTCATCGAACTTACAAAAAGGACAGGGAATGATACAAGTAAAAACAAGTATTTCAAAACGATCTATATTGAAATTTGCTTTAGTTGCCCCGCTGTTATTTAGCGGAGTGGAAGTGAATGCAGCAAACTGGCTGATGCTACAAGGTACTGAGCCGGATATGGTAGAATCTAAAGGAGTGAAAGTACCGAATAGAAACAAGGTGCCTAAACTTTGGGGTTTTATACAGGCCAATTATGAAAAAGATTTT
>NZ_DATCSP010000092.1:0-33296 GCF_036568385.1 Sulfurovum sp. | reverse complement strand
TATCCACGCTCTTCCCATAATTTATAGTAGCTGTCTTCTACTTCTTTTGGGTCATAGGTTGCTTTTTTTTCGGTTGTTTCGCTCATCGGGCTATCCTACATGATATTATATTGCCGCGATTATAGCGTAATGGTGCTTTTTCTTTTATGGGACCCTTTAAAAGAGGGGTGTCTGGTGCTCTTTGTGCCATTGAAGGATGGTGTCCCATGCCTCCTGTGCATTCTCGACATAACTGACCATGTCCAGGTCATGCGACGCTATGACATCTTCTTCTTTTAAAAATTCGAGATTGATGATACGGTTCCAATACTCTTTTCCCACCATGACAATGGGAATGGCCGGGCTTTTCTTTGTTTGTATCAGCGTAAGTATCTCAAAAAGTTCATCCATCGTTCCAAAACCGCCGGGAAAGATGACGAGTGCCCTGGCACGCTGCATAAAGTGGAGTTTGCGTATACCGAAATAGCGGAACTGAAAACAGAGTTCGGGGGTGATGTATGGGTTTGGGAACTGTTCATGAGCCAGCTCGATGTTCAGCCCTATGGACTTGGCGCCGACATCCTGGGCACCGCGGTTCGCAGCTTCCATGATCCCCGGGCCGCCTCCTGTCATCAGGGTGACACGGCAGTCTTCAGGGGTTTTGCCGCTTTCCCCGACCAGCTGGCCAAATTTTCTGGCCTCATCGTAGTAGACACTTTTTCTGACCATGCTTTCAGCTTTCTTCAGTTCACCAAGAAGTGTTTCGGAGTGAGGAGAGTCTTCCAGCTTTACTTCGATCTGTTTCAATTTTTGCATAGCTTCATCAAATTCTAGAATACGGGCACTTCCAAATACCACTATGGTATGGTCGATCCCATGTTTCTGCATCTTGACCTCTGCTTTGAGATAGTCAAGCTGAAGCCTTACGCCTCTTGCTTCGTCGGAACAGATGAAATTTTTATCATCTTCTGCCACTACAAAAGAAGGATCATGGATGATCTTTTCGATCTTTTCGATCTTTTTAACGGTATTGGAATTCTCTTTAATGTCTTTTTTCATGCTGAACCTCTGTAATATTATACATACTTTTTAATGATATAATTTTTACTATGAATTTGCAAAGGCTCAAATATGAAAAATATAGCAATACTCTGTTCAGGTGGAGATGTATCCGGAATGAACGCAGCACTCAAACGCTTTGTTGAGTACAGCCTGGCAAAGGGTCTGAAACCCTTCTTTGTGCATAACGGATATGAGGGATTGATCGATGACACCATCACTGAGGCGGGATACAAAGACGTGGCGGGTATTATCGTCAACGGGGGTACCAGGATACGCTCTTCAAGGTCCAAACGTTTCATGGAAGAGAAGTACCGCAGACAGGCCATAGAGAACCTCAACAAACATGATATCGGGTACCTCGTCGTTCTGGGCGGAGATGGTTCCTTTAAAGGGATGCAAAAACTGGGAGAAGAGAGCAGCGGCATCCGTTTCTGCGGCATACCGGCGACCATAGACAATGACATCGCAGGTACGGAATACTGTCTGGGGGTGGACACGGCACTGAACGTGATCAAGTTTGCCATCGATTCCATCCGGGATACGGCTTCCTCCTTCAGCAGAGCCTTTGTGATAGAGGCCATGGGAAGAGAGTGCGGATACCTGGCACTCGTTTCGGCACTGACCTCGGGAGCAGAGATGTGTCTGATACCCGAGATCCCTTATGATCTGGATGCCTACAAGAAAAGATTTCAAAAACAGATCAAAGAGGGAAGGGAGTATTTCATAGCGGTTGTTTCGGAGGCCTTGAACAATTCGCAAGAGGTGGCAAAGTGGTTCGAAGAGGAGATCGGCATGGAGTCGCGCGTGATGGTATTGGGGCATATGCAGCGTGGCGGGAATCCTACCGTCTATGACCGTCTTATGGCCTTTCATTTTGTGACACAGGCCATAGACGGGATGCTTGAAGGAAAACAAAACACGGTCATCTGTTACAGTCAGGGTGGGTTTGAGCATAAAGAGATAGAAGAGGTAGCTTTCAAGAAATACCAGATGAATGCCGAACTGCTGAAGCTAGGCATGGAGTTTGGACGCCAACAGTGAGAAATTCTCTGTGGGTGACTTTTATTGTGCTCGTGACGGCTTGCGGGACACCTACAGGAAAGGTCATCGCAAAGATTCCGGAAGCCTCGGGCATAAGCTACTGTGCCCATGATGATACACTGATCGTAGCGAATGACGAAGGGTCCTACTACAGACTTACTGCTAAAGGTACGATCCTTCAGAAAAAAAAGCTTGGGAACTATGATCTTGAGGGTGTGGTCTGTGAAGAGGATCAACTGCTTTTTACTGTGGAAAACGATGGACTACTTGTGGTTGACAGTAAAACGAGTCAGAAGAAGAACGTGCCCCTGGATACCAGGTATCATGGCAAAAATCTTTCGCTGTTCGATAAAAAAGAAGGTGTGGAAGGTATTGCAAAGGCAGGCAATATGGTGTACATGGCTAAACAATCGAAAAAGAAAAAAAGCTCTTTCCTTGCAGTGGTCAGTATGAGCCCAAATCCTGCCCGGGTCATGGATGTGATCGAACATCGCCTTGCCGACACTGCGGGCTTGGCCTATCATCAGGGATATCTGTATATGGTGAGTGACAAGGAAGATCTTTTGTTCAAGTTTGACCTTCAGAAGAATCAGCATGTAAAAAAGATCAAATTAGGCAAAGGTGCCTGGGAAGGCATCGCTTTTGATGCCAGAGGAAATGTCTATCTTGCCGATGATGAGGGCAGGGTAGTGAAATACAGGAAAAAGAGCCTGGGACTCTGATCCCAAGAGCGCTTTGTTTAGCTGCTTTTTTCTTTTCTTTCGTGCCACAGATGTTTGTAGTTTTTATAAAAGGCGATATTGATCAAAGCGCCTAACATGGCCAAAGCGGTGTCTTTGTGCGCATCCCATACATCCCCTTGCGTCCCCAGGAAGGCCATGCCGAGTTCCGGATGAAGGATAACCGCTGCCCACCACTCAAGCATTTCATAAAAGGATGAGATCGAAAGGATCACCGTAAAAGTAAAGAGCAGTGCCGTTCTGGCGGTGGTCGTCACATCCAGGATCATTTCGAACAAGACCCTGAAGACAAGCAGTCCAAAGAGGAAATGCACCAATCGGTCAAAATGGTTCCTTTCAAATCCGAAAAATTGCGTAATGGCATTGAAGTGTTCCATCTCCGAATAGGTATAGTGCGATCCCAAAGAGTGCAAACTTGCAAATACTAGAAGCATCACAAGACTTGGCAGTGTGTATTGATGTTTTTTATCCATCCATAGGATGAAAGGGAAGAAAATGAACACCAGTACATTTTCAATCAGCCAATCCTGCGGATATTTCGGATCGATCGCCATGATGATCCAGACAATAATATACAGAGCAAAGACCAGTTTGTGTGATTTGGGCATAATATTCTCCTTGTTCACTATATTATAGCACTAACAAATATAAGCTAAGATAATTTCAATATCTGAGAGCATCGTAAAGATACCAAGTATTGAAAAGACTACTTTGCAGTAAATAAAACCGCTTTTTCCATATGGTATGTGATACGGGCTATATGATGGCTTACACGGATCAGCCATCTTGCTGATTCAAGATTTTTTGTACCGGAAGGTATCGTGATCTCATCTTGAGCCATCTTTTCAGCGATGCGGTCTCTATAGGGGAGCATAGATCTTCTGATCTGTTTTTCATTGATCCTGGCAGCCTTTTTGGCATCTGCAAAACTGTTAGAGGATATGGCAGAGATGATATGCTTGTTCGTTTCGATCAATTGCTGTTCTTCCTCCTGAAAATCGGGAGATTTCTGTACAAGTCTGGCTCTGTATTCTTCTTCACAACGTTCATGAAGGCGTTGTGCATGATCAAGCAAATGTATCAGAGAGATCAACTCTTTCCACTTGGCATCTTTTTCCTGCTTTAGATCGATCTCATCTACATAAGCGTAGGTTCTGTCCAGTGCTGATTGAAGTAAGATCAGATCGGATCTTTTGCCGCAGGCAGGATCTTCAAGTATATAGTTGATGTGTTGCAGCAGAGCAATGAACTCATCCTGTGCTGAGATACGGGCTGCCTCCAGTGCCAAATGCGGCTCATTAAGAAGTCTTTTGTCCAGTTTTTCGGTAAACAGAGGTTCTTTGGATGGGATCATTTTTTCCATAAGATCTGCAAAGTGGTGTGTAAAGGGAAGAATGATCATCACACCCACTATATTAAAAGAAGTATGAAAAGCAACGAGTGCTATTTCTGCATTTTGGATAAGAGCACCCGGTGCCAAAGTATCCCATATATAGATGTATGGCGTGATCAAAAAGAGAGCCATCACTGCGGTGGACATATTGTAGATCACGTGCGAAAATCCTGTTCTTCGGGCATTCACGGATCCGCCGATCGAGGCCAACAGAGCAGTGACCGTGGTACCCACATCCATACCGATGACCAGTGCCGCTGCCTGTTCAAAACTGATCGCATTGGCATAAAGTGCTGTCAATGTTACGGCAACACCCGCACTTGAAGCTTGGGTGATGAGTGTCGAGAGTATACCAAGTAAAACCAGCTTCAATCTTCCTGTCCATGTATCTGAGGGCAGGTATTCCGGAGTGATCATTCCCTCAAAACCGCTCATGCTCTCCTGCATCGTGGAGATCCCGACAAAGATCAGACCGAAACCGGCCAATGCATAGCCAAAGGCAGCGATCTTGCCATGAGTAAAAAGCTTCAGTATCACACCGAGAAAAATAAGAGGCAGTACGATGGTGCCAAGACTGAGTTTGAATCCAAATAATGCAACCATCCATCCGGTAACGGTGGAACCGATATTGGCACCGAATATGATTCCGAGTGATTCAGTAAAGGTCATGAAGCCTGCCCCCACAAACCCGACTGCCATCACTGTCGTGGCACTGGAAGACTGGAGCAGTGCTGTGCTGAGCGCACCTGTTGCTGCACCGGAATAGGGACTTTTGGTAAAACGCATCAGGGCATTTCTTATCGCATCTCCAGCCAAGGACCGAAGCCCCTCTGTCATGACGATCATGCCCAGCAGAAAAATACCCAGACCTCCGGCAGCTTTAAGTATCGTCAGTAGCGAGAGGGTTCCCATCAGCTCTCCTTATGGCAGCGATATGCACATCATATCTGATCCCATCATCTGAAAAACCTGCCAAAGAGATACAGCAGAAGAGAGAGAATGATACTGATCACTATTGCCGTGGTGATCGGAAAGTAAAAAGAGAAGTTCTCTTTTTTGTAGTAGATATCCCCGGGAAGTTTACCGAGATTGAAAGGAAGTTTGTCGATGAAGAGTAGCATGACCCCCAGCAGGATGATCACGACACCTATAATGATAAGTACTTTTCCAAACTCCATCATGATACTATTACTCCTTACTTTATGTTATTATAGGATAAATCTTTTTTAAAGGCAAAAGGATGGATAGGGTCATCATTAAAAAAGGCGATATTACGAAAGAAAATGCCTGTGCCATCGTCAATGCAGCGAACCGTTCGCTTTTGGGCGGCGGCGGTGTGGACGGTGCCATCCACAGAGCTGGGGGGGCCTCAGATCCTGGAAGCGTGCAAAAAGATACGCCGGGATCAATACCCTGCCGGGCTGCCTACGGGAAGATCTGTGGCCACTGGAGCAGGTGATCTGCCTTCAAGGTATGTCATCCATACCGTAGGACCGATCTATCATCAATGCGGGGACCACTGTGACGAACTGCTGGCTTCGTGTTACAGGGAATCGCTCGAACTGGCCTATGAACTGGGGTGCAGGGATGTTGCTTTTCCGGCTATTTCTACAGGGATATACGGGTATCCCAAAGACAAAGCAGCCATCATAGCCTATAAAGAGGTGACGCGTTTTTTAGGGGAGAAAGAGGAGATGACAGTCACTTTGGTCTTTCATAATCATATCGATCAAGAGGTCTTTGAAAGAGCGATAGAAGAGATACCCTGACACTGTTCGCTAAAGTATAGATCTGTTAAGATAATAACCAGTAATCAATAAAAGGAAATACCATGTATCTTTTTGCTTCAGAAGCGGTTTCTGCAGGACATCCTGACAAGTGTGCGGATATCATTGCTGACAGCATTGTGGACAGACTGCTGCAGCTTGATCCTGCTGCGAAGGTGGCAACGGAAGTCTTCATCAGCGGAAAGCACATCATCATCGGCGGCGAAGTCAGGACCAAGGTCCCTGTGGATGCTGCTTTTTATCAAGAGATCGCCATTAAGGCACTCAAAAAGATCGGATATCCAGAAGCAGGATTCGAGAGGGGTGAAACCTTTTTCCCTGACGAGGCAGAGGTGCATGTCTATGTCAGTGCCCAATCACCCGATATCACGATGGGAGTGGAAAAAGAAGACAGTGAGATAGGCGCGGGGGATCAGGGAATGATGTTCGGCTATGCTACAAGTGAACGTCACGATCATATGCCCAGTGCCTTTGCCTATGCGAGGGAAATAAGAGATGTGCTCTATGCCTATGCGCTCAAACATCCAGAAACATTCGGTGTGGACATGAAAACGCAGGTGGTCATGGACTACGGTACCAAAGAAAACTTTGATAACGGTAAGCCCCAGCGTATCGCCAAGATCATCGTGGCTATTGCACATAATAAAGCTGTGGAGCTAGAGGAAGTCAAGAGGGTGGTCAAAAAGATCATCAGGGAGCAAGTTGTCTTTGACAGCGGGCATTTTGACGAAGATCACATTACGTACTACATCAACAATACAGGCAGGTTCGTACAGCATTCGCCTATAGCAGATTCGGGTTTGACGGGAAGAAAGGTGGTATGTGACACCTATGGCGGGTATGCACCTATCGGCGGCGGGTCGCAAAGCTCCAAAGACTATACGAAAGTGGACCGCACGGCACTTTATGCGGCAAGATGGCTGGCAAAACATATCGTTGCAGCAGGGCTTTCCAGGAAGGCACTGGTACAGCTCTCCTATGTCATCGCCGAGACCAGACCCTCTTCGGTGACGGTCGATACCCAGCATACATCCCTGACCGAGATGAAAGATGAGGAGCTCTCACAGCTCATCGCAGAAAAGTTCCCGCTCACACCCAGGTGGATCACTCAGAAATTCGGCTTGGACCGTCCAGGGGAAGAACGATTTTTATACGCCGATATCGCGGCAAAAGGACAGATAGGCTATGCAGCGTATCCATGGGAAGTCTTGGATGAGCTGGATTGGTTTAGAAGTTTGAAAGCGTAACACCTCTGTTGCATGTTCATTTTCATCGTCATTCCGGGATTGATCGGGAATCTACAAACCCTTGATGCTCACTTGGTCTTGTGTCATAGTAAGAGATCTGGCCTCTTGATCCCCGTGTGCTCCTGGGAAATACCTGGGGGTGCAAGCACGAGGATGACGTGTTTTGAGTTGAGGATAGGTTTAAACGGAGCAAGAGGCATGGATCTTGTACTGGCCCAGGTCTTTTCCTTTTGCATCGATGATATGGACTGCACATGCGAGACAGGGATCAAAAGAGTGCAGTACCCTTAAAACCTCCAATGGTTTGGAAGGGTCTTCGAGTTTAATCCCCACGAGTGCCTCTTCGTAGGGACCTCTTTGGTTCCTGCTGTCTTTGGGCGAGGCATTCCAAGTGGTCGGGGCTATCACCTGATAGTTCTTGATCTTTTGGTCCTCTATGTTCACAAAATGGCTCAGCACACCTCTGGGTACTTCATAAAAAGCCCTTCCTTTTGCATTTTTCGGCAATGCCTCAAAATCATATTTGCTCCAGGTCTGAGTATCATAATATTTGATATTTTCGACCAGTGTGTTGATGAGCTTAAAGAGATACTCTCCTATATAGGCACTCTCTATCGCTCTTGCCGCATTTCTTCCTCCTGTAGTACACAGGTCCTTCAGGGTCAGGTCACATTCCGATAGAAACTCATCGACAAAAGGCTTGATGAACCTGTTGCCTTTTTGATAACTGACAAGGACCCTTGCAAGCGGGCCGCACTCCATCGTTTTTCCCTCATAACGCGGTGCTTTGATCCAGGAGTATTTGTCATCAGGATTGTCGGTTTTGAGCGTGCCGTCCTCATTGAGATCGGTGTAGTAGGGCTGGTCGTCCTTGTACCAGGCCCTTTCCACTTCTTCCGTGATCTTGCTCTCATCAAAGGGCTTGACATCATTGAAGTCATGCCCGAAGATGACACCGTCTTCAAAGAGCCGGTCCTCTTTGCTGAACTTGTAGCCGCCGACACACAAAAAGTTTCCGACAGAGGCTCCGATACCCGCCTTGATGTCCTCCTTGTAGGCCTGGGTAAGCAGTTTGACATCAGGCAGATAGGCTCTGTCAATGAACTCTTTTGCCTCTTTGATGATAAAAATGAATTCATTGAGCCTTTGGGGATCGAGCATATCAGCCACACTGGTCACCCCGCCGACGACGATGGTTTGGGGATGGGGCGTTTTGGCCCCGAATATAGCGATGGCACGTGATATGTCGCTCTGGAACTTCATCGCTTCAAGATAGTGGGAGAGCAGCAGTAAATTCTCTTCAGGAGAAAGTCTGTAGGCTTTGTGCCCCCAGTAGCCGTTACTGAAGAGTCCCAGTTTCCCTGCCTTGATGAA
This sequence comes from Sulfurovum sp., assembly GCF_036568385.1. Classification (GTDB taxonomy): domain Bacteria; phylum Campylobacterota; class Campylobacteria; order Campylobacterales; family Sulfurovaceae; genus Sulfurovum. Next base: position 24,673 of record NZ_DATCSP010000092.1, on the reverse strand, counting down.
CTTTTCAAGCTTCTCTTTGACAGCGATATAGTGCGCATGGGAATTGGCATAGGGCAGGGATGCGTACTTATGCCCCAGTTTGCTGGTCAGTTTCGGGTCCGCTTCCAACGCTTTGGTGACATCGACAAAATCCAGAAGATGCAGATGGTAGAAATGGATCACATGGTCCTGGATGAACAGTGCCAGAGCCATCAGGTCCCTGATGATCTGACTGTTGAGAGGCTCCTTAATGCCATAGGCATCTTCCACTGCCGAGATCGCAGCACGGAAATGCACATTGGTGCAGACACCGCAGATCCTCCCGGCCAACAGTCCCGCATCCCTTGGATCACGGTCTTTTAAAATGATCTCTATCCCTCTGAAAAGCTGACCGCTTACATAGGCCTCTTTGACTATGTTGTTCTCATCTATCTCCACTTCGGCACGCATATGCCCTTCAATGCGTGTGATCGGATCAATGACTATCTTCTTCACTGGACTTCCTTCTCTTCGATCTTTCTTTCATTGGCCAACTTGTCAAAAAATCCTTTTTCGACACATCCCATACATCCGTGGCCGCCCTGTACCGGCCAGCTGGTTCCCTGATTGAATTTCAGGGTCGGGCAGTTCGCATTGGCGTAGGGTCCCTTGCATCCCATCTCAAAAAGACACCACCCTTTTTTCGCACCCTCGTCTCCCCATTCTTTGACAAACTCGCCCAGTTCGTAGTGGCCTCGCCGTTCGCAATTGTCATGGATCCTGCCTGCATAGGCCCATAAAGGGCGGTTGAACTCGTCGAGTTCGGGTATTTCTGCGAACATCAGATAGGAGAGCAGGGTGCCCACAATGTTCATCGGATTGACAGGGCATCCCGGAAGGTTGATGACGTCATCCCGTCCGAGTGCATCTGATACGCCCACCGCTCCTGTGGGGTTCGGTGCTGCGGCAACGACACCGCCGTCAAAGGCACAGGCACCGACAGAGAGTATCAAGGCGGCATCTTTCGCGCATCTTTTTAAAAGTTCTATGCCCGTTTCACCTTTGGGTCCGATACGAAGGAATTTTCCATCCATTCCCAAAGGGACCGCCCCTTCGACGATAAGCACATACTCTCCTTTTTGCGTGGTGATGATATGCTCCAGGGCATTCTCGCTCTGATCTCCCGCAGCACTCATCAGAAGTTCATGGTAATCCAGTGAAATATAGTCAAAGATCAGATCTTCGATCCCTGGATGGGAGGATTTGATAAAGGCTTCGGAATTGCCGGAACAGTCGGCAAGTTCAAGCCATATGATGGGCACTTTGTTCAGCGTACGGACCCCTTTTTTGACCAAACCTTCGAATTCCGGGTGCAGCTGCATGGTCGCTGTGACCATGGATATCCAGTGGTTGAGCTCTTTTTCGCTGATCTCATACGCATCGATGGCGGCAGAGAGGTTCTCACTGTCCATCTGGTTGTGTGGATGCAGTGTATTGAACTTTTCGATCCTTTTTTTGACCAATGCCAGTTCTTTGTCCCGTTTCACATCTTCAGGACTTTTTTTGACCATGTTGGGGTCCACCAGGTCTTGCGATGCCACAATGACATCTTCCACCATTTTTTTACAGCGACCGCAGGTCCGTCCTGCTTTGCTGAACGGCGATAATTCCGAAAAGCTTGAAATGCCTGTATCGGCAACGATCTGTTCCAGATCTTTTTGATAGACATGTTCACAACTGCATATCAGCCTGCCGCGCTCACCTACGAGCCTGTTCTGGTAGAGGTATCCAGGGTCGATGGTTTTGGCATTCTGTATCAGTGATTCTACATACCCGATATCCACGTTGGTGTTGATCCCGATGAAACGGGTCAGTTTATCCTCTTTCACATAATATTCATCGATACGGTGGTCTTTTTCAGAAGTGATCAGGATCTTTTCAAAACCTTCCGAATGATCGGGAGACCTGACATCCAGCAGCTCATAGGAACCGACCTTCAGCATATCGGTCATCACTTCCAGCACAAACTCTTTTTCTTCTACTCCCAGTATATTGGCAATGGCGACATCTGCCTGAAGCGTACACTCCTTGACATGCCCCGCTGTAAAGTCCAGTTCTCTTACCTGTGCGGCTTCACCTACAGCATAGATATCCTTATCTTCCGTCTGCATATGTGTGTTGGTCAGGATACCCCTGTCACACTGCAGGGCCTCTCTCGCAAAATCAACATTGGGCTTGATACCCACACCAAAGATCAGAAAGGGGTCGGGTATCTCGAGTTTCTTTGTCTTTAAACGTGTGATGATATTCCCGTTGATCTGCTTCTCTGTGATCTCATCCTCATAGGAGATGTGCACTTTTCCGCTCTGCAGATAGGCGGATTCTATCACGCTTTTTGCCTGCGGGGAGAGCGTTTTGTCATAGAGATAGCTGCCGCGTACAAGGAGGGTGATGTGTTTGATGTTCTGAAGGTGGTTCAATGTTTCCAGAAGTTCCAAAGCGATGGGCCCTGCACCGACCAAGACGACCTCTTTGTTCTCGATCCCCTCGGCGATCTTTCTGCAATCCTCGGCATTTCTGAATGTAGCGGCATTTTTAAGTCTGCTGATATCAAAAAGGGTACGGGGAAGGGAGCCTGTGGCGATAATGAGCTTGTCGTAGCTGAAAGCGGAGTGGTCTGAAAAGATCCTTTTTGCTTTTCTGTCTATGGAGACTATTTTTTCATTGAGTTCTATCTGTACGGTAGGATCGACAGGCAGCGCGATATCTTCGACTTTCCGGCTTTTGTCCACAAGGGAACAGAGGTGTATCCTGTCATAAGGCAGATAGGCCTCTTCCGATACGATGAGCACTTCTGCACGTGGATCCAGTTTTTTGATACCGTTTGCCAAATAGGCTGCAGCGATCCCACCGCCTATGATCACGATTCTCATAGTGTCTCTCCGTTGAACATCTTTTATATAGTTTACAGTAACTCTCTTAGATAATTATAACAAATAAAATATGTTACACTAATATAGATGAAATGCAGGAAGAACGAATGACTATTCCAGAGTATCCCCATTTTGAAACGACAGAGTCCTTAGCCCAAAAAATGGAAATTTCCAAAGAGGGGTTAAGCGGTGAGACCGCAGAAAAAAATCTTTCCCTCTACGGACCGAATGAGATACCGGAAAAAAAGCATAGTCTTTTTATACTTTTTCTTACCCAGTTTAAAAGTCCGCTGATCTATGTCCTGCTGGTCGCGGCGGCACTCTCTTTCTTTTTGCAAAATATACATGAAGGTTTTCTTATTCTGCTCATCATCCTGGTGAATGCATTGATCGGGTTTTGGCAGGAGGTCAAAGCGCTCTCCTCCATCAGGTCACTGAAAAAACTGACTGAAAGCAAAACACAGGTCAGACGTGAAGGTGAGATATTCCCTGTTCCCTCTTCAGCGCTTGTGCCCGGTGATGTCGTTCTACTCTCCGAAGGCGATATCGTTCCTGCGGATATACGTCTTTTTGATAGCAACGGACTGGTCATTGATGAATCCATACTTACAGGGGAATCTGTACCGGTACAAAAAGATGCAAACCTTACACTGCGAAAAGAGACACTTCCCTATGAACTGGACAATATGGCACTGTCCGGGACCACCATCACAAAAGGAAATGCAGAAGGTTTCGTCGTATTGACCGCAGATAAGACCTATCTTGCTTCTATTGCAGGAAAAGCCGAAGAGGAGTCTCCGGACACCCCATTGACCAAAGCATTGGAAGTTTTCATCAAAAAACATATGCTGATCCTGTCTGTGTTGATCCTCTTGACCGCTATCCTTGCGTTCGGACAAGGCAGAGACGGTATCGAGATCGTTTATCTCATCATCGCTGAATTGGTCTCAGCCGTACCTGAGGGCTTACCTATCGTGGTGACGCTCGTGCTGACTATCGGAGCGATGGCGCTGAGCACAAGGAAAGTCTATATCCGCCACCTGCCTTCTGTTGAGACCTTGGGAAGTGCAACGGTGATCGCATCGGATAAAACCGGTACCATCACACAAGGAAAACTCGAGGTAAAAGAAGTTTTTTCGCTCAATGAAACATTTTCCCAAACGGTTTCAGCACTGGCAAACGAGTCGGTAGAAGGTAAAGGCGATCCATTGGATACGGCCCTTGCACTTTGGCTGGGTAAAGCGTATGAGAGTATCAGAGAAAAATATCCCCGTGTCAATCTTTATCCTTTTGATACAAAATACCGATTGATGGCCAGCTCCAATATGATCCAAAAAGAGCACAAGATATTTGTCAAAGGCGCCTTTGAATCGCTCAAACAGTTTGCCGTGAACCGGGATGACTTTGAAACACTGGAAAAAGAGCATGACAGGCTGGCTTCGAACGGACTAAGGGTGATCGCCTTGGGGACTGGGGAGCACACGACGGATGATATAGAACAATGGCAAATTGAGATCGTCGGTATGGTAGGCTTCCTCGATCCTCCCAAAGAGGGTGTTTTGGAAGCGGTAGAGACCGCACAAAAAGCCGGGGTCAAAGTGATGATGATCACCGGGGACAATCCGCTTACGGCTGCAGCGGTCGCAAGGTCGGTCAATATCTATAAAGAGGGTGATCTGGTCGTTACGGGCAAGGAACTCAATGAGATGGACGATACGGCACTCGAAGAGATCCTGCCAAAGGTCACGGTTTGGGCGAGGGTGCTTCCTGAACATAAGCATCGTATTGTCAAGATGCTTCAAAAACTGGGTGAGGTCGTTGCTGTGACAGGTGATGGTGCAAACGATGTGCCTGCCCTCAAAGCTGCTGATCTGGGAATTGCAATGGGAGGCGGAACAGATGCAGCAAAATCCACTGCAAAAATGGTGCTGGCAGACAACAATCTCTCTGTCATAGTCCAAGCGATCAGACAGGGGCGTACGATCGCCGGCAATATACGAAAATCGATCTACTTTCTGGTCTCTACAAGTCTGGATGAAGTGATCCTCATCACTGGTGCGATCCTGATGGCACTGCCTCTGCCACTGTATCCTGTACAGATATTGTGGATCAACCTGGTTTCAGACAGTGCACTGGATAAGACATTTCCGTTCCTAAAAGAGGAAGAGGATGTGATGCACAAGGCACCCACGAGGCTGCGTGAGAAGTTTTTGGACAAAATACAGCTTTTACGCGTGCTCTATGCCGCTTTGGTGATCAGTCTGGGCGCACTCTTTATGTATGTATGGATGCTGGAGCACTATGGCAAAGAGTATGCGATCTCCACACTTTTTACGGCATTTGTCATTGCGACATGGATCAATGGTCTGCAGTCACTCAAAGAGAATGAGCCCTTTTTAAAAAATATTAAAAAATCATTGCAGATCAATCCGTATATTTTCTACGGTATCGGTATCGGATCCGTATTGCAGCTGTTCGCGATCTACGTGCTTTCAGACATATTTCATACGCTGCCGCTCGATGCGGGGTCGCTAACGCTCATAGGCTGTATGGCACTGTGGGTGTTTTTCATGATCGAAATACGCAAGTGGGGTGAGTACTTCTGGAAGAAGCGATGAGAAGTGATCAGGATCAGAAGAGCTCTGTAGCTTCAATTCCTACTTTGTTATCGAGCGATACGCATTGACAATATCTAAAAGTTCGTCTGTTATCTCTTGCTGACGGTGTACATTTAACTCTTGCATCAAAAGTTTTTCTCTCTCCTTGATCGCATTGCTTGCCTGTACCATGGCGTTAAGCCTTGCCTGGTTTTCGCTGGCAACTGACTCAATGAAGGCTCTGTAGATCGAGGTATGCAGATACTCCTTGATGAGAGCGTGTAAGATATCCTCTGCCTGTAGATAGAGAAGCGGCTCTTCTTGTATCGATTGTTTATGAAATTTTGAGAAATCGGGAGGCAACACTTTTTTTTCAACGATATTGTAGCTTCCGCCTTCCAGCTCTGCATAGATGAGATTCAGTTTATTGAAGTGTTCTTTTTCAAAAGTTTCGATCAGGTAGGAAGAAAGTTCTATTGCGTTGATCTCGATGGCTTCAACATTTGAAGCGCCGTTCAGATAGCGATTGCATAAGATCTTTCTTGCCCTTGCCAGCTCGGCCCCTTTTGCGCCAACGATGATCGTAATAGAGTTATCTTGGAAGATATTTTCAAAAAAGTTTAAAATATCTTCATTGAAATAACCGCAAAGTCCCTCCTGTGACATGAAGAGCACAAAAATAGTTTTTTTTGTTTCGCTCAGGTTCTTTTTGGTCAGATATGGAAAAAGGGTGATGATCTCTCCGAAGGAATCTTCGATGCTGCTCTGGTAAAACCGTAAGTTTGAGAGGCTTTTTTTTGCTGTTTGTACATTAAAATTGGCAAATGCCTTCATGGATGATACGATCTCTTCTATCTCTTTTGCACTTTGGAGTTTTCTTTTCAGGACAAAAGAGGGGATCATGACCGCCACGCTTCTGCATAGGCATCTGCAACCGTTTTCAACCGGCTTATTAAGTACTCGTCCATAAGATCCGCTGTACTTATGGCTTGTAAAATATCTTGATGTTCTGTTTCCAAGTGTACACTGAATGTATCGATAAACTGCTCTACCTCTCCCAATGGCAACTTTTCAAGATAGCCTTCATTATGCAGAAAAAATATCGCTACCTGCATGGGCATACTGATATGTTTTGAGCGGTCCTGTTTCAGGGCTACCCTCAGTGCTTTTCCTCTGTCTATCAGTTTCTGTGTCTCTTTTTCGACTTTTGCACCAAACTTTGTAAATACTTCAACCTCAAGAAACTGGGAGTAATCAAGCTTGAGTTTGACCGCCATTTTTTTAAGCACCTCTGCCTGTGCTTTACCCCCGATCCGTGATACAGATTTAGCTATATCGATGGCAGGCAAAAAGCCTTTGTTGAAAAGTTCCCTGTCAAGGTAGATCTGTCCGTCCGTGATGGAGATAAGATTGGTAGGGATGTAATCAGAGATCCTGCCTGATTGGGTCTCTATGATAGGCAAAGCCGTAATGGAGCCACCCGTGTATTTCTCTGCTCTTTTGCCTGCTCTCTCCAGGAGTTTTGAGTGTATGAAAAATATATCTCCCGGATAGGCTTCACGCCCGGGAGGAATTTCAAGAAGCAAGGAGATGCTTCTGTAAGCATCGGCATGTTTGGTCAGGTCATCATAGACGATCAATACATCTTTGCCCTGGTCGGCAAAGTATTCGGCAATCGCAGCCCCAGAATAGGGGGCTATGAACTTCATGCCCGGCGCTGCATCTGCCGGTGCTGCAACGATGACCGTATGTGAAAGTGCATCACTTTTTTTCAAGTCATTGATCACTCTGGCGATCTGTGCTTTCTTCTGCCCGATAGCGACATAGATACAATAGACATTTTTATCTTTTTGGTTGATGATGGTATCTACGGCTATCGAACTCTTTCCCAGAGATGCATCCGATATGATAAGCTCCCTTTGTCCTTTTCCTACGGGTATCATTCCATCTATGATCTTGATCCCGGTATACAGGGGTTCTTTGACAAAGTCACGCTTGATCATTTGAACGGCCTCTTTTTCTATGGGATAGCGCTCTTTTGTTTTTACCTCTTGATCCGTATCGATCTGTTTTGAGAGAGGATCGATCACCTTGCCGAGAAGTTCGAATCCTACGGGGATGGAGATGCTTTGGCCGGTGCAGCTTACCCGGTCTTCGACATTAAGAGAGGTGTAATCACCTAAAACTACAGCCTGTACGGACTCTTTTTTGATATTGAGCGTCAAAGCAAAAAGATTGTGAGGAAGCTTCAAGAGTTCAAAGTAAGCGACAGTGGAGAGATCCCTGACCTCTATAATACCATCGCTGATACTGGAGATATACCCTTCTTCTTTGGTGGTGAATGTTGAACTAAACCGATGAGAGACCTGGTAGAGTTTTTTGAATGTTTGTTCGATATGCTCTTGTGTTTCCATTACGATAATTCCCTAACAGCTTCGTCTTTTAACTGTTCCAAGGTTTGCCGGATAGACCCATCAAATATTTTGTTCTCTATCTCAAGTTTTATACCGCCTATGAGAGCGCTATCCACAAAAGTCTCCAGAGAGGATATGGTTATATTCAGGGTATGCTCCAGTGTCTCTCTGATCGTATGCATCATTTTTTCTTCTATCTTCAGCGCCGTAGTAAGTTTGACCATGCACTCTCTGGTTTTTATCTCTTTTTTGAGCATCTCTATCTCGCCTGTATCTGCACGTTTGAGTTCAACAAGAAATTTTTCGATCAGTTTTTGATGCATCTCCTCATCTATCAATTCCTTAGCGAATCTTTTAATATAATCCATGCCGAAATAGACACTTTGTTCTTTGATGGTTCTTTCTACTTCTTTCCTTTCAAGCTCCAGAATACTCTCCTGTTTGAGCCTCTCTTTTTCGATCTCATTGTCTGCTTGTTCCAGGAGACGCTTTTTCTCCTCCTGGGCCTCTTTTCTTGCAATACTGAGTTCTCTGCCCTTTAAGATATCTATCTCTTTTACTTTTTCCTGATACGCTTGTTCCTGCTCTTTTAGTCTTCTCTCACCGGCTTCTATCTCCTCCAAACGTTTGCTTAGAAGTTCATCTCTCTTTTGAATGACTCTTTTCAAAGGATTGAAAAAGAGTTTGTATAAAATATACAAAACGACAAAAAAGTTGATGACCTGAAAGAAAAAAGTCCACCAGTTGAACATAAGACTTATTTCCCGACCAGATCTAGCAGAGGGTTGGCGAACAAGATGATCAAGGCTATAACCAGTGAGTAGATCGCTACTGATTCGACCATGGCCATACCGACAAACAGCAGACGGGTGATCTCGTTAGCTGATTCAGGCTGTCTTCCTATGGTCTCTATCGCTTTAGTGAGGGCTTCGGCCTCACCGCGTGAAGGCCCGTATCCTCCTATTGCGATTGTCAGACCTGAAGTGATGATCGATACTGCAACGATTATAGTCATACTATCCATTTTTTTTCTCCTTAGTTGATTTGAGCTCTTCTGCCTGGATGCCGCCAATAATGAATATATAGGCCAATAGCCCGAACAGAAAAGCATGTAGAACATCCCCCACGATACTGAGAAGCATCATAGGTACGGGTACCAGAAAACCTACCAATGCGATAAGGATCGCAACGATCATTTCCCAGCTTAACATGTTTCCAAAAAGCCGTATGGCCATCGCAAAAATCCTTGAAATGTCTGCAAACAGGTTAAACGGAAGCAGAAAGACCGAAGGTTCGATATATTTTTTGAGATAGCCGCTGAAACCGCTGAATTTGATGCCATAGTAGTGGATCGAAAAGAAGACTATGACCGAAAGTGCAGCTGTTGTACTCAGATCTCTTGTAGGATTATGAAAATAGGGAATGAGCGATATCAAGTTCATAAAGCCTACATAGATCCATATGGTACCGATAAACGGCACCAGTACCCATGCAGAGATATTGACAGAATTCTCCAGGGTCTGTTCTATAGCGATCACAATTCTTTCTGCAAAGATCTGCATTTTTGGCGGGTGCGAAATGGACAATCGCCTGGTCGTGAAATAAGAGACAGCCGTCAGTATAACAATAATGATCCAAGTCGTTACTACAGTATCTGTTATGGGGATGACAAGAGATGCGATGTTAAATTCAGATACGATTTCAGGAAATACATTTTCAACCATAATAATCTCTTATCTATTTATTTGATTTGATGATAAGATAAATGCGTTTTAGAAAAGCTTAAAAGACAAGAAAGCGACGCATTTGGTTATAATGGGGTAAAAAAGACCTAGAGACGTATCATGATCGGGAAAATAATAGCTTTAAGTTCAACCATATGCGATATCTATTTTGAAAAGGAACTGCCTTTTATTTATGAAGCGCTTGTGTTGAAAGACAAAGATAAAACGCTCTATTTTGAGACACAAAAACAGATAGATGAACATACCGTTCGTGCCATAGCCCTGGGTTATATGCAGGGTGTAGAAAAGGGAGCAGAAGTTGCACGTACCTATGAACACATAAAAGTTCCGGTAGGAAAAGAGACATTGGGCAAGGTCTTTGATGCACTTGGTATGGAGATCGATGGAGGAAAGAGCAAATTTTCAAAGCATCATACTATCCACAGACCCTCTTTGAAGATAGCGAAGCAGAGTGGCGGGATCGAGGTCTATGAAACGGGTATCAAGATCATCGATCTGCTCTCTCCGTTCATCAAAGGGGGTAAAGTTGGACTTTTTGGCGGAGCAGGTGTAGGAAAAACCGTTCTACTGATGGAGTTTATCTATAAATCTATCTCTTTGCATCAGGGCATCTCTTTGTTCGCAGGCGTAGGGGAGAGGATCAGAGAGGGGCATGAACTCTATGAAGAGATGAAAGAGTCCGGCGTGATGGATAATACCATTATGGTTTTCGGACAGATGAATGAATCCCCGGGAATTCGCTATATGACACCTCTGACCGCACTTACCATGGGAGAGTATTTCAGAGATGAGGAGCATAAGGATGTACTGCTGCTGATCGACAATATCTACCGTTTTATTCAGGCGGGGCAAGAGATCTCTACACTGCTTGGAAGAATTCCTTCTCGCGTCGGATACCAGCCAACCCTTTCCAGTGAGATCGCCGAACTTGAAGAGCGTATCGCTTCCAGCAAAGAGGGTTCTATCACATCGATCCAGGCGATCTATGTACCTGCTGATGATATCACTGACCCCGGCGTTGCTTCTGTTTTTGCCCATTTGGACACCTCTGTCATACTCTCCCGTTCCCGTGCTTCAAAGGGGCTCTATCCCACGATAGATCCTCTTGCATCGCATTCAAAACTTTTTGATCCCTCCATTATAGGAGAAGAACATTATGCGGTTGCAAAAGAGGTAAAAAGCATCCTGACAAAATATAATGAACTACAGGATGTTATCGCGATGCTGGGTATGGCTCAGCTGGGTCATGAAGATCGTTTGACCGTTATGAGGGCCAGGAAACTGGAAAAGTTTTTAACCCAGCCGTTCTTTGTCACGGAAGCTTTAAGTGGGAGGGAGGGCAAAAATGTTTCCCTTAAAGATACGATCAAGGGATGTAAAAAGATCATCTCAGGTGAGATGGATGAGATAGATGAGTCTCTTTTTTATATGATCGGAGCCATTGATGAAATCAACATTTGATGCCACGATCATCACCCCGCAAGCCATAAAGATCGTAGAAAAAATCTCCTTTTTCAGAGCAGAAGATAAAAGCGGTTCATTCGGTATTCTGCCTAGACATACAGCATTTCTAACCGTCCTGGAGTCCGCCATCGCCATAGCAGTAATAGAGAATAAAGAGCATTATTATGCCTTTAACGGCGGGATCCTCTCTTTTAAAAACAACCATTTGAAGATCATGACACAAGAGTTTGTAGAAAGTGATGATTTAAACACGCTTTTGGATAGTATCAAATACGCTTTCAAAGTTCAGGAAGAGAAGGAGCGGCTTTTTAGTGACAACATAGAAAATCTGCAACATGCATTTATCAAAAAATTGATTGAAATGGAGAGAGACGTTGGATAAAAAAACCCAAAAAGAGATGTTTCAGAACAATATTGACAAACAAGCTTCCTGGCTGAAGAAATGGAGAAAAAAAGGTATTTTCTGGGAAAAGGTCATGCTCGTCGGGGCCATAGGCTGGATGATCGTCCTGCCTATGGTTCTTGGCGGTTATCTGGGTACCTATCTGGATAAGCATTATGCAGTGGAAAACAGCACTTTTTCCTGGACGCTCACTTTTATCATTTTAGGACTTTTTGTTGCGATATATTCTGTCTGGAAGGTCTTTTTTTATAAGAAATGAAAGCGCTACTTTTACTTTTTACAGGTATCCTTATTGGATTTTTCTACTTTGGACATTTGTATCTTCAGCTGCAACATATGAAAAAAAAACATAAGTTCCCGTTCTTTTTTACATTCTTGGTCCGTTTTTCATTATTGAGTATTGTATTTGGTATGCTTTTTTATCACTTTGGCTATTTGGCTATTTATACATTTTTAGGGTTCATGATCAGCAGATATTACTATACATACCAATAAAGATAGACAGGGCAAAACCTTCAAACACTTATTTTTATCTCATGTCATCTGATCGGCAAAGCCATATTACTTCACGTAGGCATCATTCTGCGGATTTATCTCTATGTCAAACACTTCTGAAGCCAGATAGAGTGAATTGAGTACCAAGAAGAGCGAACGGTTGGTGTTGAGCAGCGAAGTGAGCAGCGTGACGTCGAGACCAAAGGTCTTGTAGGCAAAGGTGACCTGTTTGAGCAGCTGTTCGTTCTCCTGAAGACTCTCGTTGTATTTTTTCTCGAACTCTTTTTTGTCTATTTCATGATTCATATACAGATGCAGTGTACGAATGGCATTGATGAGATGTTTACGCATACGATTGTAGGCCTTCTGGACAGAGGGATCATCGCTCTGTGCAAATTCATTGAGATCTTTTTTGATCCCTTTGATCATTTTCGCCGCATAGGCACTCTCTCTGGTCGCAGTATAGAGTTTCTCTATGTTCCTGCTTTGCTCCTCGCCGAGTTCCTGTGTGTTTATTTTGCTGATAAATTCAAAGATCTTGCTCTCTATGGCTTTCATGTTCTGATAAGAAGCCGTACTATCGAAATCAATGATATCTCTATTGGTGTCGAGTATCTCATCCGTCTCTTTCCTGCTGACCAGTAGATCGTTGGATCTGACATTCGCCACCAGAAGTATATATTTGAGGGTTTTTAAAAAAAGCCCTTCTATCTCGTCGCGCACTGCAATGACGGCACTTTCTGTCACCTGAGTATCGACTAGGTGCACGTAGCGTGTCACCACAGGTGTTTTAAAGGTGACCACTTTCTCAAGGAAACGTGCCAAGAGCGGTATAAAGGGTGCTAGCAGCAGCACACCCAATACGTTAAAGATGGTATGAAACACTGCCAGCGCGATGATAGGATAGTTTTCCAAATGGACTATCTTGAGAATAAACAGAGAAAGATAGGAGAGTAAGAAAAAGACGACCACAGCCGTCAGGATATTGAATATGAAGTGTGCCACAGCCGCTCTTTTCTTGTCTACCGTACCTCCTATCGATCCTAAAAGTGCCGTAATGGTCGTACCGACATTGGCGCCGATCACTACAGATGCAGCGCCTTCGAAGGTCAAAGCATTGACACTCAATGCGCTCAGTACCAGTGCCGTGGTGGCAGAACTTGACTGGATCACAGCGGTGATCACAGCGCCGAGCAGCACAAAATAGTAGAGGGGGTAGGCACTGTATGTGTGAAGCTCAAAAGAGCTTCCAAGTGCTTCGATACTGGTTTTCATATATTCCAGTCCCAAAAAAAGAAGCCCGAAACCGATCAGAAACTTTGCAAAGAAAAAATACCTGCTGTGTTTGGGCAGGAACATCAGGCCCAGTCCGCCGAATCCGGCTATGGGAAGGGAAAAGGATTCGATCTGAAGCTTAAATCCCAGCAGTGCAACAAGCCAGGCGGTGACAGTGGTGCCTATATTGGAACCGAATATGACGCCTATGCCGCTTTTTAACGAGATGAGCGATACGCTGACAAAAGAGAGGGTCAAAAGAGTGACGACCGAACTGCTTTGCAGCAGTGCGGTGGCAAAGGCACCGGTAAAGATCGATTTGCCGGTACTGTCCGTACTGTTCTTAAGCCATCGTTTCAGTCTGAAGCCTGCAAATTCCTGAAGAGAAAGCTCCATGTAGTAGATCCCGAAAAGGAAGATCCCCAAACCGGAAAAAGCAGTAATGATAGAACTTGTCAAGGTGATTGTCTGCATGGATTATGATAGTAGAAACTCTGTTAAGAAAACTTGAATATTTCTGCATAAGACATTGGTATGTTAAATTATTTGTTGTAGAATACAGATGAACCATGTATGACAGTTGCTGAGAAGCTTGATGCGAAACTATTTGATAAAAAGGCAAAAGAGATGAAAAAGTTGCAAAGAATTGTTGTCGGTATAGATGTTTTTGAAAACTCGGACCATGTGCTAAAAAGAGCAATGATGGTGGCCAGGGAGACCGGTTCGGACCTGTTCGTCGTGCATGCCGTGAGAATACCTTGGCTGGATATACCGAGCTATTTTGGTTCGAAGCCCATGGCCATAGACAAAGAGGGTATTAAACAGAAGATAGAAAAAAAAATAAAACGGCTGAACAAAGAGAAGAACGTGAACAGCTTTGTCTTTGTTAAAGAAGGCAATGCGGATGACATCATACTCTATGAAGCCAAACTGCATAAGGCAGACCTGATCATCATCGGTGCACACAGCAGGACAAAAGGCAAGAAAAAGCGTGTAGGAGCCACGGCAGAAAAAGTGGCGAATCAGAGCCATATGCCTGTTCTGGTCGTGAAGAACAGTTGCAAAAAACCCTATAAGAACATTATTGCTCCTACAGACTTTGAAATACAGTCAAAACAGAGTATTCTCTTTGCCAGATCGCTTTTCCCCGATGCCTCCATCCAGATAGTGAATGCGTTTGAAACCATTTATATGGAAGGCCCTTATACGATGGTGGGACGCGACCTTTCGCAGTATAATGATGTGGCTAGATCGTGTGCCAAAAGTGATCTGAAAACCTTCATGAAAGAGGTCTCTGTCAAAAAAGGAAAGGTCATTGACGGAGAACTGTATGCCAAAGAGACACTGATCGAGTATATCAAAGAGGGCGGATATGATCTTGTTGTGGTCGGATCAAGAGGTACGGGAGGCTTCAAGGCGTTACTGGGAAGTTTTGCAACGTATATCCTAAGAGAAGCACCTGGTGATGTTTTGGTCTATGTACCGTAGCGCAGCAAAAAAGAAACAGCAGCAAAAAAAGATATAGTAATAAAAAAAGAAATCATACTAAAAAAGAAAGAAAAGAGGAGTAAATGATGAAAAAAAGAGACGATCTTGATCTGAATGAATTTGAAGAAGTTTTAAAAAAGGATCTGGCACAGATCGAAGAGAACATTGAGCAGCTTCGGTCAGAGCTGGACAGTGTCGGTACGGATGACGGTATCAATGATATGGAAGACCTCGCCTCGCTCAGCAGCCTCAGTTCCAAAGACAATACCATTTTGGATCAGCAGGAGCATGAACGTGACGAGACGATCCATGCGCTTGGAAAAATAAAGAACGGCACCTACGGGATATGCGAAAAGAGCGGTAAACCCATACCTGTGGAAAGACTAAGGGCAAACCCTACAGCAAGAACCATTGTGGGAGCAGAAGAGTAGCATCTTCAAACCCGGCAATGGTAGGTGTTTTGTGTTATTTACCGCCAGCAAGCAATGACAGGGTCTAAATCCACTGAGGGAAAGGGAAAGCTTCAGATGAAAATCGGTATACCAAAAGAGATAAAGAGCAAGGAGTACAGGGTGGGGATGATCCCCTCTGGTGTCAGACTCCTTGTTGAGAGCGGGCACGAAGTCCATATCCAAAAAAATGCCGGAGAGAAAAGCGGTTTTTCCGATAGTGACTATCTGCAGGCAGGCGGAGTGATACTGGATGATCCCAAAGAGATCTATGATGCCTGTGAAATGATCGTAAAGGTGAAAGAGCCTCAGCCGGAAGAGTATGACCTTTTAAAACCCGGACAGATACTCTTTACCTATCTGCATCTTGCTCCTCACGCAGAACTGACCGAACTGCTTCAGAAAAAACAAGTGACAGCTATAGGCTATGAAACCGTTCAGGAGAACGGCAGGCTGCCTCTGCTTGAGCCGATGAGTCAAATAGCGGGCAGGGTCGCTCCCATGGTCGCGAGCACTTTTCTTTCGGCCCACCATAATGGAATGGGGGTACTGATAGGCGGTGCGACCGGTATACTGCCATCCAGGGTTTTGATCATCGGCAGCGGGACCGTAGCAAAAAATGCCGCCGGCATTGCTGCGGGAATGGGTGCGGATGTGATCGTGATGGGAAGAAATCCGCAGAGCATGAGATCCGTTCAGGCATCCATGCCTGCGAATGTCTCAACCCTTTACTCCAATGCCTACAATATGGAAAAGATCCTGCCTACGGTGGATATGGTGATCGGGGCGGTCTATGTCACCGGCGAAAGAGCACCGCATCTGATCACCAGGGAGATGCTTTCCTACTGTAAAAAAGGTGCGGTGCTGGTCGATGTTGCCATTGACCAGGGGGGATGCTTTGAGACCTCCAGACCGACCACCCATGACGATCCTGTGTTCGAAGTGGACGGTGTGCTGCACTACTGTGTGGCGAACATACCCGGAGATTATCCTGTGACTGCCACGCAGGCGTTGTCCAATGCAACCCTGCCTTATGTCAGGAAGATCGCTGATTCGGGGTGGAAAAGCGCAAGTCTGCAGGATGTTGCCATTTACAGCGGTGTGAATGTCGCAGGCGGGTTTGTGACGGAAAAAGGTGTAGCCAAAGCACATCAGATTACACATTATGCATTAAAAGATATTATTGGAAATTGTCCGGAGTTTGGAGGGGAACGATGTTGAAACCAGTGGGAGTGGATAAGCTTTATAATTACTGTAATCCGGAGATGTTTGATTTTGAGACGACCGACGAACTTGAAGAACTTGATGAGATCATAGGGCAGCGCAGGGCACTGAAAGCCATCAGCTTTGGTATCGGTATCAAAAAAGAGGGTTATAATCTTTATGCTATGGGTAAACTCGGCAGCGGAAAACACGCTGTGGTAGAAAAATTTATTCAAAGCCAGGCCAAGAATGAGAAAAAACCGGGTGACTGGTGCTATGTCAATAATTTTCAGGAGCCAAGAAAACCGATCTATCTAAAGCTTGACGCAACGATGGGAACGCAGCTTAAAAAGGACATGGAAGAACTTATCGAGGAGCTCCAGACGGTCATCCCCTCCATCTTTGAGAGTGAAGAATACCGAGAGCAGAAACAGGCCATCATTGATAAACTCACCAAAGCCAAAGAGGCATCCCTGATCGATATACAGAACAGGGCCAAAGAAGATGGTATATTGATCAGTTTCACGCCGCAGGGCTATACCCTTTCGCCTATCAGCAAGGAAGGAAAGGTTCTGGGCAAAGAGGAGTATCAGGCACTCGGTCCCGAAGAGAAGGAGAAGATACAGGAAAAGATCATCAAGTTCAGAAATGAGCTGGAAACTATCGTTCAGGACATTGTCGTAGAAAGCAAGATACGCCAGAAAGAGATCAGGAAACTTGAAAAAAACATGACAAAAAAAGCTGTGGACAACAGTTTGGACGAGTTAAAAAGAAAATACAGTGGGTACAGCAAAGTGGTAGGGTACCTGGAGAGCGTGGAAGCTGACATCATAGACAATTCACAGGATTTTCTGATCGCAGCACAAGGAAACCTGGTTGCCATGGGGATGAAATCTGCAAAGGAGAGCGGACTGTTCAACCGGTACAATGTGAATGTCATTGTAAGCAATGATGACGGAGATGGCGCGCCGATCATCTATGAGAACAATCCGACCTATACCAATCTGTTCGGAGAGGTCGAGCACATCGCGCAGATGGGGACATTACTGACGGACTTCAACCTGATCAAAGCGGGTGCGCTGCATAAGGCCAATGGCGGATATCTTATCTTGGATGCATCCAAGGTACTGATGCAGCCTTTTGTCTGGGAGGGACTCAAAAGAATGCTTAAATCCTCGGAGATCCGCATTGAGTCCCTTGCGCATTCCTTGAGCCTGATCAGTACCCTCTCTCTGGAACCTGAGGCGATCGAACTGGATGTAAAGATCGTACTGATAGGCGACAGAATGTTCTACTATCTGCTCTACAATTACGATCCTGAATTCAGAGAGCTCTTCAAGATCAATGCGGATTTTGAAAATGAAACAGAGCGAAATGAGGAAAACAGCCTGCTGTATGCCAGAATGATCGCGATGATGGCAAAAGAGAATGATCTTCTGCCCTTGGACAAAGAGGCTGTGGGTAGGGTGATCGAATACAGTTCGCGTCTGGTCGAAGACAGTAAAAAACTTTCGACACATTTGGAGAGCCTGAACAACCTGCTGCAGGAGGCGGATTTTATCGCAGCGCAGCAAAAGCTCCCCCTGATCACAAGAGCTGCGATCAACGAAGCCATCAAAGAGAAGATAGAAAGGTCTGACAGGATCAAAGACAAGATGTACGAAATGATCCAAAGGGGAACGATCCTGATAAATACGAAGGGGTCGGCCATCGGAGAGATCAATGGGGTGGCGATACTGGATCTTGGCAACTTCTCTTTCGGTCATCCCTCAAAGATCACGGCATTGACCAGACTCGGCAAGGGCGGTGTGATCAACATTGAAAGAGAAGCAAAGCTCAGTGGACCGACCCATGATAAAGGGATGATGATACTTTCTGCCTATCTGGCTGCCACCTATGCAAAAGATTTCCCGCTGAGCATCACCGCCACGCTTGTCTTTGAACAGTCCTATGGCAGGATCGACGGAGACAGTGCCTCCTGTGCAGAGCTGTTCGCTCTGCTCTCTTCTCTGAGCGAAGTTGCCCTGACCCGATCGATAGCGGTCACCGGCTCGGTCAATCAAAACGGCCAGGTACAGGCGGTCGGCGGTATCAACGAAAAGATAGAAGGTTTTTTTGATATCTGTACGCTGCTGGATGATCAGGAAAAGAACGGCATTATCATCCCTGCTTCCAACCTGGAACATTTGATGCTGAAAGAAGAGGTCCTGGAAGCGGTCAAAAAAGGCACCTTTGAGATCTACGCCATTGAGAGCGTGGATGAGGGGATGGAAATACTCACCGGAAAAGAGAGCGGCAGGAAAGATGAGCACGGCAGATTTCCGAAAGGAAGTATCAACTACCTTGTAGAAGAGAAGCTGAAACTGCTTGCCAATAAAAGCAAACAAAAGAGAATAGAGTAGTCATGATCATCTGTAGCTGTATTCTGCATGTGGAACTGCCGTATGTCCAGTCGCTCAAAGGGCGCAGGAGTGTCACCAACAGTATGAAAGAGAAACTGAAGGCATTCAACGTTTCGGTGATGGATATCAGCGGAGAATACGCCAAAGAAGCGGATATCGCTTTTGTCTTTGTTTCCCCAAATTCGCTTAAAGCAGCCCAGTACCGTGAAAAGATCGAACAGATGCTTGAGAGGCACTTTTCAGAATATCATTTTGAACTGGAATATGAAGAGATCTAAAGGGTCGGATACGTAGCAGTGGGAGTAGACCGCTAGGATGACTCTTGCAGGAGCGGTTCCAAAAATGCCATCATATGCCGATAATGGTCCCCCTGCCAGTAGACGCGGTCACAGGTAGGGCAGTACTCAAAATAGTCGAAATACTTTTTGACCTTTTCCGGCAGGATATCGATGACCTTTTCTTTTTCAATGACCTGAAGCGGGGTATTGCAGACGATACAGCGGCTGAAAGGAGCGGGGTCCTCTTTCAGCCTGTAGTGGTCTATCACTGTCTTGAGCTGGGTTTCAGTATCCTTGGCTTCCAGAAAAAATGCAGGGGCATGTCTGCGTTCTGAAAGAGAACGGTCTCTTGTAAGAATCGTCCGATGTTCGCGCTTGGCCATCTCGATCAGTTTATCATCCTCTATGTGGGGAAAATAAAGGGTGTCAACTCCCATCAGCCGCAAATATTTTGCCAGTTTTCCCAAATGGCAGTCAGCGATGAATCTGGGGGAGCCATTCTTTCCTGCGGTGATGGAGCGCTGCATGGTCAACGGGGTGAGTCTTCCGTGACAGCAGTCCAGTCTGCAAGGCTTTGTGGAAAGTTTTCAAGTTCATTTTTGAACCTGTCCCACTCCACATAGTCGGTATTGAATTCGGCGACATCTTCGGCAGCCAGCTCGGCGCTTTCATATTCGCCGAGCAGCTCTTCTCCTATCCAAAGCTCATACTGCAAATGAGCTTTATGCACGATCTCAAATGTCCCCACGTCGGAATTATACATATAGTTTTTCATCTCATACCTCCATCTAGATATACCAAGGAATGCTTCCAAATCTCTGCAAGCTTTGCAGGTTTGAATCGCTGCCTTTTGCATATTTTAACACAAATATGTTGTTTTCTTTTTACTTATTGGGTATGATAGAAACAAGTTATCTTAATACGGTGTAAGAGGTGTATAAGATGAAACGCTTACTTTTTTTCTTCCTCCTGACGTTCTTGCCGCTTTCAGCCAACACTACTGCTGTCATGAAATTGGAGATCAAAGGTGCCATTGGTCCTGCAAGCAGTTTTTATCTCAAAGAGGGGATGGCAGCAGCTGCGGATAAGGATGCGCAGATAGTGCTGATCGAACTTGATACGCCCGGAGGACTCTCAACCTCTATGCGTGAGATGATCCAGGAGATCACGAACAGTACCTTGCCTGTGATCGTCTATGTTTCCCCTAAAGGTGCCCGTGCTGCGAGTGCCGGTACCTATCTTCTTTATGCCTCTCATCTAGCGGCCATGGCACCCGGAACGAATCTTGGCGCCGCAACTCCTGTCAGCCTGATGCCGGCTTCGAAGATGACCGATCTAAACGGTACTACTCCTTCCACCCTTGAAAAAAAAGCGATCAATGATGCCATGGCCTACATAAAAAGTCTGGCTGAACTCAATGAACGCAATATTTCCTGGGCGATAGAAGCGGTCGAAGAGGCCAAAAGCATTTCGGCAAAAGAGGCGCTTGCGTATGGCGTCATAGAGATACTGGCAGAGGATGTCAATGACCTGCTGCACAAAGTGAATGAACGGAGCGTTACCGTGTCAGGAAAAGAGATCAAACTTAGAACGGGTAATGCAGTCATAGAGACCTATGAGGCGGACTGGAAGATCAAAGTTCTCTCTATCATTACGGACCCCAACATTGCCTATATCTTCCTTATCATAGCCATATACGGTATATTTTTTGAATTGCTGAATCCCGGTGCTATCTTTCCGGGAGTGACCGGGGTCCTTTCAGGGGTCATTGCATTGTACGCATTGAACATGCTGCCCTTCAACTATGCGGGGCTGCTGTTGATCCTCTTGGGTATCGGTTTTATGGTCGCAGAGGTTTTTGTTGCGGGGTTCGGCATCCTGGGGATCGGAGGCGTCATTGCCTTTGCTTTGGGTTCACTGCTTCTTTTTGATGCCGATACATTGGGAAGCGGAGTCTCCATACCACTGATCATAGCGTTTTCCCTGGTGAGTCTGGGATTTTTTATCTTTGTGCTGCAGTTCCTGCTACGGACACGGTCTCTCAAGTCTGTGACAGGTATCGATGAGATGGTCGGTTCTGTCGCTGAAGTGCTTGAGGTCACAGACAAAGGGTACCGTGTACGCTGTCACAGCGAGGTATGGTATGCTGAATCTGACAGCGAACTGAAGATCGGTCAAAAAGTACGTGTAGAGGGTCTGACAGGACTGGTACTGCACGTCAAACCAATAAAGGAGTAAATGATGTTACCAATGATACCAATGACTTCGGTCTATATCGTGATGATACTACTTATCTTCCTGGCTTCCGCCATTCGCATTTTACGTGAATATGAGCGTGCAGTTGTCTTCACGCTTGGACGTTTTACAGGAGTGAAAGGTCCGGGACTGATCATCCTGATACCGTTCATACAGAGAATGGAACGGGTGGATCTTCGGATCATTGTACTGGACGTACCGGAGCAGGATGTGATCTCCCATGACAATGTATCCGTGAATGTCAATGCCGTCGTCTATTTCCGTGTCGTGGATCCTGAAAAAGCGATCATACAGGTAGAGAATTTCTATGCGGCGACCAGCCAGCTTGCACAGACGACCCTTCGTTCGGTCCTTGGCCGGCACGAACTTGATGAAATGCTTGCTGAACGGGAACAGCTGAACTACGACATACAGGAGATACTGGACAAGCAGACCGATACCTGGGGGATAAAGATCTCCAATGTGGAGATCAAACATGTCGACCTGAACGAAAGCATGGTACGTGCCATCGCCAAACAGGCGGAAGCGGAACGGGAACGTCGTGCCAAAGTGATCAATGCGAAAGGAGAGCTTGAAGCAAGTAAGAACCTTGTGGAGGCAGCCGAGATACTGAGTAAAAATCCCTACGGGATACAATTACGTTATCTGCAGACCTTGAGTGATATATCCAATGACAAGACCAATACGGTGGTCTTCCCGTTCCCGACAGACTTACAGCAGTTCATGAAGGGTATCGTAAAAGAAGAATAGCTTTATAAATGGTTCATGTGGCTGTTTTTGTTTATGAGCAAAGATCGCTGCATCTTAATGTATAAGGGAACATGATCTCATGGAGAAGGCGATAAAGGGTAGAAGCATGGTTTCATTGATAGCTATACTGAGCATCTTCTATCTGCTCATCTGCCTGTTACTTTTTCTTTTTCAGCGCCAAATGATCTATTTGCCAACCTCTGAAGTAA
The DNA here is from genome assembly GCF_036568385.1 of Sulfurovum sp. GTDB lineage: Bacteria > Campylobacterota > Campylobacteria > Campylobacterales > Sulfurovaceae > Sulfurovum. The sequence continues at coordinate 2,354 of NZ_DATCSP010000092.1, read as the reverse complement.
GTGTCCCGGGTGCGGCACATACCTTGGTAGATACAGGTGATGCAGAGATCAAGATATGGACGCTTAACCCGGGCAAGGATAAAGGGCTCATCTACTTCGGGGGTAATGCTGAGAATGTTGCATATAACATCAATGATTTTCGAACACTTTTTTCTGACCATACGGTCTACCTTGTAAACTATCGCGGTTACGGAGGAAGCAGTGGATCACCTCATGAAGAGGGCCTCTACCGTGATGCCTTATCACTTTATGACCATTTTATTAAAGATCATACTGCCCTCTCGGTCATGGGGAGAAGCATCGGGGCGGCTGTTGCAACCTATTTAGCTTCCAAGCGTCAGATAGAAAAGCTACTCCTTATAACACCTTTCGATAGTGCAGTGAATGTAGGCAAAAAACTTTACAGATTTTTTCCGATGGGCCTTATCATGACAGAACGATTAGATGCAGTCGGAATAGCTGACAGGGTCACCACAGATACACTGATCATAGCTGCTGGTAATGATAGAATTATTCCTTATGAACATACACAGAATCTCATCGATGCTTTCATCAACGCACAAGTAGATGTTGTGACACTGGGCAGTGTAGGGCACAACACTGTGCATCACCATCCTGATTACAAGAAGAGCATTACCTCGTTTATGAGATAGTTTTTAATTTTAAACTATCTTCGATATCAACTGTCTATTTTATTGGAAAAAGCATTCCAGTCAATAGAGGGCATTTCTGCCAGACGTGCTTCATACTGTGTTTTTGTGATCCCCTCATACGGCATTTGACAGTAAGTCCCCTTATCGGAATGCGGCAGCATGGAGACCGATTTTATGACAGGAAGGTACTGTGTCAGCAGCGCTTCGATCTGTGCCCCCTCTGTTTCAGGATCAAAGTAGATGGTACAGCTCACCATATTATCGCTCCATTCACGCTGCAACAGTGCCAGGAGCGAGAACTGTTCCGAAGCTGGAACCATGGCTGCATATCTTGTTTTCCCGTGAGTGATGGGAAATTCAAATACGGTGGTGTTGGCACTGTAGCGGTCCGCTTCATGAGGGACACCTGCATCTTTGAGTATCTTACAGATACGGGAAGTGTGCCCCACGCGAAGTCTGCGCAGTGCGTAGCGGAATGCAGGAAAGTGCATCCCTGCACTGCAGCCGACCAGCTGGCTGATGGTCCCCGAAGGCTTTACGGTCGTTACCCTGACGGATGCAGGGATCTCTGCTTCCAGTGCTAATTTTTGATTGACCGACCGTACAAGACGGTACCCCTTTCTGAGTCTGCGTGTCAGTGCTGCTTCTCCATAGCTGTCAAGCAAATCCGCAATGCCGGAGATACTGACACCGATCCTTCGGTTTCGTAGGATGACCTTATTTGTTTCAGGACGATGTGTGGGCAGCAGGGAGACGGTGGAAGCATAAAACGTGGCATACTCCAGTGCCCGGTAAAACGCCTCTTCATCCTCACAGCGGGAGGGAAATACCTCTGCCAGATTACAGAGCTCAAAACTCTCCAGCGGGATCTCAGAACAGGGGTTTGCCAAAAAAGCGTTATCATGGGAGGCTTCACCGTAGCGGGCATATTGCTGCACATTGGGCAGGTTCATGATGCCGGGCTCACCATTGTCACGTATATGCGCTGTAATGAGCGGTAACTGTGCAAGATCCTCGCTCTTTTCCAGGACCACCGTATTATTGGAGACCCATCCGATCTCAGCGCGCTCCGGATGTTTTTTGTAGTCCTTCAGCTCGAGAAAGGTCCTGTCATGGACGGACCCCAGTGCTATTTCGGCACTGCGGCGCACATTGCCTGCTATCACACAGCTGCCGATGGCGTTCATGATATCTGCCACACAGCGCGTCCGATCGCTTTTTCCCAGGCAATAGTCGTCGAGATAGCGTTCCATCCGCTGATGCAGTTCTTTTAACGGAGCAGGACCGGATGCCGTACCGCCGAACCCATGAATGGGAGACCCCTCAGGACGGATCCTGCTGTAATCGAATGAAAACCATCTGCCTTTTTTCGTGTAGCTCTCTATCAGCAGCCTTACTGATCCGGCCCAGCCCTCTCTGCTGTCGGGTATACTATGCACAAGGGGATCCCTCTTATCCGGGATGGCGACATTCATCCCTTTCCATGCGGTATTGAAACCGACCCCGACCCCGCACATCAGCATATCCATGGTCCACTCCGCTGCGAGGGAAAGGTCGGTCGTGTCCACCGCGCCGCAGTTGTTCAGTGCGGCACTGCCACGTTCATAGATGTACTCCGTACCCATGATCCACAATCCGCGCCCGGGAGGCAGCCATTTCATCTCGAACATTGTTGTCGCGAGCTTTTGGGCATAGCGCTGC
>NZ_DATCSP010000091.1:0-20751 GCF_036568385.1 Sulfurovum sp. | reverse complement strand
GATCCTATTTCAGCGATCTCACTTGGTATTGCTTTGATGTTCGGTACAGCGGGTCTTCCACATATCCTTATGAGATTCTTTACAGTTGCAGATGCAAAAGAGGCTAGAAAGTCAGTATTTGTTGCAACAGGTTTGATCGGGTATTTCTATGTTCTTACATTTATCATGGGATTCGGTGCTATCGTTCTTGTACTTGGAGACCCGGCTGGTTCTTATTTGGCAGCGGATGGTGTTACACTTAAAGGTATGAACAATATGGCAGCTGTTTGGTTGGCTCATGCGGTAGGTGGAGATTACTTTTTAGGATTTATCTCAGCGGTTGCATTTGCTACGATCTTGGCAGTTGTTTCCGGTCTTACACTTGCAGGTGCATCGGCTATCTCACATGATCTTTATGCCAATGCATTTGCAAAAGAGAAAGTAGATGAGAAAAAAGAGATGAATGTTTCAAAAATGGCTACAATTGCTATTGGTATAGCGGCTATCTTCTTTGGTATTGCCTTTGAAAAGCAAAATATTGCATTCGTTGTGGCACTTGCATTTACGATCGCAGCATCTGCTAACTTCCCTGTCCTCTTTATGTCGATCTTCTGGAAGAAGCTTACGACAAGAGGTGCAGTGCTCGGTGGCTATGTCGGACTTATCTCCGCACTGGTTCTGGTCATTCTAGGCCCTGCGGTATGGACCGAGATCCTGGGCAATGCAGAAGCGATCGTTCCCTACAAGTTCCCTGCGGTATTCTCTGTGCCAATGGCATTCATAGCCATCTGGTTCTTCTCCATCACGGATAAGAGCGAGGATGCGAAAAGATGTGAAGAGGCGTTTGATGCACAGGACATCAGATGCCAGACAGGGATCGGGTCTCATGGAGCAGTATCCCATTAATGGGCATTTTCCGGGGTTTCGTCCCTGGTGACAGGAAGCTGAAGTGATAACACTGGTAGAAAACTTAAAAGCACATCCGCCTTTTTCGATCCTCGACAAAAATGAGTATGCCCGTATCGAAAAAGAGGTGCAGATCGCATATTATCCTGATGATACCGTGCTGATACACAAAGATGAGATCCCTCAGACCCTGTTCGTTGTGATAAAAGGTACTGTTGAAGTACTTGATGAGAATGAAGAACATATTGATATCTATCAAACGAATGATACCTTCGGGGGTATGGAGATCATTGAAGATCAGCCTTCGGCATATCATTACAAAGTGACAGAAGAGTTGATATGTTTTGAGATATCCAAAACAACATTTTTGGATCTTTGTGCAAGCAATACGCAGTTTAACAATTATTTCTTTTCAAGCATTGTTGAACGTATCGATCTGCTGAAGGAGAAGAATGAATATGCTTCCATGAGCGACCTTATGGTCGCCAGGCTCGATGGATCCATTCTGCATAAAGCGTATGTCACTGCGCCGGATACACCCATTGTAGAAGCGCTTAAGCGTATGGATGAAAAGGGTGCTACGTGTTTATTGGTAGAGAATGATGACGGATACGGGATCGTGACGGATGCTGATTTCAGATACTATATTCTTCACAAAGAGGAAAAAGGTCTGGAAAAGATCTCGCAGATACAGAGTACTCCTGCTATCACCACGAAGAAAGGAGAACTTCTTTTCAATGTACTGCTTTTGATGACAGAACATGCGATCAAGCATCTTCCCGTATTGGATGAAGCAAACCATGTGGCAGGGATACTGGAACTGGTGGACCTGGTAAGCTTCTTCTCCAATCAGTCTCATTTGATCACGGTTCAGATGGAGAGGGCAGAGGATCTGGAAAGTGTGATCGCTGCAGCAAAACGCCTGGATGTGATGGTAGGGGCACTGCATGCAAAAGGGGTCAAAAGCAGGTACATCGCCAAGCTGGTCTCCGAGATCAACAAAAAAATGTATACAAAGCTGTTTGAAATGATCATCCCCCGTGAGTGGCATGAGAAGTGTACGCTTGTATTGCTCGGCAGCGAGGGGCGTGGTGCCCAGATCCTCAGAACAGACCAGGATAATGCTCTTGTCTTTGAAGAGGGTTTTATGCCCGAGGATGCACCAGCGGTGACGCAGAGATTTATCGAGGCACTCGATGAGGTGGGTTTTCCGCGCTGCGAAGGGGATATCATGATGATCAATCCGAAGTGGTGCAAACCGATCGATGCATACAAAGAAGACATCTATGATTGGATCGAAGCGCCGACCTATGAGAAGTTCCTGGATATGTCCATCGTTTTCGATTCAACCCCTGTGGCAGGAAATAAAGCGCTCCATACGGAATTGATCGACTATCTTTTTGATAAAGTAGAACAGAACAACACAGTACTGATGCACTTTGCAAGAGCGATCGAGACCTTTGAGTCTCCCTTGGGACTTTTTTCCCAATTTGTACATGACAAAGGGCATAAAAATGAAATTGACATTAAAAAAGGTGCGCTTTTTGCACTGATACACGGGGTGCGTTCACTGGCTTTGGAACATAAGATAAGAGCGACCAATACCACCGTGCGTATCAAAGAGCTCAACAATGCAGGTTTTTTCAGTAAAGAAGATGCCACCGATATGATGGAGGCATTGGAAATACTCAATACCCTGAGACTGCATGCTCAGCTTGACGAACTGGCAAAAGGGAAGCCGATCGATAACTATATCTCCCTGGATAAGATGGGAAAACTGGAACGTGACCTTTTGAAAGAGGCACTTAAAACGGTGAACAAGTTTAAAAAGGTAGTGAGTTATCACTTTCACCTTTCTGTGGTAGGTTAAATGTTTACGTCATTAAAAAAGAGATGGAACCGCAGAAAGCTAAGGGATGAACGCTTTACCTTTTTGTTCGATGCCCCTTCTGCAGAGGAGATCGTTGTTTTTGACTGTGAGACGACAGGACTTGACCCAAAAACGGATGATATCATCTCGATCGGTGCTGTGAAGATCAAGGGAAACAGGATCCTTACCGATGAAGCGATACATATCTATGTCGATCAGGAGAAAGAGATCGACCCTAAAAGTATTACGATCCATCAGATAAGGAATTGTGATCTTTACGGGGCGGTCCCGCTGAAAGAGGCCATAGAAAAGTTTCTTTATTATATTGGGAATAGACCCCTGGCAGGTTACTATCTGGAGTTCGATATGGCGATGGTAGATAAATATATCAAACCGATGTATGGGATCACCCTGCCCAATAAACAAGTAGAGGTATCCTCGATCTATTATGACAAAAAGATCCAAACCATACCTCAAGGAAATATTGATCTGCGGTTCGATACGATCTTGAAAGACTTGGGATTGCCCAGGCTTCAAGCCCATGATGCATTGAACGATGCTATTATGACGGCCTTGATCTATCTTAAATTAAAACATATAACACGAGTACATTAAATTATAAACAGGAGAGACAATGTTACAAGAACTTTATCAACCAAACCCGGATTTTTCAAAAGAAGCAAGAATAAAAAGCATGGATGAATACCATGCACTGGTCAAAAAAGCAACGGAGGATTATGAAGGTTTCTGGAAAGCCTATGCAGACGAGAAGATCGACTGGTTCGAACCGTACGATACGGTACTGGATGAATCCAATGCGCCGTTCGTGAAATGGTTCGACGGCGGAAAACTGAATGTCGCGCACCAGTGTATAGACCGTCATCTAGAGACACAGAAAAATAAAGCTGCGATCATTTTCGAAGGGGATAGAGGGGACAAACAGGTCATTACCTATCTTGACCTTTTTTACAATGTGAACAAGTTCGCCAACCTGCTTAAAGAAGATTTCGGTGTACAAAAAGGGGACAGGGTGGTCATCTATATGCCAATGATCCCTGAAGCGGCCTATGCCATGCTCGCCTGTGCACGTATTGGTGCCATCCACTCTATTGTATTTGGCGGATTCTCTTCAGAAGCACTGCGTGACAGGATCGAAGATGCGGAGGCCAAAGTGGTGATCACGGCAGACGGCGCTTACAGAAAAACAAAACCCTACATGCTCAAACCTGTCGTGGATGAAGCATTGACAGGCAACACACCGGTTGAAAAAGTACTGGTCGTGGAGAGAAACCATGAAGAGGTTACCTGGGTAGCAGGACGTGACTACTCGTACAATGAGCTGATCCAAAACAAATCGGGTAAATGTGACGCTGAACCGATGGAGAGCGAAGATCCGCTCTTCCTGCTCTATACTTCAGGAAGTACAGGGAAACCAAAAGGGGTACAGCACAACACAGCAGGATATATTCTCTGGGCACAAATGACGATGGAGTGGGTCTTTGACGTGAAAGAGAACGATACCTACTGGTGTACGGCAGATATCGGCTGGATCACGGGACATACCTACATTGTCTATGGGCCGCTTGCCATGGGTGCCACCACGGTCATGTTCGAAGGGGTGATCACCTATCCAGATGCAGGACGTCCCTGGAAGATGGTGGAAGAACACAGGATCAACCAGTTCTATACCGCGCCGACAGCGATACGTGTACTCCATAAAACAGGTGAAGATGAACCGGCCAAATATGACCTTTCCTCGCTGAAGGTGCTTGGAACGGTAGGAGAACCGATCGATCCGCCGGCATGGAAATGGTACTATGAAGAGGTGGGTCAAAGCAAATGCGCGATCGTGGATACCTACTGGCAGACGGAGACGGGAGGGCACATTGTTTCTCCGCTTCCCGGTGCCACACCTATCAAACCGGCCTGTGCCACACTCCCGTTACCGGGAATCATGGCTGAGATCCTCGATCCTGAAACAGGTGAAAGAGTAGGAGAGGGTGAAAGCGGATATATGTGTGTCACACGCCCTTGGCCTTCCATGATACGTGGGGTATGGGGTGATGATGAGCGTTTCAAAAAATCTTACTTCGGTGATGTGGTCAAAGACGGCAAACCGGTCTACTTCACCGGTGACGGTGCTGTCTATGGCAAGAACGGCTATATCACGATCACCGGGCGTACCGATGATGTGATCAATGTATCCGGACACCGTATGGGTACAGCTGAAGTGGAAGCAGCGATCAAAAAGCATAGCAATGTCGCTGCCGTGGCAGTGGTCGGTAAACCGCATGACCTGAAAGGAGAAGGGATCTTCGCCTATATCGTACTCAAATCTGTACCGGAGGCACACAAAGATGATGCAGCCAATGAACTTGAGACGATGAAAGAGATCAATGCGATCATTAAAACGGAGATCGGTAACATTGCATTGTGTGATGATATGGTCTTTGTTCCGGATCTTCCAAAAACAAGATCCGGGAAGATCATGAGAAGGATCCTCAGGGCACTGGCAAAAGGTGAAAAGATCACGCAAGACACTTCTACATTGGAAGATCCTACGATCGTCGGGCATATCGAGGCACTGATCAACGCATAGAAGATCATGGAAGAGGGTTGATCGTTTGGAAAATTTTGTTTTGATCGCACTGGCTATTTCGGTCGGGTATCTGTTCAGTAGATCGGGTATCTTCCCGGAAGGGTCAGCAGCGATATTAAATAAGTTTGTGATATTCATTTCTCTTCCTGCGATGATACTGCTGCAGATCCCCAAACTTTCATTCTCTACGGAGTTTGTGATCCCTATCATCGTTGCATGGAGTGTGACGATCGTCACTGCCATGATGACACTGACGGTCTCGAAGCTGCTTCATTTTACCAAAGAGGTCACCGGTGCTTTACTGCTGGTCGCCGTATTGACCAACTCCTCCTTTTTGGGGATCCCTCTCATTCATGCCTACCTGGGAGCAGAAGCACTGCCTTATATTTTGGTCTATGATCAAATGGGTACCTTCTTGGCACTCTCGACCTATGGCATATTTGTCGCAGCTTACTATTCAGATCAAAGTGAGATCGGTTTGAAGACCATGGCAGTAAAAGCGCTTACCTTTCCACCGTTCATCGCGTTGCTCATCGCACTGTTCTTTGTCAATACCGCTTTCCCTGCTGTGATCTCGAACGTACTCTCTGCTTTAGCCGACACCATCGTACCCGTTGCGCTGGTTGCCGTGGGACTGCAGCTGCAGTTCAGACTTCCAGGCCATGAAATAGTGCCTTTTGGCATAGCGCTGGTTATCAAGCTGATCATGGCTCCCCTGATAGCGCTCGCGGTAGTTTCCCTGGCCGGATGGACAGGTCTGGCAGCAGGTGTGTCGGTCATGGAGGCAGGGATGGCACCGATGGTCACAGCAGGAGCGATGGCCTCTTTGTACGGACTGGCCCCAAGACTCACTTCCGCGATCGTCGGCTATGGGATACTGATCTCGTTTTTTACCACAGCAGTATTGTTTACCTTGCTATAGCCTCTGCCTCGCTTATCAGCCCCAGGTGAGCTGGTACTCCACCATCTTTTCAAAAGGCAGTAAAAACTGATCCAACTTTTTATTTTCTATCTCTTCCATGCGATGCGTGTTCAACAGCTTTAAGAGACAGAGCGTGGACTCCATGGTACTTAGGCAATACGCTTTGGGCTGTTCTTTGAAAGTGAACTTTGAGACTTCTGTATGGGTAAAACTGACTTTTGGCAATGCATCGATATTGGGACTTGAGGCAAGTATGGCCTTTGAACAGGGCCAGGTAGCGTCTATCAGAAAAATAACGGTATTTTTTTGTTCTTCGGCGATGGATACTTCCGTAAGATCGATACTGTTTTGATGCGGGTAGAGCGTGTAACAGCTATTGGCCGGGTCCTTTAGGATGTCATTGATGGCTCTATGTTCTGTAAAATCAATGCCTACATATATCTCGCAGTTCTTCAAAGAGAGGTTCGTAAAATGGCCGGTACCGTTTTTCGTTTTTCTAAACTCTTTGGGATGCATCAGGATGACAAACCGTGTCTTTGTCTCTATGGGAGTGATGTATCGGCACATACATGAGCTTGCAGGGCGATAGCAGGTATAGCAGATGTTTCTAGGTGCTTTTTTCATCGATATACTGCTTTTTAAACCAACGATAGTATCCTGCGACCACGATAAACCCAAACCCTAAAGTGAAAGTGATCCCCTCGAGTGACAATCCCCATTTGGAAGCATATCCTATGAACATCGCTGTGGCGACATTGGAAAGCATGAAGAACATATCATTGTAGGAGATGACCCTTCCCATATACTGCGCATCCGTCTCCTCCTGTATCATCAGGTAGGTGTATGACCAGAGCGTGGTGATAAAGAATCCGGTGACAAAAAGTCCTATCAGTGCCAGATAGAAATTATATTCTAGGGTGGACCAGAGTATGATGGCGAGCCCCTGCATCACAAAAAAATAGTGCAGGTTCTTTTTTGAAATGATCCTGCTGATGATAAAAGGCCCTATCATCAGACCTATGGCGCGTGTGGCGTTCATCCAGCCTATGGCAAGCGGGACGGCTATCAGCTCTTTGTACTTGAAGTCTGCAAGCAGGGTGATGAGGGCATCGAAGCTGGTAAGTCCTATGGATGCATGAAGCAGCAAGAGATGGAGTATTTTTTTATTGGCTATCAGGTAGCCAAATCCATCTTTGAACATTTTCCAGTTCGAATCGATATGCTCCACCTTTTCAAGTGAAAGTTGTAGACCCAGCAAGAGCAGTACCGCTATACCGTATAAAAAGGCATCGATCAAAAAGGCAGTATCAAAGCCCATAAAGTGCGTTGCCAGGCCTCCTACAGCCATCCCTGACGCATAGCACAAGGACCAGATGATCGAGTGTATCTCGTTGGTATTCTTCAGCATTTTTCCCTGTACAAGTTTGGGGAAAAGCGCCATCTCTGCAGAGAAGAGCATGGAAGAGGCAAAAGAACGTATAAAGATGAGCATCATCAGGATCCATAGGTACTCCAGGGAGTTGATGAAAATAAACCCCAGGGTCATTGTAATCTCGGTCAGCAGAAGCGTCAGCATAAGCTTTTTGAAGTCAATACGGTCAATGATGATGCCTATCAGGGGAGCAAGGATCACAGCGGGCAGCATTGCCATCGCCGCAGTAAGGGCAACGGTGATCTCATCGGCACCATAGGCCACGATCATGGAAAAAATAGCTACCTGAGAGAACCAGGTGCCAAAATAGGAGATCAGCTGGATCAGTGAAAGCCGTGCGATCACCGGGTGTTTGAGCGTTTCTATATAGGTCATGTATGCTGCTTAATTTTCATTGTGCCCATCTTCTAAACTGTAGGGTATCTTCCTTTTTTCAAGCAGTTCTATATACATATTGAATGATTCAAGTGCCAGCTGTGCATCGGTGGATGCCACAGAGATAGATACTCTCCATCCGTCAGAGTATAACTTTGGCAAGGAGGAGTACTCAACGCCCTCTGGCATTTTTTCCATGACCTCTATAAAGACATTCTCCTTGCAAAGTGCCGTCAGGGTGTGACGATAGTACGTTCTTTTTTCCGGAAGGAGTTCGGCGAGTATCTTCTCGACCATGGGGTGGCTCATCTCCGGGAATCCCGGCATAAAGAAGTAGCGCTCATCCAAAGCAAACGCAGGCATTTGATTGACAGGGTTTTCCAGGAGCGTGGCCCCTTCGGGAAGTTCAGCCATACGTACAGAGTAGGGATAGGCTTTGTCACCCAGTCTGTTCACGATGATCTCTTTGGCTTCCTGATGTACATGAAGATCTCCGTCTCTCAGTGCAATGGCCGCACATTTCCTGGTATGGTCATCCGGTGTAGAACCGATGCCGCCGAAAGAAAAAAGTACAGCATTTTCCTGTGCAGCGATGAACTGGAGTGTTTGAACGATCAGTGCAGGGTCGTCTTCTATAATAAAAGAGCCTGAAAGCCTATGCCCCTTTTGTGCCAAGGCATTGGTGACAAAGTCAAAGTGTTTGTCACTCCTCCGGCGGTTCAGGATCTCTGTACCTATAATCAGGGCAAAAAATCTAGGTTCAGACATCATTATCCTTTACTGAAGCCTTATTCTTCAATATAGTTTTTAAGCTTTCTTCCTACTTTAGGATGTTTGAGTTTTTTGATCGCAGAGGATTCTATCTGACGGACCCTCTCACGTGTCACATTCAGCTCTTTCCCTATCTCTTCGAGTGTTCTGTCACTCTCATCTTCAAGAATACCAAAACGCATACGTATCACGGCTTTTTCTCTTTCGTTTAGCTGGTCAAGTACATCATCGATCTGGTTGTTCAGGTCATCTTTCAGTACCACATCGGTCGGACTCAGCGTGGTCTTGTCTTCGATAAAGTCACCAAATCTACCATCATCCTCATCTCCCACAGGGGTTTCAAGACTGACAGGCTCTTTAGTGATCTTGATGACATTTTTGACCTTGTCCACAGAGAGTCCTACCTCTTCGGCGATCGTATCAAGATCAGGTTCTTTCCCTGTTTTCTGAAGGTGTTTACGTATGATCTTGTTGATACGGTTGATCGTTTCTATCATGTGAATAGGGATACGGATCGTTCTGGCCTGATCTGCGATCGCTCTGGAGATGGCCTGGCGTATCCACCATGTCGCATAGGTAGAGAACTTGTAACCTTTTTCATACTCGAACTTATCCACCGCCTTCATCAGACCGATGTTTCCTTCCTGGATCAGGTCAAGGAACGGAAGCCCTCTGTTCGTGTAGCGTTTTGCGATAGAGACGACCAGTCTCAGGTTCGACTTTGCCATACGTGTCTTGGCCTTTTCGCTTTTTGCCTTACCGCGGCGTATCTGGTCCAAGATCTCCTGGAGCTTCTCTTCAGAAAGGTCAAATCCGCCTTTACTTGCTTCTCTTGTCTCAAAAAGCTTTTTGATCTCAACGTAGGTGCTTACCATCGTCGTCTCGGGCACCGCATCGATAATATCTTCTTTGTCCATATTGACGATGTTATCAAGTATCTTTTTATGGTTGGCTTGGAGTGCTTCATTGAAAAGCGGAAGCTTGTATTCCAGGCGCTTGAGCTCTTTCTCAAAGCTGTCATCGCTTGTAAGTGCAGTTTCCATTGCCTTTACCAGTTCATTGATAAGCTTGGAGGTAGGTCCAAGGTTCAACAGGGCAGCCTTGAGCTGCTCTTTTTTGAAAGCGATTTTAAGACGTTCATGAAGGATCGCGACAGGATCTGTTTCATTTTGCATAAATGTATCCAGATCGTCACGCGCTTTCATCCACTCTTTTTTTGCTTTTTCCAAACGCTTGAAACTGTCTACGACCTGTTTGACCCTTTTGTCATCTTTTGGGAGAGAAGTATCTCCATCCTCATCATTGTCATCTTCATCTTCATCCTCATCATTGTCGGACTTGTCATCTTCAAAACTTTTAAAAAGCTCTTTTACACGTCTTTCACGATTGAGCAGAGGCTCTTTGTAGTTGATGATGTAGCCTATCAGATAGGGGACGGAACAGATGGCATCGATAATGACATCTTCTCCCTCTTCGATACTCTTGGAGAGCTCGACCTCTTCTTCTTTGGTCAGCAGAGGGATCTTACCCATTTCACGCAGGTACATCCTTACTGGGCTGTCGGAACGGCTCCATTCAAGGAGCTCTTTCTCTTTGTGCAGGTCGAAATGCTCTTCGCTGTCACTTTCGAGAAGTTTTTTTCTTGCTTCCTCTTTTTTCTTTTTTTCTTTTCCGGTGAGGAGTTGTGCATATTCTGAAGCAGAAACGATCTCGACCTTTGCATCTTCTGCAAGGGTATGGATCTTTTTTGCCTGTGCCGCTGTGGGCTGTTTGCTAAACTCTTTAGCGATATTTTCAAGGGTGACTGCATCCCCTTTTTTCTTGGACTTGATCAACGTCTCTATACTTTTCATACTATCTTTTACTGCCATTGAAAACCTTCAGGGATAATTAAGGTTGGATTATACCGAAATTTTATTGATTTTAAGCATGAAATTTGTTAAATTTTATTTTTTTAGCTATAATCGCGAAAATTTTATGAGGAACTATGCCTCATTACGAAGGAATTTACTTTGCAAGGTAAAGTTTGGAAATTTGGTGATAATATCGATACGGATCTTATTATTGCAGCAAGATATCTTAATACAAGCGAGCCGTCAGAACTGGCAATACACGTGATGGAAGATGCAGACCCGGAGTTTGTTTCTAAAATGGCGGAGGGTGACATCATTGTGGCCGGTGAGAACTTTGGCTGCGGCTCAAGCCGTGAGCATGCACCGATCGCATTAAAGGCAGCAGGTGTAAGTGCGGTGATCGCCCCTACATTTGCACGTATCTTTTATAGAAACGCATTCAATATGGGGCTTCCTATTTTTGAGCTTGCTGAATCAGCAGAGATCAATGAAGGGGATGTGGTAAGAATAGATATGGCAGCAGGCGAGGTCATCAATGTGACTCAGGGGAAAACCTATAAGTTCTCTCCTATCCCTGAATTTATGCAGGAGCTTGTAGATGCAGGCGGTCTGATCGCCTATGCAAAAAAAGAGATCGCAGCGCAAAAGAGATCGTAAGGTTTACGGTCTATATGGAGTTTCTTCAGTCTGCTGAAGAAATTCGTCGTTTATTAAAAAAGGAAAATAGAGTATGGGTAAAAGTTATAGAATTGGTGTGATCAGAGGTGACGGTATCGGACCCGAGATCATTGATGAAGCTATAAAAGTATTGGATGCGGTCTCTGTGGCACAGGGGTTCAACCTTAAGTATGAAGAGCTGCTCCTTGGCGGTGCTGCGATAGATGAGACCGGTGTACCGTTGCCAGAAGATACGATCCAGGGTGTCAAAAAGTGTGATGCTGTGCTTTTTGGCGCGATCGGCGGACCAAAATGGGATAATCTGGAGAGACATCTGCGTCCTGAAACAGGGCTTTTGGGTCTGCGTAAAGAGATGGGGACCTTTGCAAACCTCAGACCGGCAATGGTCTATGATGAGCTGGTCAATGCATCCAGCCTTAAACCTGAAGTCATCAAGGGTGTGGACATCATGGTCGTACGTGAATTGACAGGGGGTATCTACTTTGGACAGCCAAGAGAGCTTCAGAAAGATAAGGCCTTTAACACCATGGTCTATACACGGGAAGAAGTAGTGCGTATCGCAGTGGTGGCATTTGAGATCGCTATGAAGCGTAAAAAACGCATCTGTTCCGTGGACAAGGCGAATGTACTTGAAGTAAGCCAGTTCTGGAGAGAGGTCGTTGAAGAAGTGGCCAAAGACTATCCCGAAGTCGAACTTTCCCATATGTATGTAGACAATGCAGCGATGCAGCTTATTCGTGAGCCAAGACAGTTTGACGTGATCCTGACAGGAAATATCTTCGGTGATATCCTCTCGGATGCTGCGAGTATGTTAAGCGGTTCTATCGGTCTGCTTCCAAGTGCAAGTACAGGCAAGGGAATAGGGCTGTTCGAACCGATCCACGGTTCTGCACCGGACATCGCCGGACAGGGCATCGCTAACCCGCTTGCCACGATCTCATCTGCGAGCATGATGCTTCGTTATGCCCTGGGCGAAAGTGAAGCAGCGGACAAGATAGATGATGCGATCAAAAAGGCATTGAGCGAAGGGTACCGTACCGGTGACATTGGCGATTATGATGCCAAAGAGATCTGTACCTGTACAGAAATGGGTGATATCATCGCCGATTATGCAAGCAAATAGAACGTAATATTGAAGGTTCCCTTTTATGGGAACCCCTCCTGCTGGTTTTATGACCAGACTATGATACAAAAGGGATGCCATGCCCATTATCAGATCTTTTCCGCATTTTTTCTCACAAACAGACATTCCGATATATCAGGACATAAGAACGGTCACCGACTATTTGACACAGGAGTATCATGCCAAGTGCTATGTGGTGGGCGGTGCTGTGCGTGACCGTATCCTTGGGCATACCTGCAAAGACTATGACATCGAATGTTTTGGCATCAGTGTAGAAGATTTTGAGACCGCGATGGACCATTTGGATGCAGAGGGAGTGGGCAAGAGCTTTTTTGTCTATAAGTATCATGACCTGGATATTTCACTGCCCCGGACCGAGAGAAAAGTGGCCAGGGGGCATCGCGGCTTCGAAGTCTCACTGGCACTGGAAGAAAAAGAGGCATCCAAAAGACGTGACTTTACGATGAATGCATTAATGTATGATATCCAGAACGAGCAGATACTTGATTTCTGGAATGGCTTGAAGGATATAGAAGAGAGAGTGATCCGTGTGGTCGATGAAGAGACATTCGTGGAAGACAGTTTGCGTGTATTGCGTGCGATGCAATTTGCAGCACGCTATAGGTTTAAAGTGGAAGAGAAGAGCTGCAGGCTTTGTCAGCGTATTTCTCTGGATGATCTGCCCAGCGAACGGATATTCAGAGAGTTTGAAAAGATGTTCATGGGGAAGTATCTGCACTATGGCCTTTATTATCTCTCTGCATTGGGCATCGCGCAGCAGCTTTTGCAGCTGCAGATCGAAAAGAACAGCTTTATCGCCTTAAGCAGGGTATTGCAAAAAAGCCAAACATATTTTGTAGAGCAGCTCAGACCCTACTATTTTCTTTTTATCTGCAGCAGGTATCTCCCTCTGGACCTCAATGAGGTATTGAACAGGCTGGGTGCACCAAAACATTATTATAAGAAAGTCATGACCGCACCTCTGCCGACAGAGATCAGCATCGAATTCATAGCGAATACGGCACTGAAAGAGGGGATAGCGGCGTATGTAGGAAACTATCATCCTGAGGTGGTGGCTTTGGCGAAGAAACTGGATGTATGGGACAAGCCTTTTGATCGGGGAGTCACACCTGCCGAACTGATGGAGGAAGGCTTTTCCGGAAAAGAACTGGGCGAGGAGCTCGAGAGGCGTACCAGAGAAAAAATCGTGAGTTTGAGAGAAAAATAGGTATAATTTCACAATTTAATATCAACTAGGGCAAAGATGGAAAAAACAGCAAGGGTTCTAATAGACTGTAAAGATGCAAAGGGATTGGTATATGAGATTGCCAAAGTATTTTACGACAGAGGTCTAAATATCGATAACAACGGTGAATTTGTTGATAAAGCGCATGGACGGTTTTTTATGCGTACCGTCGTATCCGGCCTATTTGATGTGGCGGAACTTTTGAATGAACTTAAAACCGTTGCCCCATCAGATGCACATATCAGGGTGGTAGAACCCAAGGACAAAAAGATCATCCTGATGGCGACAAAAGAGTCCCATGCCCTGGGTGATATCCTTGTGCGTCATGCAAACGGTGAACTTGATGCACAGATAGAGTGTGTCATCGCAAACCATGATACCCTGGAGACCTTTGTACGCAGATTTGATGTCCCTTTCTTTCATGTCCCTGCAGAGGGTAGAAGCAGAGAAGAGCATGAAGAGCTTGTGATGAAGCTTATCAATGAATTTGACTTTGACTATATCGTGCTTGCAAAATATATGCGCATACTTACCCCTGACTTTGTCAAGGCCTATCCTGAAAAGATCATCAACATCCACCACTCTTTTCTTCCGGCCTTCATAGGGGCCAATCCTTATAAACAGGCATTTGAAAGAGGGGTAAAGATCATAGGCGCTACGGCACACTTCGTGACGGATGATCTGGATGAAGGGCCTATCATCGCGCAAGACGTGATCCCGGTCAATCACCGTTATACCTGGAAAGATATGCAAAAAGCCGGACGTGATGTGGAAAAGGTAGTACTTTCACGGGCTTTGGCACTGGTACTGCATGACAGGGTCTTTGTCAACGGCAATAAAACGGTGGTCTTTTAATCATAAATTGTATTCAAACATGCATTCGTGTTCTTTGTCATTGTGAACGACCTTGTAAGCGTAGCGATTCGAGAACAGTGACGATTTTTTGTTTCGTTTTTTCTAAAAAAATGAAAAGAGAAACAATGCCACAGGTTAAATAAGTGGAAACAGGAGTAAAATATATATGTTTAATATTGTACTGGTAGAACCACAGATTCCTCAGAATACGGGAACGATAGGGCGTCTCTGTGTCAATCTGGGTGCGACCCTGCATCTTATCAAACCCCTCGGCTTTGACATTGATGACAAAGCGGTCAAGCGTGCAGGGCTTGACTACTGGAAACATCTTGACCTGGTGGTATGGGAAAGTTTTGAGGCCTATCTGAAGGTACATCCAATCACCCGAAACAGCTACATGGCAACCACCAAAACCGACAACCTCTACTTCAATGCCCCCTTTCAAAAAGGGGATCATATTCTGTTCGGTTCAGAGACCAGGGGGATTGACGAAAAAGTACTGCTTGCACATCCTGAACAGTGTATCACGATCCCGATGGGCGGCAAAGGCAGAAGTCTCAATCTTGGTGTCAGTGTCGGCATCGTCATCTATGATGCGCTGCGTCAGAACTATGAGGGGTTTGAAAAGATCACTATCGCCAATACACTGGAAAAGAAGTAAGGGGAAGGGAAGTCATGGCATTTGGAGATATCTTTTACCTCATTGCGCTCTTTTTATTTGTGTTTATCACATTCGGTATCGTAAAAAATTATTACAAGAGCAAGTTCGATCAGGAAGGCAGACGCATCGATATGCAAGAGGACGATAACGACACCGGTGCTTAGCCTGCCTGCCAGAACCGCGTAGTTTGAGCTCTGATCATACCCAGTAGACCGGGTAGTGTCTTTTGGGGTCTATGGACATGTTGTTGACAAATAAAGCGACCATCAGCATCAGAAAAGCACCGACCAATACCGGGTTCAGCACATACCAATATCCCAGGTCCTGTACCCTTTCCCCACCGATCACAGCGATCAAAGCGGTGGCACCTCCGGGAGGATGCAGGGTCCGTGTCAAATGCATCACGGCGATGGAAGCGGATACCGCCAGGGCACTGGCGAGCACAATATGTTCTTTAAGCAGCAAAGCGATCGTTACGCCGACCAGTGCGGAAAGCACATGCCCGCCGATCAAATTTCTAGGCTGCGAAAACTCTGCCAGAGGGGCACCGTAGATCAGCACCGCGGTCGCGCCGAAAGATCCGATCACAAACAGGGAGCCCTCGTCACCGCTGCCCCATACCTCTCCCAGATAGGCGACCAGTAGTATCCCCAGAAATCCTCCGACCGAGGACCAGATGATCTTTCTGACCGGTTTCCTGGGAGGACAATGCCCCTTGGTTTTCATACGTGAAAAGTAGTTCTTCATATCGCTTCTCTTACCTAAAAATAGGAGAGACACACGCTCTCCCGTTCTTTCTTTGTTTTCATAGCATAGAGTATACAGAAAATCTCCGCGTATCTTTAAAGCTATGAAAATTTGAGAAGCTTTTAGCCTGTCCTGTGTAAAAATTATACAGTGATACATACCCTGCCTGAGCTATTTGGGGAGATAGAGCAGTAAGGAGTGCCATAAGAGATACCCAGGTCGCTGAGAGCCATTTTTACGCTCCTGTGCAGGTGCCAATCTGACTATTAACGAACTTTTAGATAGAATTGTACCAATTTTTATTTACTAGGATCATCTAAATGACACAACCACTCCTTATCGAAATCGGTGTAGAAGAACTTCCGGCTATTCCACTACTGAAAATTGTATCTGACATAGAGAAATCTTGGAAAAATATATTGGAAGCGTATAAGCTTTCCTGCGACTTTGAATTTGTCTACACACCCAGAAGGCTTGTGCTGAAACACGCTGATATGGCTGTAAAACAGGCAGACAGTACGGTAGAGTTTTTCGGTCCTCCTGTGGCCGCTGCACTGAAAGAGGGAGTGCCTACAAAAGCGGCTGAAGGCTTTGCGGGGAAATGCGGGGTCTCTTTTGATGCACTCGGACGCGCCGAAAAGAACGGTAAAGAGGTGCTTTATTTTAAAAAAGAGGAAAAAGGGTCCGAGACGGTTTCACTGCTTCAGGAGATGCTGGAGAAGTGGATAGACGCTATGTCTTTCGGGAAAATGATGCGCTGGGGTTCAAGAACGGATGAGTATATCCGACCTATCAGATGGCTGCAGGTGAGAATGGGCGATGCCTCTGTGCCTGTAGAACTTTTCGGTGTACATTCCGATACAAAAACCTATGTGCATCGTATGGTGACCTATGATGCGGTGGAGGTTCCAAGTATAGACGCCTATGAGGGCATTCTGGAAGAGTGTGCCGTGATGCTGTATCCTAAAGAGAGAGAAGCGAAGATATTGGCCGAGTTCGATGCGCTGGAGTCAGCACATAACATCATCATAGAAAGAGACAGGGCACTGCTTGCGGAAGTGGTAGCCATCACGGAGAACCCTAAAGCACTGGTAGGCACATTTGATGAACTTTTCCTGCAGCTTCCGCCTGAGGTGATCATCACCTCCATGAAAGAGCACCAGCGGTACTTCCCTGTATTTGAAAAGGGGAAAATAGCCAACAAATTTGTGGTGGTCAGCAATGCCTATACCGATGACTACAGAAAAGTGATCGCAGGCAATGAGCGTGTGCTTAAGCCGCGCCTGGCGGACGGACTCTTTTTCTATCAAAATGATCTGAAGAACGGGCTCAGCACAGAGGGGCTTGAAAAAGTACAGTTCATTGATGGCCTGGGCACGCTGGCCGATAAGATCAAAAGAGAAAAGAATATCGCCATCAGACTCCTTGCGCTGTATATGGACCAAGTGGAAGCGGGGACAGGAAAAAGTTCGGCTGCACTTGAAAAAGCGATGGACAGGGCAGTGACCCTTGCAAAGGCCGATCTTATGAGCGAGATGGTGTATGAGTTTACAGAGCTCCAGGGGCTTATGGGGTACTACTATGCCAAGGCCCTGGGCGAAGAGGAACTGGTCTACACGGCGATCAAGGAACAGTATATGCCGGTCGGTGAAGGGGCAGAGCTTCCAGGTTCCGTCTTCTCATCCATCGTGGCGATGAGTATCAAACTGGACACACTTTTCGGGCTCTTCAGTGTAGGAAGGATACCGACAGGTTCAAAAGATCCTTTTGCGCTTCGCCGTGCGGTCAATGGTATTATCCGTATCGTCACAGCCTATGACCTGAGTTTTCATATGGATGATATCATGACACTGCTCAAAGGAAACTATGATGCGTTTGATACAGAGCTTCTCAGTGATTTTATCCTGGAACGTATCTACAAGTCATTTGATGCCAACCCCTCGGTCATCGCAGCGGTATTGGCTTCAGGGGAAAGAGACATCAACGAGATGGCGAAAAAAGTAGAAGCTCTGAATGGGATCGTGAACCAAGATACGTTTAAAGAGCAGTTCACTACTTTCAAGCGTGTGGCGAACATCTCCAGGGATGTAGATCTGGAATCAAGCCTGGAGATAGATATCACCTTGTTCAAGGAAGATGCGGAAGTGACACTCTACAATGCCTATGAAAAAGTGATCAATGCGACGTACCATGATTACAAAGAAGAACTCGAAGCACTTTTTGGTCTGAAGCGCGAACTGGATGGGTATTTTGATGATGTGCTTGTCAATACGGAGGATGAAGCATTAAAGAAGAACAGACTCCACACGATAGGGTCTGTCTACAAGACCTTCAGAAACATTGCGGACATCAAAGAGATCACGGTCTAGACACCATGTCTAAGAACTATGATACCCTCATCATCGGTGCAGGTATCGCAGGTGCCGCCACGGCACATGCATTGACACAAAAAGGACAGAAGGTCCTGGTACTGGATAAAAAGGGTATCGCCTCTGGCGGTTCCGGTGCAGCCGGTGCTTTTGTCTCTCCCAAGATCGGGAAAGGATCCCCGCTTCAATCACTGACCAATGAAGCATTCTCTTTTGCGAAAGCATTTTACCTTGCCAACTCTCCGCAGCATTTTCATCAAACCGGCGTGATCCGTATCCCAAAAGATGAAGCGGATGCCCAGCAGTTTTCCGACTATGCACCTTTCAATGAGAACAGGTATCAAATTTACAGCAAAGAGCAGCTCCATGCACAAGGCATACGTTGTGACCTTGAGAGTTTTTACTTTCCTGAGGCCGGGGACTGTGATGCCAAAGCGGTTTGTGAAGTGTTGCTCTCAGAGATAGATGTGCTGCAGTATGAGGTAAGGAAGATCAGACAGGAAGAGGATGTATGGCATGTAGGTGCGTATAGCGCCAAAAACCTGGTATTGGCAACAGGGTATGAGAGCGATCTGGCAGATCTGCGTTATATGGGGATCAGGGGTACCTGGGGAACCAGAGGAGACTTTGCGTCAGACCTGGAGCTGCAAGTGAGTATGCACCAAAACATCTCCATAGGAGCCAATGTGAACGGGGTTATCAAACTGGGTGCGACGCATGAAAAAGAGGTGAAGAAACCTGTGCCCTGTCAAGCAGGACAAGCCTTGGTTCTTAAAGAAAAAGCCTCTTCTATCATCGATACTTCAGACCTGGAGCTGAAAGAGGTGTTCTGCGGCATGAGGGCAGGCTCGAAAGACTACTTCCCCCTGGTAGGAAGGGTCATAGATGTAGCCACGATGCTTGCAGCCCATCCTGCCATTGTCAGAGGGGCCAAACCCGAAATGCGCTATAGGGAGAACCTTTATATCTGTAACGGTTTGGGGGGCAGAGGTTTTGTCTTTGCACCGCTGATGGCCAAACAGCTGGCCGACTGTATCGTCGAAGGCAAAGAGGTGGACAGCAGGGTCAATGCGGACAGGCTTTTCCTGAAGTGGTGCCGGAAAAGTACAGAGCTCGACTTTTTAAGATAGGTCCGGCTTTTCCCAGGTTTCCCATACCGGTTCTTCCGAGACGTGGGGGAAACCATCGAGTATCTCCTGCGGCTGGAACCTTGGTTTATAGGCAAAGGCTTTACAGCCGTCTACCCAGTACCCCAGGTAGATCCAGGGCAGTTCAAGTATCTTTGCCAGCTTCACCTGATAAAGCAGCGAATAGGTTCCAAGCGAAAGATTGGCATAGTCGGGGTCATAATAGAAGTAGATGGAGCTTATCCCGTCATCCAGAACATCGATGAGGTCAACACCGATGAGCTTGTCATCTTTGACGTAGAGTACCTCTTTACCGAAATCATGTGCACCGTCCACAAAGTTTTCATGGTACTCGCGATGTGATATGTTCTTGTGCTGCCAGCCGTCTTTTCTATGTTTGAAGTGGTGGTATTTGTTGTACAGGTTGATATGTGCCTGCGTCAGTGTAGGGTTTTGTACTATGATCCTGGTATCGGCATTCCGTTTGATGGCTTTTTTTTGTGATTTGGTATAGTGGTAGTCCGCAGCATTGATCCGGACGCTTTTACACTCATTGCATCCATTGCAGATCGGGTGAAAGAAGTATTTTCCGAAACGTCTCCACCCTCTGGCTATGACGGCAGTGGCAAATTTTTTGCTGGCATGACTGACATATTTGTAGTTCATACGTACCTTGTTGCCCGGCAGGTAGGCACAGTCATAGTCGAGCATAGAAAAATCTGTTGATGGGGGATTCAGTAAATCTAGTTCTTCGTTCATAATTGCGATTATACTGAAAATATTGTAAAATTCATAAAAAAAAGGTCTTATTTGTTTCTCTATCAACCTACGAGCGGTTACTGTTATAACAGTGATTCAATCTTTTTATATGATTTTATCTCTTCTTTTAAGCCAAAAGGCAGATTATTGGATGTAGGATGCGGTGTAGGGATCATATCACTTTTGTTGAGCAGAGATTTTGATATAGAGACGAGTATTATAGATAAACAGCAAAAGATGCTTGATTATGCAAAGCATAATTTTGCGATCAATGACCTGGAAGTTCAAAGTTATCTTGGAGATTTTACGCTGTGGGAGACAGATGAGAAGTTTGACTATATCATTTCAAACCCTCCTTTTTATGACTCGAACGTACAACAGAGTGAAAATACACATCTTAACATAGCCAGATATGCACATCATCTGCCTATTGATGATTTTATACCTAAGGTCAAAAAACTCTTGAAACCCAGAGGGTA
>NZ_DATCSP010000090.1:0-11352 GCF_036568385.1 Sulfurovum sp. | reverse complement strand
TATCAGAAATTACGACCTGGTACTCCTTTCATGGCCCATAGCGGGGGAAAAGAGCCTGGATATCATCACTACTATCAAGCATTCAGGACCTAAGACCTCTGTCATTGTGCTCTCAGAACACGACGATAAAGACAGTGAGATCAATGCACTGAGGTCCGGTGCGGATGATTTTATCAAAAAACCTCTCGACTATGACATTTTACTGGTACGTATCGAAGCAAAACTGCGGTTCGGTGTTTCCAACATCATTGAAATAGAAGAGCTGATCATCAATCCGGAAGAAGAAAAGATCATCTACCAGGGTGAAGAGATAGAGCTCAAAGGCAAGCCGTTTGAAGTGTTAACCCACCTGGCCATGCACAAAGACCAGATCGTCTCCAAGGAACAGCTGCTGGATGCCATCTGGGAAGAGCCGGAACTGGTGACACCCAATGTCATCGAAGTTGCCATTAACCAGATCCGCCAAAAGATGGACAAACCTTTAGAGATCACCACCATTGAAACCGTCAGAAGACGCGGTTACCGTTTTTGTTTTCCTAAAAAGATTGGCTAGTGTATGATAGGCGTTTCTGCCCATGAAACCACTAAAAATTGTAAAATAATTTATTTATTCCACTTTTAATTTAAGAATAAGGTTTCTTCGGATATAAATCGTATAAATAACATTTATATAGAGGAAACCATGGCATTAGTAATAACCGATGAATGTATTGCATGTGATGCATGTAGAGAAGAGTGTCCCAACGAGGCAATAGAAGAAAATGATCCGATCTATTTTATCGATCCGGACAGATGTACAGAGTGTGTAGGGCATTTCGATGAACCTCAGTGTATCGCTGTGTGTCCTGTAGACTGCATTGTTCCTGATCCGGACAATGTGGAGAATGCCGAAGAGTTAAAATTCAAATACGATAAATTACAAGAAGAGTATTAAAATCCATTATGGCAAAACGAACCGCTATCATCGATATTGGTTCGAATTCAGCCAGACTGGTGATTTTTGAAAAGAAAAGCCGCTACGGTTTTAATCTTATCTGCGAACAAAAATCTAAAGTACGCATCGGAGAAGGTGCGTATGAAAAAGAGGGATATCTACAGCCCCCCGGTATCAAAAGGGCTTTTCTCACTTTACAATCTTTCCTGCATACCATCAACAAATACCAGGTGAACCAGACACTCTGTGTGGCAACTTCCGCATTGCGCGATGCACCCAACAGAGAAGCGTTCGTTCAATGGATCAAAAAAGAACTTGGACTCGCTATAAAGGTCATTGACGGCAACAAAGAAGCAAGATACGGCGCCATCGCTGCGAACAACCTGCTCCCGGTCAAGGACGGGATCACGATAGATATCGGCGGAGGATCCTCTGATATGGCACTGATCAAAGATGGGCAGATCGTAGATACCTACTCGCTCAACCTCGGTACGGTCAGGCTCAAAGAACTCTTTTTTGACAAGGGACTGACCCCCGAAGTGACCCATGAAAAAGCTACCGCCTATATACAACAGGAACTGCTTCAGCTTCCGGAGCACTTTAGACACGCTCTCGCCATTGGTATAGGAGGAACCGCCAGAACCCTCTCCAGGGGTATCATGAGGCAAACTGCCTACCCTTTGGACAAACTGCATGCCTTTTCCTATGAGATCGAGAACCATCGATCCTATCTTGATGCCATCACTCTTTCAAGTGCCAAAAAACTCAAGCGGTTCGGATTGAAAAAGAATCGTTTTGATACCATCCGTGAAGGGACGCTCATCTTCAAAGAGATCCTTGCGCATATCGGTGCAGAGCGTGTCATTTCAAGTGCGGTAGGTGTAAGAGAAGGGGTGTTTTTAGAACAGCTCCTCAAGAGGGACAATCTGAAATTTCCGAGTACGATCAACCCAAGTATCGTTTCCATATTGGACAGGTTCAAACCCATGGTCACGCTGGAGAAAAGACGGAAAGCACGACAGAAGCTCGCTTCATCTCTTTACAGTGTGCTTCAAAAAGATATTGGGGATGACAAAGCGTATGAAAACGAGCTTCAGTATGCATTGAAGCTCTCGGGTATCGGAAAGACGCTGACCATCTACAGGTCGCATCAGCATGCCTTTTATATCGCTATGCAGGAACTCAACTACGGGTTTACCCATGAACAGATACTGCTTATCTCGCTGCTCTTGCGTATGTACGGAAAAGAGCTCCTGAACAAGCCTCTGTTTGAGCAGTATAAGCCTCTTTTGCCCGAGAAGCAGACACTCCTTTGGTTGAGCTTCATCTATACGCTAACCGTACTGCTGCATGAAGCTTCCAATCGTGCAGACATCCGGTTCACCTACGAGAACAGGACCCTTCGGATCCTCTCCGACAAACCCCTCCACCTTGTAAAAGAGAAGATCAAGGCTCTGGAAAAGCCCGTACCCTTTGCCATTATCATAGAAGATGAAAAAAGCATACCGAAAAATACACTGTTGGGAATTTAAACTGTGATGCAGCGCACAGGGAGCAACCCTGCGCTATGATAAAGGGCAGGACTAGAATTTTGTCCCCATAGAGAACTCAAATGCTTGTGTCCGGTCATACGTTTCCTCATCGATCGGATAGGCAAATACAAGGTTGATCGGTCCAAATCCTGACTGCCATTCGACCACCACACCGGTTGAAGACCTTGCAATTTCATTGAAACTGTCCTCACCGATCATACCGTAGTCATAGAAGAATGCCAGTCTCATCTTTGCCGCTTCGGAGAGAGGGATACTTGCTTCCACGCTGGTAGAAGCTCTGTGTCTACCTCCTGCACGGCCACTGAGTGGATCACCTTCGGTATTATAAGGCGAAAGAGAATAGGGGTTATACCCTCTCAGGGATCCGATACCACCCAGAAAGAGCTTCTCTGCGATAGGGATATAGCTATCATCATCAGCAGTGATCGTCGTCATCCTTCCTTTGAGACGCAAGATAAGATCATAATCGATCCAATCTTCCAGCCCGTAATAGAATCCGACCTTTGCACTTGTTTTCAAAATATCTGCATATCCGCCAGGATACGCTGTTGCATCATAGTCACTGCCGTCCAATTTTCCATACTCGAAATTCAAAGCAGCGATCATACCTTCTCTTGGTACATAGAAATCATCTGTGTTGTCAAAATTGATACTGGTAAAGAGTGAAGTCTTCTCATATTGGTTATTGTAGAGTAAGAAATACGTATCATAGAGATCGGAGAGGTTACTGTCATTCCTTGTGGACTGGTTATCCACATACCCGACACCGACAGACGCATGGACATGTCTGAAAAATTGTCGGCCCAATGTCATCGTTCCGCCTAACTGGTCCTGGTTATAATCAATATATTCATACTTTCTTTTATACAGGCTCACTCCAAAACTGTACATACTGTCCCACACTTTTGGATTGACAAAAGAGAGGTTATAGTTCGTTGACCTTTTTGAGATCTCAAAGCCCAGGGTCGTAGTGATTCCCGAACCGAATATATTTCTGTCTGAAATAGAAGCATTGAACATCAGCCCTTCCCAGCTTCCGTACCCGCCTCCTGCAGAAATGGTCCCTGTCGCGGTCTCTTTTACCTTCACCAATAGATTGATCTCATTTGCTGAGACCCTCTGGCTTTGGATATCTACATTTTCAAAGAAACCGGTCCTTCCCAATGCATTCTTTGAGTCTTTCAGGTCTCTGGCATTGAACGTATCACCTGGTGCCAGATAGACATAACGACGGATCACTCTATCCTTTGTCGTATCATTACCGGAGATGATCACATCATTGATGGTCACTATCTCTCCTGGCTCTACCACATAGTTCAGGTTGATGATCTTCTCTTTGGGGTCTTTATGCATCTGCGGAGCTACTTTGACAAAGGCATACCCAAGGTTCCCCACCTCTTCCTCTAACGTAGTGATATCCTTACGCATACGCTTGATGTTAAATATTTTTCCCTCTTTAAGGATGAGCTCATCTTTGAGCGTTTTTGTATCAAGTCCTGCTACCTCTTGTGTAATGCTTATAGTCCCTACACGGTACTGTATGCCTTCTTCGACCTGATAGTCCACTTCTGCCTTGTAGGAACCAAAATCCACTCTCATCAGGGGTTTGCTGACATAGGCATCCAGATACCCGTGTCTCATATAGACATCTTTTACCCTGTAGGCATCATATTCAAGCTGCTCTACACTGGCCTCGCCATTGTTTCTCCAAGGCATCCATCCCAACCAGTCCCTCTCTTTGTTTGCCAGGTCCAGTTCAATATCGTTTTGAACCAGCTTCTCTGCACCCACAAAGTTTTGTTTCTCGATAATGATCTTTTCACCTTTGTTTACATCAAAGACAAGTGACACACTGCTTGTTCCCACAGGGTCAACGCTGACCTCAACCACTGAATCATAGTATCCCTGGCTTTCCAGCTGGGAGATCAGTGTTCTTTTTGCTTGTTTCACCCTTCTTTCATCATACAGGTCACCCTTTTTGAGGCCTATGCCGTCTAAAAGTTTTTGGCCCTCATCCCCTGTTCCGTACCCTTTGATGTCTACATTTGCAATGGCCAGTTTTTCTTTAAAATGATACGTCAGCACACCGCCGCTTTGGTCTACCCAGACATCTTTAAAATAGCCCTGTGCGAAAAACTTTTTAATAGAGTCATTTATTTTTACTGCGTTGATCTCATCACCGACATGGATACCAGCTATCTCTTTTGCAATAGTGGGAGAGAGATGCGAAAGGCCTTCGAATTTGATCTGTGTCACTTTTTGAGCCAGAAGTAGCGAACCTATCAACATCCATGAAAACAGTATCTTGAATGGGTGTATCTTGCACAGTGCTCTCTTTTTTATCATGGTAAAAGCCTTCGTATAATTTGCAAATATTTTATCTTTATTTCAATAAGAAGCTCATAATAAACAGAGAAATCATGCTATACTCTTTTTCAAAAATTGAAGTAGGTATAGTATGGCCCCAATCAAAGTCGGTATCGTTGGTCTAGGTCTGATGGGAGGTTCTTTGAGCCTTGCACTGAAAAAACACTCTAACGCATATTACTTCATCGGCATGGACCATAATGAACAGCATTGTGACGATGCACTGAAACTGGGCCTTGTGGATGAGATCTGCACCTCTCTTGAAACACTCAGAGGCTGTGATGTTATCGTCTTGAGCATTCCTGTGGATGGTATACTCAGTATTGCCCAGGAGCTTGGACCGTTGGATCCATCCTGTACGGTGATCGACCTGGGAAGTACCAAAGAGAAGATCTCCCTTTCCATCCCCTCTGACATTAGAGAGAACTTTGTCGCTGCGCACCCTATGACAGGTACAGAAAAGTTCGGTCCGACGGCTGCACTGGAGGATCTCTATACCGGCAAAGTGGTGGTACTCTGTGATCTTGAAAAGAGCGGGGAGTATCAGCAGAACGTGGCCAAAAAACTTTTTACCGATATCGGTATGAATCTCGTATGCATGGGTTCAAAAGAGCATGACAGACATGCAGCGTTCATCTCCCATATGCCCCATGCGGTAAGCTATGCTTTGGCAAATTCTGTGATGGCTCAGGAAGATTCAAAGAGTATTGTTGCCCTCGCAGGGGGAGGGTTTAAAGATATGAGCCGTATTGCCAAATCCTCGCCGAATATGTGGGAGGATATCTTCAGACAGAACAAGAGCAATGTCCTCAAGGCGATACACTCCTTTCAGTCAGAACTGAAAAAGTGCCAGAAAATGGTAGAGAATGAAGAGTGGGAAACCCTGAATGAGTGGATGAGAGAAGCGAATACCCTACATGATATTTTAGACTGAACCGCCTCTTCACGCCGGCCTTTTGTCAGGCCAACGGCATACCCTTTACCGATACTTCTCCACCATCTCTTTGAGCAGTTTTTTATCGATCTCCACACTTTTATCACCGTTTTTTCGCGCATAGAGTTTACGTACCATGGCTTCGACCTGGGGATCTTCACTCATGTGCGTATAGAGTATCTTTAACGCTTCGGACTCCTTGTAAGGATTTGCACTTCTGGTTTTGAACCGCGGCAACCGCTGCAGTACCATCATGAACAGTGCACCTGATCCAAAGGCTACTGCAAGCATCCACCATGCTACACTTTTGACCTCTGCCTGCTTTGGTGCTGTCGTCTCTGTTGCAGCAGGTTCTGTTTTTGTCTGGACCACTCCATGCATCTGAGCAGTCTCTGCAGTGGCTGCAGCGGACTTCGTTTTTTTGATGGTGACAGCATAGCCATTGACCTTCACCGTTTTGATCTGCCGGTCTTTCAGGCTTAACATCGAGAAGTGCCGTTCAGGGATCGTAAAATCCTCTTCAGCAATAAAGGCGAAACTTTTGCTGTAGGTACTGTAGATCTCTCCGTCCACCACCTTTGTCTCTACCTTCGCTTCATCGCTGTAGACCGTGACACCGTCTATCTCATATTTGGGGAATTCAAAACTTTCCAGGTTGCCTTTTCCTTCCAGTTTGACCGTCAGGTTGACCGGTTTATTGGCTTTGACCTCCTGTGCATCGATCGTTGTTTCCACCGTAAAGTCTCCCACAAGATCACTCTCT
The DNA here is from genome assembly GCF_036568385.1 of Sulfurovum sp. GTDB lineage: Bacteria > Campylobacterota > Campylobacteria > Campylobacterales > Sulfurovaceae > Sulfurovum. The sequence continues at coordinate 4,801 of NZ_DATCSP010000090.1, read as the reverse complement.
TTTGGCTGTGGCAATACTTCTATCTCCAGCGTGTTGGATGCTGCCTGCTTCCATGTGGTCCCAAAGGTCATACCGAATATATCCCGTCTGCTTCCATCTGCTATGCCCACCCTGGCATGTGCCGGCGTTGCTGTAAAGTTCCCTTCTTCCTGCGCTGTCAGCATATACCTGACTTCCTGCACCTGGTAATTGCCTTTGATGTATGCATTCTGTTCTCCGCCTTCTGTGACGATGAAACCGGGGAAGGTCGGCTGTGTGTACTGTATATCCTGTGAGAGCCTTACACCGTTCTTCAGAGAGAAATAGACCGTGACCATCAGTGATTCCCCTACCATGACCCTGGTCTTATTGGCCTGCATCTGCAGCGAGAAGAGATCACCGTTCTGTCCGACAGGTGCATTGGACTTGATGACCGTTACCTTGATAGGATCTGTTTTGTAGACCTTGCCGTCTATCTCTATCTCGTAAGAGGGGATGTTCACATCTTTGGTAGGAACGAAGGTAAATGTTTTTGTCGTGGCATGCTCGCTCTTCATCTCTCCATTGATGAACGAATAGGAGCTGCTGCTTCCGGAGTGGGTGCCTTCTATTTTATGCCCGTCGATCCTCTGTATATCGGGGAATACCGCATCATCACCCACAGCCTTGATGCGTAACTGCACGGCATTGCCACTGACCACCTCTGTGCTGGAGACCGTAGCTTCCACACTGGCACTCCAGAGCCATTGCAAACTCAATGTGATGATCCATAGTACTTTACCAAGGTTTTGCATCTTCATTCCTTTGATCTTTTTTACCTTCACCCATCTGATACATCATCGTAGGTGTTTTATTCTGCCCCATCTTTTTCATCAGACGTTTCAGCTCCTGTTCTTTGCGCTTCTCTTCTTTGCTCATCTGCTTTTGCTCTTCGGATCGGTCCGGATCATTGTCCCCATTTTTCTCTTGAGGATCTTTCTTTTTTTCAGAGTCAGATTTCTCTCTGTCCCCCTTTTTTTTCTTCTCTTCTTCCTTATTCTTTCCTTCTTTCTCTTTTGGGTCTTGATTCTCTTTATTTTTTTCTTCTTTCTCTTTCTGATCTTTGTTCTGTTGTTGACCCTGGTCTTTTTTATCCTCTTTATTTTGATCGTTTTCGTTCTTTTTCTCCTCTTGTTTCTCTTGCTCCTGCTTCTTTTGCTCTTCCTGTTTTTTCTGTTGTTTCGCCAGTCCCAGATTGAACTTCGTATCTTCATCTTTTTTCAGGTCTAAGGCTTTTTCATAGGCTTCTATCGCTTTATCCCACTCTTTTTTCTGAAAATAACTGTTACCCATGTTATGCAGCCTGGCTGCTTCATCCACCCCTTCGGCCTTCTCATACGCCTCAATGGCCTCATCATATTTTTTATCGTTATAGAGTGCATTGCCTATATCATACTGTTTCTGCGGGCTCTTTGCCTCTAAACTGTTCAACAGGGCTGCGCTCTTGGCATACTCTCCGGCCTCATACGCCTGATTGGCTTCTTTAATGGTTTTGAAGTCGGTCAGTCCGGCATTTAGAACAGTGAATAGTGAATAGTGAATAGTGAATAGTATGAATACTTTTTTCATACGTCTCTCCTTCTAGGCATTGAACTGAATGCGATCAGCAGAACGAAGAGTCCCAGTCCCAAAGGGTAGTAAAAATACTCCACCCGCTCTTTCACTGTTACTTCGCCCTGCTGCTGTTTTTGATATTTGTTTCGTATGACAGAGGCCAGTTGCACGATATCGTCCTTTCCGGTACTTGCTACCACATAGGCACCATCATTTTCTCTGGCCATCTCTCCCAGAGCATCATTTCTTTGCGTGATGGCGATGGTTCCGTCCTCCAGGCTGAAAGGTTTGCCGTTTTCATCGATCACAGGGGCTCCCTTTTCCGTCCCTACGAGCACCACATAAAGGTCGATCTCCTGTTCTTTGAGTATCTCTCCGAATCCTGCTATGGCTTCCTCATCCCCGCCATCCGTAAAAAGGACCAGGATCTTAGGTTTTTTCTCTTCCAGCAGAGAACTTGCCAGCTCGCCCAATGCAAAAAAGTCCGTTGAACCCATATTGATATAAGAGTCATCCACCCCCTCTACCATCATTTTAAGGGTCTCTTTGTCACTTGAAAAAGGTGCCAGCACAAAAGGACTGTAGGCAAATGCCACCACACCTATCTCATCGCTTGGCATCGCATCGAAAAAGGTATGCATCTTCTTTTTGGCAAAGGTCAGACGGTTGGGATAGACATCCGTGCTTCGCATCGAACCGGAGATATCCAGCGCCGTAAGCAGCGTCAAGCCCTCAACCTCTACCGTTTTATCGCCCTTTTCCATCACCGGTCTAGCCATGGCGACTATCATCAGGAAAAGTGCCAGAAGCATCAGCAGATTGCGGGCGACCAAAGGCATACTTTCATCTGCCGCACTCAGCCGTTTCAGTACCTTCTCATCAAAGATGCGGGAGAGTCTCTCTTTGTTGGTAGTGATCAGAAACGCAAAGATGACAAAGGGAACGATCAGCGCCCAAAAGAACTGCGGATTGACAAAACTCATCTCTATAGCCCCCTGCTGTTTCTGACATAGACGAACAACAATAGGCTCAATATGGCCAAAAAGAGCGGGTAAATATAGAGATAGGTGTGCTGTACGATCTTTTTGTCATCGATCTTCGTTGCTTCCAGGGCATCGATCTCCTGATAGATCTGAGAGAGCGTCGTCGCATCCTGCGCGCCAAAGGCCAGTCCTTTGCCTGCATCCGCCAGTGCCTGAAGATACTGGGCATTATAGTCCCGCGGATCACCCACACCGATAGTATACAGTTTGACGTCATGCTTTTCTATCATACTTTTCACCTCTCCGAACGGCACCTTGCTCATATTGTCTATACCGTCCGTCAGCAAGATGGCTATCTTTGATCTGGCTTTGCTTTTACTCAACATCATGTAAGCCTGCACGACGGCATCATTGATCGCGGTCCGTTTTCCGGCCATCCCCATCTGCTGCATTTTGGTAATATCCGTTAGGAATTTTTTTTCAAACGTAAGCGGAGAAGCGATAAAAGCTATGTCTGCAAACGTCACCATTCCTATACGGTCATTTTCTCTTTTCTCTATAAAATCACCCACCACTTCCTTGACCACATCAAACTTGTTCTTCCAGACATCGGAAGGATCGAAGCCGCGCTGCCGCATCGAGTCACTCGAGTCTATGATAAGCACGATGTCACGGCCCTCTTTTTTGCTGTTGGTGTAACTTTTTGTCATCACGGGAGATGACAAAGCGATCACGGCCGCGGTGATCCCCACCCACTTTAACCAGGCAAGCAGTGAACTTTTCCCCGCATTTTTGGCCATCAATGTCTGGACATGAGGGAAGAAGATAGCGCGGCTTCTCTCTTTGCACCAGAAGCTGCAGAGTATGAAAAGGAGCAATACTCCCAAAAGGGCAGGATACTCAAAATTAAACTGACTCATCCGCCACCTGCACATAGAGGTTGAATCTGTTGCGTGTCTCCTGATCTACTTCATCCACCTCTTTTTTGTATTTATACTGTTCCAGAAGCGGTTCAAGCTGGGAAAAAAGTTCTTTTCTTCTCTCGTCGGTTGCCAGAAGTCTTGCATAGTGCGTCGCTTCGTAGGCAGATCTTTTGGTATCTTTCCAGTCTATGTTTTTGAGCGCTGTCAGATACCCTTTGGCAAGATTTACTTTTCTGTTCTCCCACACTTTCTTCAGTACAAAAAACAGAATGCCCGATACCAATAGCACGGTAAAAATGATCAGCCCCCAATAGATATAATAGGAACTGTCCGGTATCTCCATTAGAGGCTTGATGTCTCTGAGTTGCTCGTTTATCGTTGCTGTTTGATTCATTTTATACTCCTGCCTTGATGGCTACACTGGGTTCCGACCATTTCGGTTCCGTCACTATGAACGCAAAACTGTTTGCTTCCATTTTACGCTCCTCACCTCATTCTTTTCATTAACTTCAGTGCCGGTTCTTCATGTGTATAGACCTTAGTGAACCGTATACCCTGTTTTTTGAACTGTTTATAGAGTTTCTCATCATTGTCATGCAAGGATTTTTTGTACTGCTTCAGCATTGCGCCGTCCACATCACCTTCGAAACTCTGTTTGGTTTCCATGTCTATCAGTCTGAGATACCCCAGTTCCGAAGGGTCCTCTTCGAACCTGTCGCGTACCATCACGGCAAAGACATCATGCTTTTTGCTCAGCAGTTTCAAGTCTATCTCCCCCACAAAATCCGACACGATGAAAAGCAGGGATTTCTTCTTCAAACGCTGATGCAGGGTTTCCACCAACGCGCTAAAATCCCCCTCTTTCCCTATGGGATCGAACACGATGACATCTTCCACTGCCTTATGGATCGAGAAAAGCTTTTTGCTGGGCTTGCTCAGACCGTACAGAGTGTCGGCAAAGACCATATGCGAGAAGAGATCTGCGTTTTTCACGGCTGAAAAGCCAAGTGTAGCTACCACTTCAGCGATGATATCGGACTTCTGTTTGACGGTGCCAAAGTAGGTCGAACCCGAAAGCATCGACACGACGACCACATTAAGCTCCCGCTCCTCTTTATAGATCTTGACAAAGGGTTTACCCAGCTTGGCTGTGGTCTTCCAGTCTATCTTTCGGACATCATCGCCATAGACATACTCGCGCAGTTCTGAAAATTCAAAGCCTTCACCCTGAAAGATGGAGGCGTTGTTTCCCAGCATGTCGCCGTAGACCTGTTTTTTGGTTTTAAGGATGATCTTCTTCACTGCTTTGTTCAAATCTACCCT
>NZ_DATCSP010000089.1:0-5812 GCF_036568385.1 Sulfurovum sp. | reverse complement strand
TGCATATTTACTCTATCTGGTACACCCTGTAAGCGGTGAAAGAATGGAATTCATCGCCCCGCTTTTTCAAGATATGAAAGCGTATATATCTAAAAATTTTGATCAAGGTGAAGTAGATGAAAAAATCGATCCTCATACTCTCGGTACTCTCTTTAATCACCTTTAGCGGATGTGGCGGTATCAAAGGATTGATGACGTACGGTACGGACTCCGGACTGACACCGCTTGGAGAGGTACACGCTTTGCCGAACATGAACTCTGTAGGGTTCGAGTGGGAGAAGATATCGGACCATCGTATCCATGGGGTGAACATCTATCGGGGGGATGCTTCCCAAAAGGCAGAGAATTTTAAGCGCATAGGCACCGTGGGGAACCCGTACGCGACACATTTTGTAGATACGCATGTAAACGCCGATACTACCTACCGTTACACCTTTAGTACCTTTTCGTTTGGAAGAGAGTCCAGACGCAGTGAACCGGTAGAGGTAAGCACACTGCCGCCATTTTCAGCGGTCACTTTTGTCAAAGCCTATAAAGTAGCTCCCACTGTCGTTAAACTTTTGTGGAAACCGCATGAGAACCCGAGCATCAGTACCTACATCATAGAGCGTTCGGTCAATGGGGGTGAATGGAAATTTGTCTCACAGGTAGAAGGACAGCTGATGGTCGAATACATCGATACGTTTGTCATCAGAGGAGGCAGCTACAGTTACCGGATCATCGCACAAAGCTATGATAAGATACGTGCTTATCCCAGCGAGCCAACAGAAATTACACTATAAGCAGGAACCATGCCACATTTAAAAGTCTCTCCCTTTGATACATCGATCATAGAAAAAAAGTTAGCAAGCAGTGAAATGATGACATTTTGCGCGCAAGCCTTGAACCGCAGTGATATGCTCATCGGTATTGAACACGGAGGCGAAGAGTTTTTGCTGCAACTCAAACCGGATGAGACAGCCTACCTTCTGAAATATGACAAAGTGACCAGACCCCTGAAAGTGAACCTGCTTAAAGAGGCACTGGAGTCTGTTTCGAAAGAGCTGGAACTGGACGTACGCGCTTCGAATATTGCCATATCCAACAGCACAGGTCCGCTCTCATCAGACTATTTTAAAAAGATAGAGGATTTTGAAAATATCAGCTATCCAAAGGAGAAGGTCTCTGTCGAAGTGGGATTCGGAAGCGGGAGGCATCTGCTCTACCAGGCAAAAAAGAATCCTGATACCCTCTTCATAGGGCTGGAAATTCATACACCTTCCGCACAGCAGGTACTCAAACAGATAGCACTGCAGGGTCTCGATAACATTTGGGTAGTGAATTATGATGCAAGACTCTTTTTGGAGATGTTGCCTTCGAATATCTGTGAACAGATATTTGTACATTTCCCTGTGCCCTGGGACAAAAAGCCTCACAGACGGGTGATCAGTTCCTCTTTCCTGGAAGAATCGATGAGGGTCTTGAGAAAAGGCGGCCGACTGGAACTGCGTACGGACAGTGACAAATACTTCTGGTATGCCCTGGAAACGTTCTTTTCGGTCCCTAAAGTAGAGGTCGAAGTACGTAAAAATGAAGCCTTGGAAGTGACAAGCAAGTACGAAGCACGATGGTTGAGACAGGAAAAAGATATCTATGATGTGTATGTCAAGTGCACAGAGGAGTCCGCAGCCAAAAATGTGACGATAGATTTTAATTTTAATGATGTAAAATATACAAAGGGAATAGAGGAGTGTTTACCTACAAAAGCACTGGTGTTTGAAGGGTATTTTATACATTTTGAACGTGTCTATAAAATATCAGACCAAAGCCTGCTTGTCAAATGTGCGTTTGGAAGTTTTGACAGACCCGAACATAAATATATTTTGCTGGGAGAAAACAGCTGCAGGTATTTTGTCTCTTCTCCAGTAAAAACAACCGTTAACTTTATGGCACATCAAAAACTGGCAGAGCAGCTGATGCTTACCAAAGGAGAGTAGAATATGTCCAATGTGATTCACGCTTCACATCTGTCCCTTACCTACGGTAAAGCAGGGAAGGAAGTGATCAAAGATGCAAATTTCAGCATTAAAAAAGGTGAGTTCGTTTTTATTACCGGTCCCAGCGGATCGGGTAAATCAACACTGCTCAAGGCACTGTACGGAAAGTTGAAGCCCAGCGAAGGCAACCTGGTCGTAGGCGGGCAGAATCTGTCAAATATACGCCCCGGCAAACTTCAGGAACTTAGAACACATATGGGTATCATCTTTCAAGATTATAAACTGGTCAATGAGTGGACGGTGAAAAAAAATGTTGTGTTGCCTTTGATGATAGCGGGGTATCCCACCGAGATACAGGAGACACAGGCCTACAGACTGCTCAAACATGTAAAACTTGCAGAATATGCCGACAAATACCCACTGGAACTGAGCGGTGGGGAGCAGCAGCGTGTGGGTGTCGCCAGAGCATTGTCAAAAAACCCTGTAGTGATCCTGGCCGATGAGCCTACAGGTAACCTCGACGACTATTCATCCAATGTGATCTGGGACTTGATGGAGAATGCCTGTCAGCAGCTCGATACGACGGTTCTGGTGGTAACGCATAAAATTCCAACGGTCTTTTCACTGCCATACAGGCATTTTATCATTGAGAGCAAGGGTGTCTATGAAGTTCATTAAAAACCATCTTATGTTTATACTCCCGCTTATGGCCATCTTGCTGGGGATCGAATTCTATCTGGTATTTGAGCGGACGACCAACACTTACGAGGAAGGGCTGAAAGAGGGCTATTCGATGCTGGCAGTGACACATAAGCCTATGTCTCTGGAAGCGTTCCAGGCACTCAATGAACATATCAGCAGCTCGGAGAATATCAAAAGAGAGTATATCGTCTTTGAAGTTGCAAAAGGCATCAGCAAAAGCAGCAGTGACGAGATCCTGGAGATCCTGCCTTATTTCTATAACCTGGGACTTGATTCTTATGTTCCTACCTCTGAACTGGAACAGATCAAAAAAGACCTCCAAGCCGACCAGAACATCAAACAGATTGAAACCTTTGGGAGCACGTATCATTCCAATTATGGACTTTTTTCCTTTATTAAATTTACATTGAAAGTGTTTATTATGTTCATGGCCGTAGTAAGCCTCTTTTTGATTATCAAGCAGATGGAGATCTGGAAATATGCACACAAAGAACGTATGCAGGTGATGGAGATATTCGGAGCACCCATGATGCTTAGGTCCGGTATACTTTTCAGGGTAGCGTTCTTCGATGCCATATTTGCAACGATATTTGTCAGCGCTGTTTTCCTGTATATCAAGTTCTTCTGGGCAACGAGAAGCGGCATTGATATCATTATCGAGAATCAGGAAGCACTTTTCAGATTCACCGATATAGCGATCTTGCTGGGCTCCGCTATCTTGATAGTGATCATTGCCGTTTATACGGTAGTATTTAGCAGCAAGGGAGTCCAGGAGTGAGATCCCTTATCTTTTTTTCTCTTGTGGCTATTGGTTTGGCACATGGTGCGTCCACCACTACCAAGATCAAAGCGTCTGAAAAAGATCTTTCTGCTACAGCGACTGCCAAACAAAAGACGGCAAGGCAATTGAGCAAGATCGCCAAAGATATTCAGTCTGCAGAAAAAGACATTGTCTATCTTGATGCAAAAATAGGAAAACTTGAAGAGGACAAGGAAAAAGAGGAAGAGCAATATGCACAGTTGAAGAGTGAACTCGGTCAGGCGGAAAAAGAGTTAAAGGCGACCACTCAGTCACTGGAGGCAAAACATCAGGCCTTTATCACTTTGCTCTCTGAACAGTTCTCTCTCGTTTTTGCGATGCAGCAGGCACATGAACCAACACGTGAATCGATACTCTCACAAGAGGTCTACACCGCCTATAAAAAGCACAATGCAAAACTTTTGACATCACTCCGGGCAGAGATGCAGACGCTTAAAAAACAGAAAGAGGATAAGGTCTATCTGCGCAACAAGACCAAAAACAAGATCGCCGAAATCGTCAAGAAAAGAGAGGAGTATGCACAACAAAAGCTGGCCAAAGAGAAATTGCGTAAAAAGCTGGCCAAAGATGAAGAAAAGTATAATGCACAACTGGAAAAACTGGTAGATAAACAAAACTCCCTCCGGTCCACGCTGGCACAACTGAACATCCTGCACAATAAGGAGGTTGAGGAAGCACGAAGACGGGCAGAAGCTGAAAAAGAGGCAATGCGTTTAGAAAAAAAGAGACAAAGAGAGATACGTGAAGCCAAAGCATTGGCCCAAACCAAGGCAAGAAAAGCCCAGCAGGCTTTGAAAAAAGCAAAAACGAAAGCGGACATGGACAAGGCGCGTCTTGCTGTAAAAGAAGCAGAGCAGGAGAAGAAAAAAGTGTATAAAGAGAGTGAAAAGGTCAGACAGGTCAACTCCTCCTATACACCACCTAAAACCTATAAATACAGAGGGGGAAAAACGATCTCTCCTCTACCCGGAGCAAAGCTTGTAAAGAAATTCGGTACCTATGTGGACCCTGTCTATAAGATCAAGATCTTTAACGAATCCATTACACTGCAGTCTCCTGTCTCAAACTCAAAAGTACAAAATATTTTGAACGGGAAGGTGGTCTTTGCCGGACAAAGCAGTATGCTGGGCAAGGTCGTGGTGGTCGCACACAGCCAAAAGATCCATACGGTATACGCGGGACTTTCCAAGATCGCGCCTACCATCCGTGTGGGATCGAAGATACAAAAAGGGTATATCGTAGGAAAAGTGAATCAGAAGCTCATTTTCCAGGCGACCAAAGATTCCAAACACATTAATCCTCTGGAGCTGATCAGTATCTAGTGAATAGAATATAAAGAAGAATAGATGAAAAAATATGCTCTGATCGTATTGCTTTCCATCAATTTGATGGCCGGGGGCACCAGAAATCCTAAGCCGATCGTCGGAGATGATGCAGCGAATGCTGTTCAGACCGATGAAAGAAGCTATTTTGAAATGGCTATGGGCAAGCCCGTGGGACGATTGACAGAGGAAGAGCTCAAAAACAGGGTACTCTATACCAATTTCATCGGTGCGGGAGCGATCGCACTATGGGGTACAGCCTTTTGGGACTATTTCACTACCGCGCCCGTTGCCGGTGATGAAGGATGGTTTGAATCAAATTCAAAGTATGGCGGTGCAGATAAACTGGGACATATGTACTCCAGCTATCTTTTCTCTTTGGGCTTTGCTTCTCTTTTTGAGTACTGGGGCATGAGCGAAGAAGAATCATTGAGCTACGGTCCTCTTACTTCATTGGTGATCCACGGCATGATGGAAGTAGGAGATTCTTTTAGTGAATCGCAGGGGTTTTCATACGAAGATCTGATAATGAACACTTTGGGTGCCGCATTTTACTATGTAAGGGAAAAACATCCTGCAGTGAAAGAAACACTTGATCTGCGTTTAGAATATGTCCCCGATCTTAACAGCGGTCAAGATATATTTACCCAATACGACTCCATGAAATATCTGATGGCACTGAAGTTCAGTGGGTTTGAGAGCATGCAAGATACCCCGATGAAATATTTTGAATTGCAGGTGGGGTATTACACGAGAGGGTATGAGAATCATGACGCCTACTCCACAAAAGAGAGGGTTGTGTATGCAGGCATCGGCATCAACTCGTCTGAAGTGCTCAAGGCATTAGGCTGGACAAAAACAAGTGAGGTCTTGCATTATTATCAGCTTCCGTACACCTATCTTCCGCTCGAACATGACTTTAATGAATAGTGATATAGCACCTTGGTGCAGGCCTTTCCAAGAGAAGCTAAAGTGATACTATGCTTTTTATG
>NZ_DATCSP010000088.1:0-2942 GCF_036568385.1 Sulfurovum sp. | reverse complement strand
AAGTTACCGGTTCAGTTATTTAGCTCCCACACAGGCTCACTATTTTACAGCGGCTTCAACGAGATAATCAATCTACATCAACCGACTCTTACAGTTTTATTATACTGCACTCTTGAGTGGTGATTTGATTATACAAACGAGCAGAAGAGTTACTTTGACATTTCTTTCATGTGCTTATAATGCTCACGGTCCATTTCCTCCATGTGCTTACGATGCTCACGTTCCATCTCTTCGGCATGTTTTCTTTCCTCACGATACATTTCTTGATAGTGTTTTTCAGTCTCTCGATCGGCTTCTTGCATATCTTTCATCTGTTCGCGTTCGAATTCCTGTCTTTTCTTCTGTGCTTCGCGCATATTTTTCATATGCTCTTTTCTGGCCTCCAACTCTGCTTTGTCAGGGGAGTCAGCATAGGCAGCCGGGACTGCTGCCAAAGCAGCGAACATGACTGTTGTAAATAATAGGGCTTTTTGACGTTGCATTAAGATCACCTCCGTGGATTAAATAAAAGACCATAATACCTTAAAAGTCTAAAATGATGCAAGAATGAGCGTGTAGAAAATACATCTTAGCACAGCTTTTTAGCGAAGTTGGCACATTAGCGACTGCATCCTCCTGAAGGCATTGTCAGCCGTTGCTTGCCTGTAAATACTCAAGGATCCTTGCCATTAAGCTGTTTATCGATGCATAACGCTCTTGGGGAGCGGAGAGGATCTCTGCCTCTGATTGGATGTATTTGCCTCCCACGAGTTCATCTTTGCAATTTTCGACAAGTGCCTGTGCCGATGCCGGTGTGGTTTCCAGGTGGAACTGTAACCCGATAACATTTCTGCCGATTTGGAAGGCTTGATTTTTGCACCCTTTGCTTTCCGCTATCTGAATAGCACCTTCGGGCAGGCTGAAGGTTTCACCATGCCAATGGAACACCTCTGTTTCTTCCGGAAACTGAAAAACCAAAGTGCTTTCATTTTTAACCGCTTTAACCGGGAACCAGCCAATCTCTTTTTCCGGGTTCTGGAAAACTTCGCCTCCCATTGCATCAGCGATGAGCTGTGCGCCCAAACAAATACCCAGAACCGGCATTCCCGCTTCAATAGCGCTTCTGATGAACGCCTTTTCTTTTCCCAACCAAGGGTATTCTGATCCATCGTTGACACTCATCGGACCACCCATTACAATGAGCAGATCGATCTCCTCGATCTCAGGGAGAACTCCGGAATTGAAAAATGGAGTGCTTGATACTTCATAACCGGCATTTTGGAGCCAGGATGCGATACTCCCCAATCCTTCAAACGCTACATGCTGTAAGTAATGTGCTCGCATTTCGATTCCTGTTCTATTTTTGATAGTATGAGTATACAAAAAATGTTCTACTATGACAAGAATTGTAAATACTTACATATCACCAAAGCCTGTGCTTAAGCAGATCTTTTTCCATCTGATAGCCAACGTTGAACTTAATGACCTTTCAGCTAAAATATCACAACTAAAAAAGAAAGAATCACATGAAACTCATCTACCCTCTCAACGTCAAAAACGAATTTGTCTTCAACTCCTCTCCGAGGGATTTTACCGTCGAAGAGATACCGCTCTATGAGTTCACGGGCGAGGGCGAACACCTCGTGCTTCAGGTGCGTAAAAAAGAGCTGACGACATGGGAGATGCTTGATATACTTTCCAACCATGTGGGTATACGCCGCCGTGACATGGGCTATGCCGGGCTGAAAGACAAACATGCCATGACGATACAGCACATATCGGTCATGGCGGTCCATGAGGATAAGCTCAAAGCATTTACGCATGACAAGATCAAGATCCTTTCGATGGTACGTCATAACAACAAGATCCGCGTAGGGCATCTCAAAGGGAACCGCTTTAACATCCGTCTCAAGAAGGTTCTGGGTGTTCAAAAGGACAAGCTGGACTCTGTACTGAAATGGATCAAAGCAAACGGTGTTCCGAACTACTTCGGGAATCAGCGTTTTGGAAATGAAGGGAACAACTGGGAAGAGGGGAAGAGACTGATAGAGGGAACACTGAAGATACGGGACAGAAAGACCAAAGAGTTTTTGATAGGTGCCTACCAGAGCTACCTGTTCAACCAATGGCTCTCCAAGCGTATGGAACTGAGTCACCTGCTTGAAAAATTCACCGAAGCGGAGACAGAGAAGCTGTTCGGTCTGCCGGAAGGCTCGCTCAAAGGTACCAAAGCACAGCCTCATTTCTTTAAACTGGTAGAAGGGGATGTGATGATGCACTACCCTTACGGACGTTTATTTACAGCGGAGAACCTGGAAGAAGAGGCTGAACGCTTTGCAGCGAAAGACATCGCTCCCGCCGGACTGCTTCCGGGTAAAAAGACAAAGCGGGCCGAAGGTACAGCAGGTCTGATAGAAGCACCCTTTGTTGAGGAGATAAACCTCAATGGAGCCAGACGCTATGCATGGATACAGGTCACGGAGATCAAGAAAAAATATGTAGAAGAAAAAGCCCATTATGAACTGAGCTTTGTACTGCCCAAAGGGTGTTATGCGACCAATGTACTGGATGTGCTGAGAGGAGAGCAGCTTCAGTCCTGATCCGTATTTTCTATCACTGTTAAAAAACTCCACACATATTTCACGATTCAATGCTATACTATAAGGTTATTTTATAATATAAAGGAGTCTGAAATGCTAAGCAGAAAACTTAAACTTTTAGGTGCGATGGGCATCGTCACTTCAGCACTGGTCTTTAATGCATGTACACCGCAGGAGCGTGCTTTTGCTTCAGGAGTCGGTGTTGGTGTAGTAGCGGCATCCGTATTCAGTTACCCGCGTTATTATGACAGGCCATACTATTATTACGACGGTATGTACTATTACGGCGGTGTGTATCGTGACGGATATTATATCTATAAGGGAAAAAGATTTAGAAATGGACACTACTACCATAATGGATAC
>NZ_DATCSP010000087.1:0-7081 GCF_036568385.1 Sulfurovum sp. | reverse complement strand
AAGTTCTTGTCTATGATATCGAACTGCAGCGTGTTGAAAAGGGATTCCTTCAGAATGCTTTTTGAACTGCGTGTCGTAAAGATATCAGGTATCTCTATCTTTTTTCCTTTGTGTTCGCCTGCAGTGATAGTGGTGGTAAATATTTTAATTTTTTCTTTTGTTCTCATGTTTATGATTCTACCCAAATATGCGTTAAATCCGAAACATGCCGGTCAATTTAGTGTGGCAGCATCTTCAGGCTAAAATTTAACGATGCTTTGCAGGGTGTTGATCAACTTGCTCTGCTCTTTTACATCTGCACGCTCTTTGCCTGGTTCCGTAGAAGAGATAATGGTCCTGCCGGTAATGATCTTTGTCGTATCTTTTTTGCGTATACCCCAGTAGGTATGCATAATGACAGGTTCTCCTTTATATTCACCCAGATAGAGTACGATATGTCCTGGTACGTAGAGCAGGGAACGGAAAGGTTCGGCTTCCTGGATGATCTTCTTTTTCTTGGTCTCTTTCGCAAGACCTTTGATGGAAACACTCTCTCCATCTTCTGCCTGCTTGCTGGAGTTTCGGCGCAGAAAGATCCCAAAGGCACCTAAAAAATCCCTCGTGGTGGCAGAGCAGTCGCGGCATTCGTAACTTCCGCCCCAGCCATAGGGTTCACCGTAAAACTCTTTTGCCAGCATCGCTACGTTCTCAGGGGTGAAAGGCAGAGGCTTTGGGGCAAGAATGTCCGGCTTCTGCACTTTGACCTTTTCAATATGGGCTCTGCCTTTGCTGTCACGCGAAGCTACGAGATAGCGCTGGTCCCTGGAGATAGGGAAAAGAGCCCCGACTTTCACGATAGAAAGATCTTTGCCGTCACGATAGAGCCTGAGGTTGTCTTTGACGGCCATGGCATAGTTGCCGTTTTGAAATGTTTTGATAAAGTCCGAGCTGACCAGTGCCAGGTCTGACGTCTTCACCCAGCCGAAAGCGTAGGAAGCCCTGACAAAGGCCCATCGTTTGTCTTTGGAAAAGTGTGAAATGTAGAGCGGCACGTTGATGTGCAGTGCAGAGTTCTGATTGTAGTCAAAGGGAAACCCTTCACCGGTTTTTCTGGGATCGCGGTAAAAGGAAGAGGAAGTAGGCAGCGCTTTGACATCCGTTCGCCGAACGGTGATCGCTTTATACCTTTTGCTGTCAATACTGTCATAGTCTGCATTTTCTATCCATTGGTTGTAGACCGAAGCCGGGATGACAGAGCCTTTCTCTTTATAAATGGGCTTTTTGGTGATAAACCGGATCTCCCATCCAAAGTCCTCTTCAGGGATGTCCAGCTTTCCTAAGCTCCATGGTTGAAAGTATTTTTGATTAAATGCTTCGTCGAGCTTTTTTTGTTTAGTTTTGGAGAAGGGTTTGATCTGGTCTGCATAGAAAGCAGGGTCCTGAGGGATGAGTCTCATATCTGCCACTTTGTGTTTGGGCAGTCGGTCTATTTTGCTTTTTTCCCGTTCGCTCTCTTTGAGCAGATACTCGGCATGCAGGCTGGAAAAGGTGCTAAGAAGCAAGAGTGAAATAATGGATTTTTTATACATGTTCAGTTCTTTTTTTCGTATCATAATCTAGTTTGGTTAATGATCGGTTTATAGGGTATGCCGGAAAGTGCAAATGGGGTATTTTATGTAAAGTATCGTCCCTGAACAAGGGGGTAGTCCAGGGACAGGGAAACCAACTATATGGTTCCAGCAAGCACATTATCCCATAGGCATGTTAAGTGAGTGTTAATTTTTTGGTTTTTTTTGTGAATTTCTTTTTTTTCTTGTTTTTTTGGTCTCTTCCTGTTCAGACTTCACAGACCGGACCCAAAGCCTGTTGAGCACTATGTAGACGATAGTGGAAACAACGATGGAGTAGAACGCGGTTCCTGTATAAAGCGGCACAAGAATATCATCAAAATGTTCGGTGAACCACTGCATCGTCAACTCTATATCATCCAGCCCCTCGCGTCCGAGTATAAAGTTCCCCGTAAGATACTCCACATAGTACATCGGAGGCATCGTAAAAGGGTTGCTCAGCCATACCATGGAGATCGCGATAGGTACATTGAAACGGATAAAAGGTGTGGTAGCTATCACGGCCAGCATTTGCATAGGCATAGGGATAAATGCCCAAAAAAGCCCTATGGCCACACCTCTTGTTACCATACGCCTGTTAACGCTCAGGTACGCTTTTGGCAAGTTGTATTTCTCTAAAAAAGCATCGACCTTGTTACTGCCGGAAGACTTTTTTTTGAAGACTTTTCGTATCATTTATATCCGTCGGTTATTATAATTATTATATACATTAGTCTAATATGCAAGAGCTTTAAATCACCTTTTTATCAAGTTTTGTGTAAAATACGCGTACTAAAATAGACACAAAGGTACAACTATGAGCGGATATATGATTTTTTCCGGAACCTCAAACCCTGAGCTCGCTGAAGAGATAGCAAATTACTTGGAAATGCCTCTTTCCAAGGCTAAGATCAACCGTTTTTCTGATGGTGAGATCAATGTGCAGATCGCAGAAAGCGTACGGGGTAAAGATGTATTTATCATCCAGCCTACTTCCGCACCGGCCAATGATAACCTCATGGAACTGCTCATCATGACGGATGCCCTGAAGCGTTCTTCTGCAAAGTCCATCACGGCAGTTGTACCTTACTACGGCTATGCAAGACAGGACAGAAAAGCCGCACCGAGAGTACCCATCTCGGCAAAGATCGTGGCAAATCTTATGGAGACAGCCGGTATCACACGTATGGTAACGGTGGACCTGCATGCGTCACAGATACAGGGCTTTTTCGATATTCCGGTGGACAATCTCTACGGGGCGATCCTGTTCATGGACTATATCAGGGCAAAAAACTTCAAGAACCCTGTCATCGCCTCTCCGGATATCGGCGGTGTGTCAAGAGCAAGATACTTTGCCAACAAACTGGGTCTTGATATGGTGATCGTTGATAAAAGACGTGAAAAGGCCAATGAGAGCGAAGTGATGAACGTGATCGGTAATGTCGAGGGTAAAGATGTGATCCTGATCGATGACATGGTCGATACGGCGGGGACGATGGTCAAAGCGGCTTCTGCGCTCAAAAAGCTCGGGGCTACTTCGGTGATGGCATGCTGTACACACCCTGTACTTTCGGGTCCTGCCTATGAGCGTATAGAAGAGGGCGAACTCGATGAACTGGTCGTTGCCAATACGATCCCTATGAAAAAGCCGTCCGCAAAGATCAAAATGCTTTCCACTGCATCCATGCTGGGGGAAGTGATCCGAAGAGTACACAACAACGAGAGTGTGAACTCTCTGTTCGAAACAAACTAGCAAGTTAAAATACAAGGAATTGAATGGCTAAGGCAGTACCACAGGAAAATATACGTAATTTTTCCATTATCGCACATATTGACCACGGAAAGTCAACACTTGCGGACCGTATCATACAGGAGTGTGGCGCGGTCTCGGACAGGCAGATGTCTTCCCAGGTCATGGACACGATGGATATCGAAAAAGAGCGTGGTATTACCATTAAAGCACAATCTGTCCGTTTGGACTATGTCAAGGACGGCGAACACTATATTCTGAACCTGATAGACACTCCGGGTCACGTCGACTTTTCGTATGAAGTAAGCCGTTCACTGGCATCGTGTGAAGGTGCACTGCTGATCGTAGACGCGGCACAGGGTGTCGAGGCGCAGACGATCGCCAATGTCTACATTGCGATCGAAAATGATCTCGAGCTTCTGCCGGTGGTCAACAAGATCGACCTTCCTGCTGCGGACCCTGACAGGGTACTGGCCGAGCTGGAAGAGGCGATAGGTATCGATGCGACGGAACACAATCTTGTCTCTGCCAAGACCGGAGCTGGGGTCAAAGAGCTGATAGACGCCATTGTGGAGCGTGTTCCTGCACCGACAGGAGAGGTAGATGCACCGACGAAAGCGCTGATCTATGACAGTTGGTTCGACAACTATCTGGGGGCATTGGCTTTGGTGCGCGTTTTTGACGGAAGTATCAAAAAGAAACAGAATATCAGGATCATGGGAACCAAAGAGGAGCATCAGGTCCTTGATCTGATGTATCCTAACCCTATCGCACCGATCAAAACGGATGAGATCCGTACCGGCGAGGTAGGTATCGTGGTGACCGGACTTAAGACCGTGGAAGGGTTGCAGGTAGGTGATACGATCACCGATGTGAAAAATCCCACGGCCAAAGCGATCGGAGGTTTTGAACCGGCCAAACCTTTTGTCTTTGCAGGTATCTACCCTATAGAGACCGACAAGTTCGAAGACCTTCGTGATGCCTTGAACAAGCTCAAAATGAACGACTCTTCTTTGAGCTTTGAACCGGAAAGCTCGATGGCACTGGGTTCAGGATTTAGGACAGGTTTCCTGGGAATGCTGCATATGGAAGTGGTCAAAGAGCGTTTGGAACGCGAGTTCAACCTTGAACTGATCGCTACCGCACCTACGGTGGTCTACAAGGTCAGACTGACCAATGGCGAAGAGATGGAGATACAGAACCCAAGCGAGCTTCCTGAAGTTCAAAAGATAGACAAGATCTATGAGCCCTATGTCAAGGCAACGATACTGACACCGCAGGAGTACGTAGGTAACCTTATCAAACTGCTCAATGACCGCCGCGGCATCCAGATCAAGATGGACTACCTGAACGAGACACGTGTCCTTTTGGAGTATGATATCCCTATGAACGAGATCGTCATGGACTTTTACGATAAACTGAAGTCCATTACCAAAGGATATGCGAGTTTTGACTATGAACCGATAGGGTTCAGGGAAGGTAACCTTGTCAAGCTTGATATCCGTGTAGCGGGTGAAGTGGTCGATGCACTCTCGATCATCGTACCGGAAGAGAAGGCGCGTACGAGAGGACTTGCTTTTGTTGCACAGCTGAAAGAACTGATCCCGAGACAGCTCTTTGAAGTCGCTATCCAGGCGAGTATCGGGAACAATGTCATCGCGCGTTCAAACGTCAAATCGATGGGCAAGAACGTGACGGCAAAATGTTACGGTGGAGATATCACACGTAAAAGAAAGCTTTTGGAGAAACAGAAAGCCGGTAAGAAACGTATGAAGTCCATCGGTTCTGTAGAGGTGCCGCAGGAAGCATTTATGGCTGTATTGAAGTTAGACAGCTAATGAGATCCATCCCTGTCGTAGAAGGAAAGTAGTGGCAGCATGGGCGTTACATTTGCATCTGGTGGCTGCCATCGCATGGATAGGCGGGGCATTTTTCATGTTCCTGCTGGGTGTGAGCCTGAGAAAGAAAGAGGACCAGGATGCGGTATATCCGCGCATAGGCCCCATCTACGGCTACTTTGAAACGGCCGCACTGATCATTCTGCTTATTTCCGGCTATACGATGATAGCTAACAACGGCCTGCTGGCCATACTCTTTTCCAATATCACGAACGACGTGATAGACTCTTTGCGTATGAAGCTCTATATTGTCGGTGTGATCATTCTCCTTACCGTGGTACATATGACCATTTCGCTGAGGACGCTGCACAAAGAGAAAACACCGCTTCAGAAGTTTTTTTCGCGCGGTTCTTCCATGGGTATCTTCCTTCTCAACCTTGTGGTGCTTCACTACGCTATGGTACTAAGGGACATCCTTTAATTTCTACGGTTTCACCCCTTTTTTTCTTTTATTTCATCGAACTGACATTTTTACACTACTAAAAGTATCTGGCATGCTATATACTCCTGAAACATAAATGAAGGAGTCATTATGAAAGTAGTTTTGAGCATTGCCGGTTCTGACAGCAGCGGCGGCGCCGGTATACAGGCTGACCTGAAGACCTTTGAAGCATTTGATGTCTTTGGTACCACGGCCATTACCGCTCTGACCGCACAGAATACGACAGGCGTTGAACAGATCGTGCCTATGGATGCGTCTTTTGTTCAAAAACAGATCGAAATGGTCTTGAAGGATTTTGATGTGGCAGCCATAAAGATAGGCATGCTTTTCAACAGAGAGATCATCAAGGTCGTGGGTGAGACGATCAAAGGGTTGAACATTCCTGTTGTCCTGGACCCGGTATCGATATCAAAAGCGGGTTCACCTCTTTTGGAGGAGGATGCTTTGAGTGCCATGCATGCACTTTTTGAAGATGTGACACTCATCACCCCCAATCAGCATGAAGCGTATCATTTCTTCGGGTACAGACAGGGTGACAGCAAGTCCCTTGATGCCATTCAAAGCCTCAAGACGCCTGTACTTGTCAAGCATCATGTGGTGGAGCTTGATGAAGGAAAGTTCAGTGTGGACCAGCTTTTTTTCCATAAACAAAAGCGTGTTTTTCAGACCCCGATGATAGAGACATCCAACCTGCATGGCACAGGATGCTCTTTTTCAAGTGCGATCGCGGCCAATCTCGCATTGGGGCATTCGCTTGAAAGATCGATCTCTATCGCTAAAAAATTCATTACCTATGGGCTGAAAGAAGCGCCGAACATAGGAAACGGGCCAGGCCCGATACATCACAAAAAAGGAGGAGAATATGTCGCAATCGCTTAATGGTCTGTATGTCATTACGGATGAACACCTGACCCCGGATGAAACCGTACACAGCTATGTAGAGGATGCCCTGAAAGCAGGTGCATCGATCGTACAATACCGGAATAAAACAAAATCGGATGAAGAAGTGGAAGAGGTGTGCCGAACCCTTCAAGGGCTCTGCAGAAGATATGATGTCCCTTTTATCATAGACGACCGTCCGCATTTGGCAGCCAAGATAGGCGCCGACGGTCTGCATATCGGTAAAAACGATATGCCCATCGAAGAGGCTAGAAAGATCTTTCCCAAAGGCATCATCGGGGTTTCCTGTTACGGAAGCATTAAAAAGGCGAAGGAGGCGCAGAAAGAGGGTGCGGACTACGTGGCGTTCGGATCGTTCTTCGCTTCGCCTACCAAGCCGCACTCGGGGATCATATCGATGAACGTACTGCACAAGGCCAAAGAAGCCATAGATATACCTATCTGTGCGATCGGCGGTATCTCCCAGACCAATATAGGAGAGATCGCAGCCACAAGAGCAGATATG
>NZ_DATCSP010000086.1:0-25322 GCF_036568385.1 Sulfurovum sp. | reverse complement strand
GTCATTATATCCTGGTACAAAAGCTGTGTTTGCTTCGTAAGCAGTCACCTCTGAGTTGGCCGCATTACCAATGAGCGTTACCCCACCCCATTGACCTGCTGCACCAGTCCCGCCGTCAACTGCGATCTCTGATGTGAAAGTAATAGGACTTGTTGCTGTACCAATAGCTCTTATTTGGGCATCTTTATCAACAACCAAATAACTGGTATTATCTCCTGTACCGGCTTTACCGGCGATGATCGTACCAGGCTCGATAGTAAGGGTTGCACCTGCATGAACTGTCACTAGTCCATCAATGATCCATACAAAATTTGCATCCAATGTTGTATCACTGGTGATATCATTTGGAATCGTTTTTCTCTCCAAATCCGAACCTGTCCCTGGATCATCCCCTGGATCTTCAGGGTCTCCACTATAAATATAGACTTGATTAGGGTAGTCTTTACCTTGATCTATACACCCTGTGAGTGTCATGGAACTTGTAAGAAGCGTACTTAATGCGATGTGTGAAAGTTTCATATATTGTCCTTAAATTATGCAAACACTAGAATATTTACAATTTTGTGGAATCATATCAAGCACTTATAACAAATTGGTAACATATAAAATTAGTGAGAAGGAGTAGAAATGGATACTATAACGCAGTTTAGACAAGCAATATTTTTGCTTGTCTAAAAGTCCTAGGCTTAATTACCACCATTGAATAATGTGTGAAGAATTTCTGCTGAATCTCCTGTGATCTTGTATTCGCTGTTTCCTGTAAGTACGACATTATCAAAAGAAATATTATCTGAATCTGCAGCACCTTCAGAATGAAGCGCTCCATCACTATTTAGAGCATTATGTGTGATCGTACCATTAGAGAAGAACCCACCGATACCATCTTTTTTGAAGTAAATACCACCTTCTCCCTCTTGTGCTGATCCGATTTCAATGTTGAAACCATTAAATGTTGCGTGAGTCGTACCAGACATCTCCACTCCAGCTTTACCCGCGATGTTATTGATCGTAAGATTGGTCACTGTTCCGGAATATCCGTCATCGATGTCAAATGAATCATCAAGCGCATTCACGATAGTTAGATTTGATAAGTTTACAGTACCACCCCAGAGTTCAATACCATCATCGCTAGCATTTTCAACCGTAATGTCACTGATCGTTGTTCCAGAGCCTACACCCACAAAACTCAATCCGTTCACTTCTTCATTTTCACGGATCGCGATACCTGTATTAAGTACTTTTACATGTGTCATTGTTCCTGAGTTATCTGCTGGATTTGTATATCCTGGTACAAAAGCAGTGTTTGCTTCATATGCTCCTACTTGGTCATTGGCTGCATTTCCAATGAGTGTTACCCCACCCCATTGACCTGGTGCTGGAGCGTTACCGTCAACTGCTACTTCTGATGTGAAGATGATAGGGCTTGTCGCTGTACCTTGTGCATCTATTTTTGCACCTTTATCGATAACCAAATAACTAGTATTATCTCCTGTTCCAATTCTACCAGCTAAAAGTGTCCCAGCAGGTATAGTTAATGTTGCACCATTTGTAACAGTGACCAAACCTTCAATAATCCATATCTTATTGGTAGTTAGTGTCAAGTCCGACGTAATATTTGCAGGTAAAACTTCTTTAGTTTTACCTGTGTAACTTAGATCACCTGTAGTAGTTGCTCCAATAGTTGATGATCCAATAGCATCAACTGCTGTTTTAAGATCCTCTACCTGTCTTACTTCATAAACTGTATCATCAGTAGGTGGAGGAGTGGAATCTCCTCCTCCGCCACATCCGTTAAGTGCAAGTACTGATGCTGCTGCAACCGAAAGTAAAAGTTTTGTTTGTGTCATGTTGTATCCCTTTTTGTTTTTTTGACAGCGTAACTTTAACGAAGGGGTATAACACAATGACAACAGGTTGTATACAGTTTGGTTACATGATATATGCTGGTACCAAAGTTTCACAAGGCTTAAAAATGTACGGGTAATATATGATGCTAAAGGCAGTAAAAATGATGGTTGAAGTTTTAGTAAAGATTACTTTTTACACAGGTAATGTCAAGATACGGACAGCAGACACGTAAAAAATAGAAATATTTTTAGAGCAATTTATAACCCACACCCCATACAGGAGCAAAATAGGCTTTCTTGGATTCAGGGTCTATCTTCTTTTTGAGTCTGTTCATGGCTACATTGATCGTTTTATCATGAAAGTTGACACTGTCATCACCCCAAACCTCATCACGCAAAAAGTCTCTATCCAGCGGTTTATGTGGGTTCTTGACAAAGGTAAGCAGCAGTTTAAATTCCAGATTGGTCAGATCTATACTCATATTATCGATAAAGAGCTCTCTTTTCTGTAGGTCAAGTACAAGGTCTCTGTATTTTATTTTATTCCCGGATGTGATACCGCTTCGTTTCAGCAAGGCCTTGATCCTTACAAGCAGTTCTTTGCTGCTGAAAGGTTTGGTCATATAGTCATCGCCGCCGGAGTCGAAACCTTCTATCAGGTCGCTCTCTTTGTCTCTTGCTGTAAGAAACAGCACGGGTATGTCGTACCCCAGATCCCGTATCCTTGAAACAAATTCACTTCCCTCTACACCAGGCAGGTTTCTGTCTATGATCATAAGCATAGGGTTCTCTTCTTCTAAGAACTGTTCTACTTTTTCGGTAGACAGGAACCCTGTAACAGTGTAGCCCTCTTTTTCAAGATGATACTCGAGAAGCTCTAAAATATCTGGTTCGTCTTCAATAACGACAATTTCTATCTCTGAATTTTGCATACTGTAGCATAGTATATATTGATAACATTTTGATTACAGGAATAGGGTCTGGGAGGGTTTGCTGGAAGTGGCGCGGGCAGTCATGCCCGCGTTAAAGTGATACGCTGCTTTGCGTAGGAAAATACTGTAGATGATCCTGGACTTAGCTCGCTACACCTTTCAGTATGTAGAAAATAACAGCAGAAAGTCCAGCCGCCGCAGGAACAGTGATCACCCATGCTGCGATGATCTTTTTCACCATACCGCGCTTCACATAGTTTTCACGCAAAGCACGTTTAATGCTTTTTACCTTTTTCTTTTGCACCTTGATCGCTTCTATCAACTCTACCTGCTTTTTATAGTCTTCTTCTGTTTTTAATTCCGCAAGTTCACTCTTAAGCACCCTATGTTTTTCTACTTCGGCATGAAGCTTCTCCTGCTTCACGCTCATATCTTTACTGTCAAGCCACTCTCTCAGGAAACCAACCCCAAAGATCGCACCCACAGCAATATGTGTAGAAGAAACCGGTAATCCCAGCTGGGAAGCGATGACCACGGTGATAGCCGCAGCCATCATAATGGAAAATGCTCTCATCTGATCAAGATCCGTGATCTCGGATCCCACTGTTCTAATAAGCCTCGGGCCAAAAAGTGCAAGACCTATAGAGATACCCAGACCACCGACAACCATGACCCATAAAGGAATAGATGCTTTTTCGGAAACGGCCAAAGTGGTCAACGCATCATTGACTGCAGCCAAAGGTCCTACGGCATTGGCAACGTCGTTCGCGCCGTGGGCGAAACTTAAAAGTGCTGCAGCAAAGATAAGCGGGATAGTGAAAAGCACGTTGATCGATGTTCTACTTCCATCCAGCCCCACGATCTTTTTGACAACCCTAGGCTTCACAATGAAATAGGTGATCACCGCACCGATTGCCCCAAAGATAAGTGCTATCGTAAAAGAAGGTTTTTCCGTTTGCGGTAAAAAGCTCACTATCTCTACGATCTGAGGCCAGATCTTTTTAACCCCTTTAAGCGTAAGATAGGTAATAAATGCCCCTGCCATGATCGCGACAAGAATAGGTACGACCTTTCTGGCTGCTGAGAGTTTATCTTCTTTATAAACGATCTGTGACTTGATGATATAGAGGAAAATAGCGGCAATGACCCCACCAAGCACAGGCGATATCACCCATGAAGCTGCGATCGTTCCCATTGTCCCCCAGGATACAATGGCAAAACCACCTGCAGCGATACCACCACCAAGTACACCTCCAACGATAGAGTGTGTCGTTGATACCGGAGCTTTAAGCCATGTGGCAAGGTTCAACCATAGTGCTGCAGCAAGGAGTGCGGCAGACATACCATAGACAAAAAGCATAGGATCGTTCCCAAATGCATTCGGAGAGATAATACCTTTTTTAATCGTACCGACCACATCTCCACCGGCGATAAGTGCACCACCTGCCTCAAAGATGGACGCAATGAATATAGCCCCTCCGATGGTCAATGCACCAGACCCTACAGCAGGTCCTACGTTATTCGCTACGTCGTTCGCACCAATGTTCATCGCCATATAAGCACCAAATACGGCTGCGAGTACCAAAAAGCCTCCGTGTGTCGCTTGTCCCATAATGCTGTTTGCATAAAAAGCTGCTGCTATCGCAAACCCTGCACCAAGGACCATTTTGAATAGGTTGTTCATTTTCATTCCTTCATAAACTGTATTAATGACGAGATTATAGATAAAAAGTATTACATTTTTGTTACCAAACTGTAATTAAAGTAATGTCTGTTGCAGTAAAGAATGAAAAGCGTGTATGAAAGGAGGCAAGACGGGCATTTTTGCCCATCCTTAGGAGTTTAGATGATATTTTGGACTAGAATTTAATAATTGCGTCTAACTGCACACGCTCGTAATCTGCTCCTGGTTTGTCATCAATTTTACCTGCATAGAATTGATTGATGAAGTAAGTACCGGCAAGATATGTGTTTTTACCAAATTTGTATTGTCCCCTGATAGCATGACCTTTGGCTGCAGTACCTCCACCGAAGTTATCTGAGTCAGAGTGTGCACCCAGTACCGCATCTTCTTCTATGTCTGTATAAGAGTATTTTACTTGCCAATCACCAACTTCTTTAGCCTTACCAAGTTGAAGCCCTATATCATACCCGAAGTTATTGTCATCTGCGGCCGTGTTATATGCTACGCCAGCAGCTATTGCAAATGGTTTGCCAAGCACATCTTTGAACTTGAGTTCTCCAAATCCCTCTACGATATGATAATCATTGGCATAGATACCATCGATTAAGGTGTTGCCCAATCTGCCACTGTCATAAAAAGCCGTGTTCCCTTCGATACCGTCATAATAGTAGAAACCAGTACCTAAATTAAGTTGTGCAAATTCTAATTTTGTTTTGTGCACGTATTGTCCCAAAAAGAGATTGACATCATCCCTGGCAGTAACATTTTCTGCATAAGTTGGCTGGTTAATACCTACAGTGATTATCTTTGTATCATCTTGATACTGGTAGTTCACTCCGTTCATTGAAATATCATTATCCCAAACAAGCTGTGACTTAATAGGTCTATACATCAAATATTCCTGTCTACCTACTTTCCAAGTAGAGTTGCCGGATGTATATGTAATACCTAAAACATGAAATCTAAGCGACTGGAAAAAGTAGTCTGACAGAGCTTCAGTATCCTTATTCGCCTCAGCAAACGTTTGGTTACCTGAAGTTGGGTTACCAAAACCACTTCTCATGCCAATATCAAAGTGAAGATTATCTGTAATATCAATGTTTGAGCCTAGTCTTAAACGATATCGACCAAGGTACTTATTACTTTCAGTACCATCATAATAGTCAGTCTCTTTACTTTCATACCTTACCCGCAAGTCACCTTTGAAGTGAATTCTGTCTAAAAAGCTTTTTTTGGCTACTGGTACTGGAGTTGTACTTTTCACTTCTGCTATTCGTTCATTTGGTGTGACGACGTCCCCATCAGCCATCACGACTGTCGCTATTGCGGCCATTGATAGTATGATCTTTTTCATTCCTGAAATTCCTTATTGGTGTTGTTACGAAAGTTTATAACAATTTGATTACAAATTGATTACAGTATGGTTACATTCAATAGGGTATGAAAAGGAGGGGCTGTCTATACGTATGTAACAATATGTACAGGTGAGATGTAATTTTATAGCGTATATTGCCGTTACCACTCTGTAATACTTATAATATACCATTATCTATCTCATAAGAGAAAAAACTGTATGAGAGAAAAAATTGAAGGAAAGGAGAAAAGATGAAAATAAGCAGCATGCTTCAAAAAGCAGTGAAGAGAGAAGGAAAACACTCAGTCACTTCTAAAATGATCGTAAAACTGAAGAACTCAAAAGAGTTCAACTACCTTGTAGATAAAAACCGCTAACTACGCTTAAGACCCGAACGGGTTCATTCCGCCCATCATACCCATTGCCTGGGACTTTTTATTGTCCTCTATCATTTTATTGACATCGTTCATCGCTGAGATAAGCAGTATCTGCAGGGATTCCTTGTCTTCAAGCAGAGAATCATCGATCGTCAGGTCTATCACTTCACCCGCGCCATTGGCAGTAAGCTCAATAAGGCCTCCGCCGGCTTTCGCAGTGAACTGTATGTTCTTAGCCTGTTCCTCTATCTCTTTGGCCTTTTCCTGCATCTGCTCCATCAGCTTCCCCATGTTGGAGAAATCCAAGCCTTCGAACATTATTCCAACCCCTCGAACTCTTCAGCGATACTGTTGTCATCATCGAGGATAACGATCTTTGGTTTATGGGTGTCCGCTTCAGCCTCTGTCATCTCTGCATAGGCAATGATGATGATCTTGTCACCTTTGTGCACTTTTCTGGCTGCTGCACCGTTCAGACAGATATCTCTCTTGCCTGCTTCGCCGGGGATGATATAGGTAGAAAAACGCTCACCGTTATTGACATTCACGATATCGATCTTCTGACCTACACGCATATTTGCCGCATCTAAAAGTTCTTGATCAATAGTAATAGAGCCTACATAATTTAAATTTGCATCTGTTACGGTAGCTCTATGTATTTTAGAATAAAGCATTGTAATGTTCATAATTATTCCTATGTGTTTCTTTAAAATTTCTGGGATTATACCAAAATCCCCTCTATATCTATATTATACTGAAATTGTGGGGAAATTGAGAAGCTGCACGGACGGCGTGCAGCTGGAGTAAAAAAGGCAGAGAATTAGCGCGCTATACTTGCAGGATCGATAGGTTCTCCCCATACTTCAGCAGGGATCACATACTCTTCCACCACTTTCCCGCCGATGATATGCTCATCGATAATTCTGTCTATCTTCTCTTTTGTCAAACCTACGTACATCGTATGTCCCGGCTCTACAAGCATGACAGGACCCTGCTGACAACGGCTAAGACACCCTGTCTGTACCGGTGTGACCGTTCCGATGATACCTTTCATCATCAAAGACTGAGAAAGGTGCTGAAAAAGCTGTTGCGACTCTGGATCATCCGCCTTTACACAAGAAGGCTTTGGCATCCCCGGAGGTGCAGACTGCTGACACTTAAAAATATAGAACGCTGGTTGGTTTCCACTGTTTAGCATGATATTTCCTTTAAATTTAATTAAGAGTATTTTACTCCGATTTACTTAATCACAGATTAAATCCGTTACAGTTGCCTCGATTACTACGCACATTCAAGCGAACGAAACCTACGTGCTACCCGCTGGTTTCCAGCTGTTCGCTCAAAAGTTGACGTACGACCTCACGGTCATCAAAGTGGTGCTTTACCCCTTTGATCTCCTGATAGTCTTCGTCCCCTTTGCCCAGTATCAGCAAGACTTCATCTTTTTCAAGCGCATCCAGGGCCATCTTTATCGCCAATCTTCTGTCCGGGGTAGCCGTGACGTTTTCTTTTCCGTGAAGCCCCACCAGTATATCTTCCAGTATCATCTCAGGGACTTCATCTCTCGGGTTGTCACTGGTCACATAGATCTTGTTCGCGTATCTGCCTGCCACGGCTCCCATGCGGGGACGTTTCTCTCTGTCCCTGTTGCCTCCCGCACCAAAGACCACCGAAATGTCTCTGTCCTTCATCGCTTCAAGGACCTGGTACATGCCGTCGGCCGTATGGGCGAAATCCACGATCACCAGCGGATCACGGCTCACGACCTCCATACGACCCGACACACCGGCAAAATACTCGACCACTTCGCAGATCTCTTTGATGCTTCTGCCTGTCAGCATTTGCACCGCGCCTATGGCTGCCATTAGGTTGAAGAGATTGAAAAGCCCGACCATAGGGGAGTGAAAGGTCGCTTCTTCCTTTAGATACCTGATCCCCGCTGTAATACCGTTGATCAATGAAAAGGCCTGTACTTTAAAGGTCGCCGGTTCATCGACACCGTAGCTCTGTGCGCCTACGGGATTGTAGGTGATGTTTTTGATGTCATCCTTGTTCAGCAGCTTGGGTGACTCGTCCGCAAAGAAAAGACTCTTGACACGTCTGTACTCTTCTACGGTTCCATGATAGTCCAAATGGTCGGAAGTGACATTGGTATGCACTTTGAGCGCGAACTTCAGTCCCTCGATACGCTCTTGGTGTATCGCATGGGAGCTCACTTCCATGATGAAGTAGTTGCATCCCAGGTCCCTCGTCTGCTTCATATTGTGAAGGGTTTCCAGGATCGAAGGCGTTGTCATGCTCTTCTCTTCGATACGGTCATCCTGTGCGAACAGCCCCCGTGTCCCCTGCAACGCCGGCTTCTCACCCAGGTCCAGCAAAAAAGAGTAGATCGCTGCGGTGACCGTCGTTTTTCCATTGGTCCCTGTCACACCCACCACCTTCATAGGCGCCAGTTCCCAATGGTCGATCAGTTCTTGAACGGAGATCGCCGCAGGTTTTGGAGACAGCTTTTCATAATAGACACTGTTTTGTGCGGTCTTTAAGAAAAGCGTGTCTTTGTCAAGCTTGCCCGTATCATCCGTTAAAAAGAGATATCTCTCTTTCTGGAAATCCAGTTTCACTATTTGTTCCCTCTCACCACATGGTAAAGGGCCAAAATGTCCTGGTCGTTGCCGAACAGGTTCACGGAAGCATCCAGGTACCCCAGTGCCATCTCATCAAAACCTTCATCCGCAAGCTTCGTCACAAAATCGATGAACTCTTCCTTATCGGTGATGACGACCTTGGTCGAGAACATGATATCCTCAAACGTTTTTTTGAAGCTGCCTCTGCTCTCTACCAATGCCAAGAAGTCACTGTAGCGTATCCCGTCACTGTACTCCACCTCTTCTTCCCAAGGCGAGACCAGCAGCTCCTGCAGCTTGTGTTTTGTACTGTCCAGGTTCTCGATCAGTCCGTCTATGATATCTACGGCATTTTCTTTTTCGCTCTTGATCATCTGATAGTAGTCAAACAGTGCCTGTGCCTCTTCTTCGCTGTCACTGCCCAGATCGCTCAGAACTACGCCGACCCTTGCCTCATCCAAAGTAGGATAGTCTTTCAAGATCAACCCGTAACTTCTAAGCGCATTGGCATAGTCCCCCTTCAGGAACTCATGTTCGGCTCTTTGAAGCAATAAATCTTGATTTTTCTTATTCATTTTAACCTAATTGATCCAATTTATCTTCAAATCCTGCAGGTACATTGATCACTGTGATCTCAGGGTGTATCAATGTCTGCATCTGTCTCTCTACACCAAATTTGATGGTTGTACCGGAACTTCCGCACCCGACACACGCGCCCTGAAGCTGTACATAGACTTTCCCGTCCTTGATGTCAAGCAGTTGGATATCCCCACCGTCAAGTTTGATGGAAGGTCTTACCTTCTCGATTACGCTCATTACGGCTGGCTGCAGCTCTTCGTCTGAAAATGGTAACAATGTATCTCCTTCTGATGCCTCTGGTTCGAAGCATGATATATAATGTATTATAACGAAATCATAGTAAAATCTTTTTGTCCTATGTTCTTATGATAGGTTATACACTAAATAGATTTCTTTGTCAATATATAAATGGGGATTTTAGGGGAAGTACCCAAGGCAGAGCCTTGAAATACTGAAGTGAGAGAGGCAGACGAATTATACCAATTCGATAATTGCCATAGGTGCAGAATCACCTTTTCTCATACGTGTTTTTATAATTCTTGTGTATCCACCGTTTCTGTCAGCATATTTAGGTGCGATCTCGTTCACAAGTGTGTTGGTGCACTCTTTGTGCTGTAACATTGCAAAGATTGCTCTGTGTGCATTAAAATCACCAGAAGAAGCTTTTGTGATCAACTTCTCAAAGTACGCTCTAAGCTCTTTGGCTTTTGGCAATGTAGTTTCAATTCTACCCTCTTTTGTCAAAGCAATAGAAAGGTTTTTAAGAAGCGCCGCTCTATGAGAAGACGTTCTATTTAATTTACGGTAACCATGCTTATGTCTCATAATATTCCTTTTTTATTATTGAGTCTCCTTATTTGAAAGCCGGGCCTCAAATAATTCTCTCACTAAAGATACAACTATACTTTAAGTTGCTCTATTTTCTTTACAAGATTGACTCTCATCGCATCTGAAAGTTCAAAATCCGGACCATATCCGTGTTCAACGAGACATTCAGAGATCTCATCCAACGATTTCTTACCAAGATTTTTGATGTTCTTGATCTCATTTTCGCTCATCAGTACCAATTCGCCGAGGAATTTGATACCCGCTCTGTCGAGTGAGTTAAATGATCTTGCACTAAGTCCCAGACTGTCCACTGTTTGCATAAAAGGTTTCAGTTCGCTGTCATCACTGTTTCTTTTCACCGGTGCTGCTGAAATATCCAGGTCCAGTACCGTATTGAACACAGAAAGCTGCTTGTTCATAACCTCCAGCGCATTGCTGAATGCCTCAACCGAACCGATCTGACCATCTGTTTCAATGTCGAAGATGATCTTCTCAAAGTTAGGATTGTCTTCAACCAGTACATTGTCTATCTTATAGTTCGCTCTTCTTACAGGAGTAAAGAAGGCATCCAGTGCGATACTGTCACCGTCTACTTCATCCCTAAGGTCTTCACTTGGCACATAACCGATACCTTTAGAGATAACTACGGTAAAGTTGAGTACCGCATCTTCATTCAGTGTTGCAAGTGGCAGATCACCATTCACTACTTCGATCTGATCATTGTTAAGGTCCTGCGCCGTCACTTCTTTGTGACCCGAGAAACTGTATTTCAATTCAACTCTGTCACTTTCGTCTTTGATCTTAAAACGAATGTTCTTGAGGTTGATAATGAACACAGCCACATCTTCATGCATTCCTCTGATGTTATCAAACTCATGTGCAGCACCTTCTATCTTCACTGAAATAGGTGCATATCCGATAGAAGAACCCAAAATAAGTCTTCTAAGCGGGTGTGCGAGAGTAACAGCATAACCACTCTCAAAAGGGTAAGCAACGATCTCTGCACGGTTTGCGCTTATTTCGTTTACTTCAACCTCTGTCGGCATAAATGGTGCAACTTTGATTTTTCTCATTATTAGCCTTTACTTATGTATGTATTATTTAGAGTATAGCTCAACGATTAGACGTTCTTCAACCGGAATTGCGATTTCTTCTCTTTCTGGAATTCTTGTGAATATTCCAAAAAGTTTTTCTTTGTCTACATCAACCCACTCTACCATACCAGTTTGGTTAGTAAGTTCGATAGCTCTAACGATCTGAGGATTCGTTTTGCTTTTTTCTCTGATCTCAACTTTTTGACCTGCTTTTACTCTGAAAGAAGGGATGTCTACTCTTTTCCCGTCAACCAGTACATGTCCGTGGTTTACAAATTGTCTTGCTGACGCTCTCGTCGTAGCGAATCCCATTCTATATACCACGTTGTCAAGTCTCTGCTCAAGAAGTTGGATAAGGATCGCACCTGTATTCCCCTCTTTTGAGTTCGCTTCTTTGTAAAGTGTTCTAAATTGTTTTTCACTTACACCATACATGAATTTAGCTTTCTGCTTCTCTTGAAGCTGAAGACCGTATTCACTGATCTTTGCTCTTCTTTGTCCATGTTGTCCTGGAGCATATGGTCTTTTTTCCAATGCAGATTTACCAGCAAGTCTTCTCTCACCTTTCAATCCAAGATCAACACCAAGTCTTCTTTCTAGTCTTTCAACCGGACCTCTATATCTTGCCATGTTATACCCTTCTCTTCTTC
This sequence comes from Sulfurovum sp., assembly GCF_036568385.1. Classification (GTDB taxonomy): domain Bacteria; phylum Campylobacterota; class Campylobacteria; order Campylobacterales; family Sulfurovaceae; genus Sulfurovum. Next base: position 13,353 of record NZ_DATCSP010000086.1, on the reverse strand, counting down.
GGTGGTCTACAACCATTGTGTGGAAGCGGTGTAATATCTTTCAAGAAAGTTACACGAATACCTTCGGTTGCACCAATTGCTTTAACTGCAGTATCTCTACCAGAACCAGGACCTTGAACCTTGATCCCTACTTCTTTGATACCGTTCTCCATTGCTTTTGTCATCGCATCTGCTACAGCTTCTGTCGCTGCAAACGGAGTCGATTTCTTAGAACCTTTGAAACCCAGTGAACCCGCACTGCTCCAAGAGATAACATTTCCCATTTCGTCAGTCACTGTGATCACAGTGTTATTGAAGGTTGCAGCTACGTATACAATACCTTTAGCAATACTTTTTTTCGCTTTTTTCTTAGCCATCTATGTTACTCCTTATGCCGCGCCGACAGTTTTACGCTTACCTTTTCTAGTACGCGCATTTGTCTTAGTACTTTGTCCACGAACAGGAAGTCCTCTTCTGTGTCTAAGACCTCTATAAGAACCTAAGTCCATAAGTGCTTTAATATCCAAGGTTACTTTCTTTCTAAGATCACCTTCCACCATAACATTCTCTTGAATATCGTTACGGATCGTTGCTGCTTCAGCATCTGTAAGCTCATGCACTCTTTTGTTATAGTCCACACCTGTTCTGTCAAGAATATCTCTTGATGTCTTTAGGCCAATACCATAAATGTAAGTCAGTGCATACTCTATTCTTTTTTTCTGTGGTAAATCAACACCTGCAATACGTGCCATGTTTATCCTTGTCTCTGTTTATGTTTTGGATTTTTACAAATCACGCGTACGATACCCTTGCGTTTAATGACCTTACAATCATCACACATCTTTTTAACTGATGGTCTAACCTTCATTGGTTACTCCTACGATATATTTGCACCTAGAGTGTTTCAAAAACATTCTTTGTTTGCGTGGATTACTGAAGTATCATAATCCAACCCTTGAGTAATCGGTGCAACTTAATCAAAGATTCTTCGCGCAGTTTCCTATAAACCTAATTGTTTTAGGGATGGGGATTATACCGAAAGTTTTATTAAGGATTTCTTATATTATAAGGAGTGATGGATGGGGGTTGGAAGAATGTTTGCATCGGCAGCGCGTGCCGGATGCAGGAAGGAGCGGAAAATATTCCGTCCTATTTGTATCTGAATGTGATACGCCCTTTGTCGAGACTGTAAGGTGTCAGTTCCACTTTTACCTTGTCCCCCGGGAGGATCTTGATGTAGTGCATTCTCATTTTGCCGGCGATGTGACAAAGTACAATATGTCCATTATCCAATTCCACTCTAAACGTAGCATTTGGCAATGCTTCAACCACTTTACCGTCAATTTCTATTACATCATCTTTAGCCATTGTATTCCTTTATGAATTTTCTGCTTTGTACTTTCATATCTCACGAAACTTACGCTTCAGTCAAGATGACAGCCTTGCCGTCCACTATGGCAACTTCGTGTTCATAGTGGCTGGTTCTCAGCTGGTCCTCACTGATAACGGACCAATTATCCTCCAGCAGGACAGGTTTTCCACTTTTTTGACAGACCATCGGTTCCAGACAGAAGACCATACCGTTTTTAATTTTAGGGCCCTGATTGGATTTACCCTCAAGATAATTGGGGATATTGGGTTCATCATGTGGTTTTGTACCGATACCATGGCCGCAGTAATCGCGTAATGGCACATAGCCTGCTTCCGTAATGTAGTCTTCAAGAATTTTAGTGACTTCTTTAAAGCGCATACCTTCTTTTATGGATGCTATCGCATGATAGAGCGCACCCCTGGAGCATTCGATCAACGCTTCATCTTCAGCACTGATCTTGCCTACTCCCATAGTGATCGCTGCATCACCGAAATAGCCGTCGAGTTTTGTTCCGATATCCAATCCCAGAATATCACCCTCTTCCACCACTCTGTCCGTAGGTATCCCGTGGATACATACCTCGTTCAAAGAGGTACAGACCGAACCGGTAAAACCGTAGAGTCCCTTGAATGATGGTACGGCACCGTGTTCACGGATAAAGGCTTCGCCTAAAGCATCGATCTCTTTCAGTGTCATGCCGGGTTTTACTGTCTTTTGAAGATATTGGAGTGTTTTGCCAACGATCTCGCCAGCTCTTCTGAGCTTGGCGATCTCATCAGGTTTTCTGATAGCAATAGCCATTATAGACCTACATTGCCCAATGTATTGTATTGGTTCATGGTTCTTTGTGCTTCGATCTTTCTCATCGTGTCAAGCGCAACCTGTACAATGATCAGGACCGCAACCCCACCGAAGTAGAAACTTGCGCCCATTCCCGAGATCACCATAAATGGCACCGTGGAGATGATCGCAAGATAGAGTGCACCTGAACCTGTCAGTCTACTTGCTACTTCGTTCAAGAATTCTTTCGTGTGTTCACCCGGTCTTACCCCTGGGATGAACCCGCCCTGTCTTTTCAAATTGTCTGAAATGTCTTTCGCATTGAATGCGATCGAGGCATAGAAGAATGCAAAGAACATGACAAGCAGGAAAGTGACCACATTGAAGGTGATGCCGCCTGGTGCCAGCGAGTCAGCGATCGCCATAAGGAATGGCGTTGTGCTCGACTGGAGCATGGTCAGAGGGAACATCAATACCGCAGAAGCGAAGATCGGAGGGATCACCCCTGAAAGGTTCACCTTTACAGGAATATAGTTCATCACTCTCTTTGTCTGGTTCTGCATGATCGTTTTTCTTGAGTAAGAGATAGGCACTCTTCTCTCACCCAGTTCCACATAGATGATAGCTAGGATGGTGATCAGCATGATCGCCAGGATACCAAGTACGACCAGGAAGTTCATCTCACCAGCGTTCACCGCTCTTACCGTGTTACCGATCGCTGATGGCAGTCCTGAGACGATACCGGCAAAGATGATCAACGAGATACCGTTTCCGATACCTTTTTGCGTGATCTGTTCACCGATCCACATCAACAGCATCGTACCTGCCAGCATCGAGAAGGTCGTAATGATGGTGAACATCATCGGATCGATCATCACTGCACTCTGTCCCGCTCTTCCGGTCATACTTTGAAGTCCCAAGGAGACACCGATCGCTTGTACTACCGTAATAAAAATAGTAAAGTAACGAATGATCTGCATATATTTTTGCATACCGTCACGTTCTTTTTTCATTTGGCCAAGTGCTGGGAAAGTAGCTGCAAGAAGTTCCATCACGATGGAAGCAGTAATATAAGGCATGATACCTAGAGAGATGATACTCAAACGTTCAACGGCATTACCGGAGAACATATTCATTAGCCCAAGGGCATTGTTTGAATTGCTGTCAAAGAACTCTTTGATCACATTCAAATCAACACCTGGAGTTGGGATATAGGCTAAAACTCTGTACGCAAAAAGGAATCCCAGTGTGATAAGGATTTTTTGAGTTAAAGCATTGCCCATAATTATTTTCCGCTTGTTGTAACAGCGTCGTCTTTGATTTTAGATGCAAGATCTTTTGCACCCACACCAATCAACTTCACTTTCGTTACATTTTTTTGTAATTTATGTACTGACTTGATACTCTCAAGTGTAATCTCAGAAAGTTCAGCGATTGCTTTGATCTTTTCTACATTGATCACATATGGCTTTTCTATTCTAGAAGTAAACCCGACCTTAGGCAATCTTTTGTAAAGTGGCTGCTGTCCACCTTCAAAACCTCTTTTGGCTTTGTAACCAGATCTTGCCTTTTGACCTTTTTGACCTCTACCAGATGTTTTACCTGTTCCTGAACCTTGACCACGACCAACTCTTTTTCTGTTTCTCGTTGATCCTGGCGCAGGCTGTAAATTATGTAAACCCATACTTTACCCCTTACGCTTTAATTCTAGTAAGCGCTTGAACGGTTGCTCTTACTAGGTTGTTTGGATTGTTAGACCCGATAGACTTGCTAAGAACATCTTGAATTCCTGCAAGTTCAAGTACTGGTCTGGCAGCACCACCGGCGATCACACCTGTACCTTCACTCGCTGGTCTAAGCACGATTCTACTTGCGTTGAACTTGTGCTCGATATCATGAGCGATAGTCGTACCTTTAATGTTTACTTTCACAAGGTTCTTGTGAGCATCATCAACCGCTTTCTTAATCGCATCAGGTACTTCTTTGGCTTTACCAAATCCGTATCCCACTGTACCATTTTTGTCACCAATCACTACAAGCGCAGTAAATCTGAATCTTCTACCACCCTTTACAACTTTAGTAACACGACCGATATTTACGATTACTTCTTCAAATTCTTTTTCAATTTCGTTATTTTCCATCATGTGTCCTTAAAACTTGATTCCGGCTTCTCTAAGTGCATCAGCGAATGATGCAACAACACCGTGGTAAAGGTAACCATTTCTGTCGAAAACAACAGTTTCAATGTTTTTAGAAGCAAGGTTTTTAGCCATCTCTGCAGCTATCTTTTTTACATCTTCCTGGTTTGCTTTCAGACCAAGTTTTCTACCATCGACAGCAGCAAGTGTAGTACCTGCAGCATCATTGATAGCCTGCGCATAGAAGTATTTGTTTGACTTGTATACTGTCAATCTTGGCATTGTTTCAGAACCAAAGATCTTACCTCTTACTCTTGCTTTTCTCTGAGCGCGAAGTTTATTTTTTCTTTTTTGAATACTTTTTAACATCTACCGCTCCTTACTTACCAGCTGCTTTACCAGCTTTTCTGATGATCACTTCATCAGTATACTTCACACCTTTACCTTTGTAAGGCTCTGGTGGTCTGAATTCTCTAATCTCAGCAGCTGCTTGACCTACGGCCTGCTTATCTGTACCCTTGACTGTGATCACGTTTTTTTCAACTGTGATCTCTAGTCCCTCAGGGATATCATAATTGATATCATGTGAGTAACCGAGTTGAAGATTCAGTACCTTACCTTGAACTGATGCTCTGTAACCAACACCATTGATCTCTAGAGATTTAGTATACCCTTGATCAAGGCCAACAATAATGTTGTTGAAGAGTGCTCTGTATGTTCCCCAGAACGCTGCATCTTGTTTTTCGTCACCTATTCTCTCAAAAGTCACTTCCGAACCATCAATACTGATCCCAACTCTTCCATGAGTTTCAAGTCTTTTTTCAAGATTGCCCTTTTTAGCCACGAGAGTCGTACCGTCTAGTGATACCTCAATACCACTTGCCACAGTTACTGGTCTTTTTCCTATTCTTGACATCTTTATTCCTTACCAAATACTACAGATTACTTCACCGCCGATTCCACGTTTGTACGCTTCATCATTAGCAATCACACCTTGGCTTGTTGAAACCACCAAAGTACCGTAACCGTTTTTAAATGTTCTAATCTCAGCTTTGCCTTGGTGAACACGTCTACCAGGCTTAGAGATCTTTTTGATCTCATTGATCACGCTTTTTTCGTTCTCATCATATTTAAGAACTACTTTAATTGTTTTTTTGTTTCCGTCTTCTTTCACTTTGTAACTCTCAAGGTACCCTTTGTCTACAAAAATAGCTACCGTTGCTTCAATTACATTCGAGTGAAGAAGTGTTGTTACCTCTAGTCTTCTTTGCGCAGCGTTTCTTATACGAGTAAGAGAGTCTGCAATTATGTCTGTCATCATCTTTTCTTCTCCTTACCAGCTTGCTTTACGCATACCAGGGATAAGGCCTTCATTGGCCATTTTTCTTAAACACACACGACAAATACCGAAGTCTCTGTATACTGAGTGAGGTCTACCACAAATGTTACATCTTGTATATGCCTGCGTAGAGAATTTTGGTTTTCTCTTCTGCTTAGCTATCATTGATTTCTTAGCCATTAGTTCTCCCTTTTGCGAAAGGCATACCAAGTTTTTCTAAAAGCATGAACCCTTCTTTATCATCTTCAGTACTTGTTACGATCGTAATATTCATACCGTGTGTCTTAATAATATCATCAAATAGAACTTCCGGGAACATCAACTGCTCTTGAAGACCGAAGTTATAGTTACCGCGTCCGTCAAAACCTTTTCTTGGTGTTCCTCTGAAGTCTTTCACTCTTGGAAGAGCGATAGATACGAGTTTGTCAAAGAAGTTATACATATTTTCACCTCTTAGTGTTACTCTGATACCCGTTGGAGAACCCTCTCTCGCTTTAAAACCAGCAACTGATTTTTTTGCATTGACGATCACTGCTTTTTGACCAGCGATAAGAGAGATGGTGTCTGCCATGTTCTGGATAAGTTTCGTATCCTTACCTTCTTCACCGGCACCAACAGAGATAACTATCTTTTCAAGCTTCGGAGTCTGCATCGGGTTTGTAATCCCGCACTCTTCTCTGAGCGCAGGAACGATGTCATTGTACTTTTGCTTCATTCTACTCATAGGATTAACCCTCTACTTTTTTTACGTTTGAGATATGGATCGGCATTTCTTTGCTCGCAAATCCACCCTCTTTATTTTCTTCGCTTGGTTTGACAGCTTTTTTAGCTGTTTTGCAACCTGCAACGATGACTGCATCTTTTTTAGTAAGTACCTGAAGCACTTCTCCAACTGTACCTTTGTCGTCACCAGCGATAACCATTACCTGGTCACCTTTTTTGATCTTGAATGTTTTAGCCATTACCATACCTCCGGTGCAAGTGATACGATCTTCATAAAACCTGCATATCTTGTTTCACGACTTACAGGACCAAAGATACGTGTACCTATCGGTTCTCTTTTGTCATCGATGATTACTGCTGCATTGTCGTCAAATCTGATCAGTGAACCATTTTCTCTCTGGATCTCTTTTTTCGTTCTGACCACGACTGCTTTAACCACTTTACCTTTTTTTACTTTTCCGGTTGGAAGCGCTTTCTTCACAGAAGCGACGATCACGTCACCTACAGATGCGTATCTTCTTTTAGATCCACCAAGAACCTTGATACACATGATCTCTTTCGCACCAGAGTTGTCTGCTACATTTAGTCTAGTAAAACCTTGGATCATTACAGCTCTCCTCTCTTCACGATTTCAAGAAGTCTGAAGCTTTTTGTTTTAGATAACGGTCTACACTCGATAGCGCTTACTGTATCTCCAACATTGATATCGTTCTTCTCATCATGAATAAGATATTTTTTAAATCTTTTTACTGTTTTATGATATCTTGGGTGAAGTACTCTTCTCTCAACCAGTACAGTTGCAGTTTTGTCTCCAGCCTTTTTAATCACAGTACCTGTTATTTGTCTTTTTGGCATATATGACCCCTTACTTCGATCTAGCAGCAGTTAGTGCTGTCTGGATTCTTGCGATATCTTTTTTCGCTACTCTTAACTCAGAAGTGTTTGTGAGCTGCATTGTTTTTTGCTTTGCGTTCAATGTAAACAGTTCAAGTTTTTTCTCTTTAAGCATCTCTCTAAGCTCTGCTTCACTTTTATCTTTTAAATCAATATAGTTCATTACTATCCTTTAAAGTGATGATTTTACACTTAAATGGCATTTTGTGAATAGCAAGTGTTAAAGCGGCTCTAGCAAGTGACTCTTCAACTCCGGCCATTTCAAAAATGATTCTACCTGGCTTAATGTTCATAACCCATTTATCCACGCCACCTTTACCTTTACCCATTCTTGTTTCAAGAGGTTTAGCAGTCAATGGCTTGTCAGGGAAAACTCTGATCCAGGTCTTACCTGTTCTAGAGATCTTTCTTGTCATGGTAATACGCGCAGCTTCGATCTGTCTAGAATCGATTCTACCGCCTTCAACGGCTTTGATCGCGATATCACCAAATTCAATTTTGTTACCTCTGAAAGCTTTTCCGCGGTTACGGCCTTTCATCACTTTTCTGAATTTTGTTCTTTTAGGCATTAACATAATTATTCACCTCTTTTTCTAGATGGTCTGCGACCTTCTTTTTTCTCTTCTTTTGGCTCTGCCTGAATACCTTTAGCAAGTACTTCACCTTTGAAGATCCACACTTTAATACCAATGATTCCGTATGTCGTGTGTGCTTCTGCAAAACCGTAATCGATCTTCGCTCTGAGTGTATGAAGAGGAACTCTTCCTTCCAGATACCACTCAGTTCTTGCCATCTCAGCACCGCCAAGACGTCCTGATACAGAGATCTTGATCCCTTTTGCGCCTGATTTAAGCGCACCCTGGATCACTTTTTTCATTGCACGTCTAAATGCAACCCTTCTCTCAAGTTGTGTAGCAACATTTTCTGCAGCCAATTGACCTGAAGCCTGAGGACGTTTCTCTTCTTTGATGTTGATCGCTACATCTTTACCAAGCATCTTGATAAGTGTCGCTTTGAGGTTCTCGATATCTGCACCTTTTTTACCAATGATGATACCAGGTCTAGCAGTCACGATGTTCACTCTCAGTTTTTTCACTGTTCTTTCGATGATGATGTTAGATACACCCGCATAGAAAAGTTCTTTTTTAAGGTATTTTCTGATCTTGTAATCTTCAGCGATAAATTCAGGTGCTCTACCTTTAGCCGGGAACCATCTTGATTCCCAGTTTCTGTTGATTCCAAGTCTAAGACCTATAGGATTTACTTTTTGACCCATATTATGCGTCCTCCCCAGTTTTTTCAGCTACACCAACTTCAACAAGAATGTGCGCTGTTGGTTTAATGATTCTAGAAGCTGTACCTCTAGCTCTCGGTCTCCATCTTTTCATTACCGCTGCCTTGTCTACTCTACAAGAAGTGATCACCACTTCCTCTGGTTCAAAGTCACCGTTAGCAACCGCTGATGCGATCACTTTTGAAACGATACCCGCTGCCTTGTTTGGCATGAATTCTAGCGCTGCAAGTGCAAGTTCTGCGTTCATACCCTGTACTTCTCTAGCGATCAGTCTAGCTTTAGTAGGTGAAACTCTTGCGAATCTTAATAATGCTCTACTCATAATTAACCTACCTTCTTCTGAACAGAACCTTTGTGGCCCTTGAATGTTCTTGTTGGTGCGAATTCACCCAGTTTATACCCTACGTGGTTTTCTGTGATGAATACTGGTACAAATTGTCTACCATTGTGTACATTGATCGTCAATCCGATAAACTCTGGGAATATTACAGATCTTCTTGACCATGTTTTAATAGGCTTGTTAGAGCCTTCTTCTTTTGCTTTAAGCACTTTTTTCATTAGGTGACCATCGATGAATGGACCTTTTTTTGTCGATCTTGCCATATCTTATGCCCCTTACTTTTTACGCTTAGAGATAATTAACTTATCACTAGCTTTTTTCTTACGCGTTTTAAACCCTTTAGCCGGAGTACCCCATGGAGATACCGGATGACGACCAGAGTTTGTCTTACCTTCACCACCACCGTGTGGGTGATCGATAGGGTTCATCGCAGAACCACGTGTCTGTGGTCTGATACCAAGGTGTCTGCTTCTACCTGCTTTACCGATAACGATATTGGCGAAATCTTCGTTACCTACGGTACCGATCGTTGCCAGACATTGACCAAGTACATATCTCATTTCACCTGATGGAAGTCTAAGTGAAACGTACTTTCCGTCTCTACCCATGATCTGTGCATAACCACCCGCTGAACGTGCGATCTGCCCACCGTGACCTGGGTTCAGTTCGATGTTGTGCACCAAAGTACCCACAGGGATGTTGATCAGCTTCATGGTGTTACCGGTCTTGATGTCAAGACCTGACTCAGCTGACATTACCTTATCGCCTACGTTAAGGCCTTTTGGCTGAAGTATATATCTTCTGTCACCGTCAACATATTTGACAAGACAAATTCTACAGTTTCTGTACGGATCGTACTCAACAGTGGATACCGTACCTTCAATGTTGAATTTGTTTCTTTTAAAATCTATGATTCTATATAGTTTTTTAGCACCTGCTTCTCTGTGGCGAGAAGTGATTCTACCGTTACTGTTTCTACCTGCAGATCTCGGAAGATTTTTAAGTAGTGCTCTAACGCTTGCTTTAGCAGTGATGTCACCGCTGTCAAGGTTAGTCATATAACGACGTGAAGGTGTGGTTGGTTTATATGTTTTAATTGCCATCTTCTATCCTTATACCGCTAAACTTTCGATTTTCGCGTCTTCAGGAAGCTTCACATAGAACTTTTTCAAGTCTGGTCTTTTTCCTTCAACACCTCTAAATCTTTTCACTTTACCGTTCACTCTCATTGAGTTTACTCTAAGTGGGTTGATCCCGAAGAACTCTTTAAACACTTCTTTAAGACCGTTTTTAGTCATTCTTGGAGTTGTCTGAACTACGATGACACCATCTTCTTGAAGAGACAAACTCTTCTCTGTATACATAATTGATTTAATATCTGTAATATCTGCCATCTTAAGCCTCTTTCGTCAATTTGTCAAATACAGCTTTTTCCATCACGATCGAGTGATACGCAGCCGCAAGATAAGCATTAAGCTCATTTGATTCAATAAGGTATGCGTTCTTGAGGTTTCTAAACGCCAAGAAAGTCTTATCGTCTATCATCTCCTTCACTACAAGCACATCTCTCTGCTCAAGTCCGTTCACAAATGCCACAGCATCTTTTGTTTTACCTGACTCTACAGTGATGTTGTCCACAACAAAAAGTCTTTCATTCGCTGCCAACTCTGCCAATGCATGATAGAGTGCAAGCTTCTTCTGCTTTTTGTTTACCTTTTGATTATAGTTTTTGTTGGTGCTTGGTCCGAATGCAACACCACCGCCAACAAATACAGGAGAGGTGATCGATCCTGCTCTTGCACGACCGCCGCCTTTTTGTGCCCATGGTTTTTTACCGCCACCGCTCACTTGTGCTCTGGTTTTAGTCTGAGCCGTATTTGCTCTAAGTCCAGCCGCATACGCTTTACAGTAAAGGTAAAGGTTATGTGGGTGAACTTCCAAAAATGCCTGTGGAAGGTCTGTTGTTTTAATTACTGTTGTTTTCATTATTTGACTATCCTTACCAATCCTCTAGCCCCATTGTGACCAGGAATTGAACCTTTTAATACTAAGATACCGTTTTCAGCATCAAATGACAGTACGTCATTTTTTACAGTCACTTGCGTGTTACCGTATTGTCCAGGCATTTTTCTACCTTTTTGTACACGTCCTGGCCACTCTGCGTTACCGATCGAACCGATTCTTCTACCGAATCTGTGTCCGTGTGATGCTGGTCCACCGCCGAATCCGTGACGTTTCATACCACCCTGGAAACCTCTACCTTTAGTGTCTAAAGATGTTTTTACCACAGTCGCTTCCGCCAATGCTGCCGGATCAAGATCACCCGCTTCAGTACCTTCTGCTACGTTGATCGTCATGAATTTGTTAAACTCTTTGGAGATACCGAACTTGGTCTGCTGACCTTCGATGCTCTTATTGAGTTTTTTGCTTGAGTTATACGCTACAAGTGCTTTTCCGTCTTCTCTCACTTCACAAACTTTCGCCTCAACGACTTTTAGAAGTGTAACTGGAACACTTGGTACATCAACAGTTCTGCTCATACCAATTTTTTCTATAATAAATTCCATTCTCTACTCCTACTTGTCCATTGATCTGATTTCAACTTCGATTTCAGGTGCCAGATCCAGCTTCATAAGTGAATCAATAGTATCTGAAGTAGCCGAAACGATGTCGATCATTCTTCCATGAATTCTGATCTCAAATTGCTCACGTGCGTCTTTATTGACGTGCGGAGATTTAAGAACAGTATAACGCTTGAGTTTAGTTGGCATTGGAATTGGCCCTCTAATCTCTGCTCCTGTACGTTTAACTGCATCAATAATAGCAGCAACTGATCTGTCTAGAACACGATGATCATAAGCTTTAAGCTTCAATCTAATTTTTTCCATATTTACCCTTTAAAGAACTCGTTAGCTTAGGTGCCTACACACGGGGTTTTACCCCCCTAACATAAATTTAGGAACGCGAATTATACCCAAACTTTTTGAAAGGTGCAATACTATTTAGCCTAAAAACGCTACAATATTCAAAAATGTTTCCTTATAAAAAGGAATTATTAGAAGGTGTCTCCATGCAACTGCTTGAATATTTTCAAAATCAACGTTATCAGACCGAGAACTATATCCCCAGAAAATGCCAATTGCCTGAGGGAGAAGACATTAACCTCTATGGCGTGCGCGGCGCAGGTAAAAGCACTATCATCTTCGACCTGATGCAAGAGGAGGATGCAGAGACGACGCTTTATATAGACCTGGAGGACCCCAACCTCATCTTCCAGTCGATCTCAGCACTTTCGCTGCAGCAGTATATAGACCGTGAAGGCATCACTCTGCTGATACTCGACCATTATACAGAGGGATACCTCCCCTCCTTTCCCAATGTGCACAAGCTGATCGTGCTTTCGCGTATGCCTCTTCACGATCCGGCTCTTCATCCCGTTGAGCTTTTTCCTTTAGACTATGAAGAGTTTCTTGCCTTCAAGTCCAGCACCGCACCAAGCAGCGGGTTCAACCACTTTTTGCGTGCCGGTACCCTGCCTCTGGTCGCCAGATCACAGAAAACACCTCTCCTGGCCATGAAAAACTTTTTCCAAAGCTCTTTCAACGAAAATGAACAGAAACTGCTTCTTGTTCTGGCCCAGCATCATACCAAGCACCTCACGATACATCAGATCTATATGTTTGCCAAAGAACATTTCAAGGTCTCCAAGGACTGGCTCTATAAGACGATGAAACACTTTACCGAAGAGAAACTGGTGCTGTTCATGGAAGACAGGCACCAGAAGTCCGGGAAAAAGATGCTGCTCTTTGACTTTGCCTTTGCCAAATACCTCACCCTAGGGCAACCCTTCATCGTACAGTTTGAAGCGATGGTGGCCTTGTCGCTCATCAAACACAGGATCGAGGCACAGACACTGGGGATACACGGATACATCACCGCCAAAGATGAACTGATCATACCTGCACCGTTCGAAAGCGAAGAGAGCCTGTGGGTCAAATCGCAAAGCAAGTTCTCCCTCTACAAGCAGTACGGCATCAGGAAGGTGACCATTGTCACGGTTGCCAATTCCTATGAATACACCATAGAAAAACTGCATTTTGAAGCCCTGCCGTTTGATGAATGGAGCGTCATCCATGATGAAGAGTAATATAAGCTAGCTTTGGCTAAAATTCGCATGCCTCTTTTCAGACCTGTGCAACGGTTCTGAGAGACAACGGGTCAGGACGGGAACGTAGCAGCCCACCTTTCTTTACTGTGTGCCGCAGGGATCTGGGGAGGGGTGTTAAACCAAATATCTTGTTTTCAAACAATAGTTCAAAACGAACTTTTGCTTATTGGGCATAAGATATCTACTAAAATGTGACTAGTCACATGAGCCATCTGCTGAAGATAACTCAGCGTTAGCGTAGCTTTGTTGAACTTTGTTCAAAAAGCGTTCCATAAATGATAGAGAGGTGGCCGAGTGGTCGAAGGCGCACGACTGGAACTCGTGTA
>NZ_DATCSP010000085.1:0-24708 GCF_036568385.1 Sulfurovum sp. | reverse complement strand
GCCGAGTTAGGTTTCTTTGGTGTTGTAGTATATACTCTGGTACATACGCCTCTTCTCTGAGGACATTTTACAAGCGCAGGTGATTTTGATTTTTTCACTTGCTTTTTACGTTCTTTACGAATCAATTGATTAATTGTAGGCAAATCGTTTCCTTTCTGGTTAGTTTAAATTTGAATCTGGTTTTACTATGATCTGCCAAGATAAATCTCCAAAATGACTGGTCATTTGCGCCTACTTCTGAAGCAGACACCGTATTAACGTAGTCTTTGGAGCTTTGCTCTAAAGGCGTCACATAATAATATCTGGGTTTTTACACCACATCAAAACACTCTCGTGAATGTTTTGGTCTGGCCACAACACACAGATTTTTGGAGGCATATTATACCGAAAAATTCTTTAGAAATTCTTATATTAAGGGGAAATAGAGAAAGGAGAGGTAGAGACTGCTTCTAGCCTAAACTAGAAACTGTCTCGCTGCATTACTCAGCAGATGAAAATTTGATATCACTGCTTTTTATCATACCGGTACCCACTGGGATAAGACGACCGATGACCACGTTCTCTTTCAGGTCTTCAAGCGTATCTACTGTACCTGCGATGGAAGCTGAAGTCAATACCTTGGTGGTATCCTGGAAGGAAGCAGCAGAGATAATACTGTCCGCTCCAACCGCTGAACGTGTTATACCTACCAACATCGGCTCAGCGATCGCCGGTTCACCGCCAAGGGCGATAACGCTCTCATTCTCTTCCTGGAACTTACGGCGGGAGACGATATCTCCAGCGATGAACTTACTGTCACCGCTCTCAACGACCTTCACCTGTCTCATCATTTGCGAGGTTACGATCTCGATGTGTTTATCCGAGATGTTAACCCCTTGTCTGCGGTAAACCATCTGTACTTCAGAGACGATATACTCATACAATGCTTTTTCTCCAAGTGCCGCAAGGATATCATGGCTTGAGATCGTACCATCAGTGAGTTTCTCACCGGCATGGACATATTCTCCAGCGTGTACCAGTGCTGTCTTGTTCTTATCGATGAACTGCTCGGTCACCTGACCGTTGTCACCCGTAATGATCAGTCTTTCTTTACCGCGTAACGGTTTACCGAAGCTTACTACCCCATCGATCTGTGCGATCAATGCGATATCCTTAGGACGTCTTGCTTCAAAGAGTTCGGAAACTCTTGGAAGACCCCCGGTGATATCTTTGGACTTGATAGCCGCTTTAGGTGTTTTTGCCAGAATATCAGCAATGCTTACCTGGTCGCCATCTTTTACGAACAGAACCGTTTTTGCATCCAGCTGGTAACGGATCAGCTCTCCGCTTTCGGTTGCAAGTATGATCGCTGGTTTATAGGCTGCCGGGATATATTCATTCAGCTCCAGTCTGACATCTCCCGTCACTTCATCGAACTGCTCGACCACGGTGACCCCCGGGATGATATCTTCAAACTTCAGTGTTCCGCTCTGTTCAGCGATAATAGGCTCTGAATACGGGTCCCACTCAGCGATCACGACTTGAGAAGCTGTTTCAGGCGCAGAGAGCAGGTCGCCTCTCTGTACGATCGCATCATTCGCTACCTTCACCACAGAACCTCTTGAGATATAGTGTCTTGCTGCTTCTCTGTTATTTTCATCAACCACCACAGCAAAGAGTCCTTTCTCTACGACTTTTGTACCCTCTGTAATGCCCGTATGCGCTTCAAGGTAGTCTCCTTTCAGCAAGAAGAACTTCACCTTACCTTTCGACTCGGATACCACATTCTGTGTGACCGGCGCACCGTCTTCCACTTTAAGTTCGGACGCGAACGGCACACGGCTTGGTACTGACCATCCTTCATTGATCACTTCAACGATGGAATCACCCTCTTTTACTTTGTCACCGTCTTCAAGCGGCAGGAAGAATTTTCCTTCTACCTTACCTGCAACCCCTGCAAGTTCGTTCGATTTCGCCACATCCGATTTTCTAAGGTTGTACTTCACTTCGTTGTCACTTCCGTCTTTGACAGAGATCACATATTCGTCGTGTGTCACTACAAGAGAAACGGTTCCGTCCGTCACCGCTTTGATCTTAGGCTCTACCAGAAGGACTCCGGCATTTCTTCTGTTCGCAACAATAAGGTTACCCTCTCTATTGCGGTACACGTTCATGTTATAATATCTGATGAACCCTTCTTTCGTCGCCACGATCTGTCTATCTTCCTTACCTGCTGTTGCGGTACCACCTGTGTGGAAGGTACGCAGTGTAAGCTGTGTCCCAGGCTCACCGATAGATTGTGCCGCGATTACACCCACAGCTTCTCCACGTTTTACCATTTTGTTATCCGCCATGTTCAGGCCGTAACATTTCGCACAGATGCCTTTAGGCGCCTTACAGGAAGATGGTGCTCTCATGATCACAGAACGTACTCCCGCATCCTGTACTCTCGAAGCAGTCTCTTCATCGATCATCGTTCCTTCGCTGACGAGTACTTCAGACGTAATAGGATCGATAATGTCTTCCGCCAATACTCTGCCGTAGATACGGTCTGCCAATGGCTCGATCATCTCATTACCTACAACGATGTCGGAAACTTCCACACCTTCATGCGTACCACAGTCTGACATTGTGATCTTCACGTTCTGCGCAACGTCGATCAGTTTTCTGGTCAAGTAACCGGCATTGGCTGTTTTCAATGCGGTATCGGCAAGACCTTTTCTCGCACCGTGTGTTGAAATGAAGTACTCAAGTACATTCAGACCTTCACGGAAGTTTGAAGTAATCGGTGTCTCAATGATCGATCCGTCCGATTTCGCCATAAGACCCCTCATACCGGAGAGCTGTCTGATCTGAGCTGCGGAACCTCTCGCCCCTGAGTCTGCCATCATATGCACAGAGTTGAATCCGTCCTTGTCCGCTCTGATAAGCGCCATGAGTCCTTCTGCTATCGTGTTGTTCGCATCCGTCCAGATATCGATAATTTTATTGTATCGCTCCTGGTCCGTTAAGAGACCTGCACCAAATTGTCTCTGGATCTCTTTGACCTCTTCTTTGGCTGCATTCACATTCTCTACTTTCATCTCAGGGATCTTGATATCATCCAGGGAGATCGAAACCCCTACTTTCGTTGCATATTTGAAACCCATATCCTTAAGATTATCAAGGAAACCTGCTGCTTGAGATACACCGCCTATTTTATAGATATAGTCGACCAATGCACCGATATCTTTTTTCTTCAATACTTTATTCCAGTATTTTTCCGGTACATAATCAGGAATGATCGATTTCAAGATCAATCTACCTGCCGTTGACTTGGCGATATGGCCATCGATCACGGTTCTGATACGAGCGTTCAGATCGAGTGCCTGCTGTTCAAATGCGATCTCCACTTCTTCTACGTTCGCAAAGAGTTTGTTTTCGCCTTTCACATCATTTTTCTCAAGTGTAAGGTAGTAAAGACCCAAGATCATATCCTGTGAAGGTACCGCGATCGCTTTACCTGATGCCGGAAGCAGGATGTTCATCGATGCAAGCATCAATACTTTTGCTTCTGCTATCGCTTCATCCGAAAGCGGTACGTGTACCGCCATCTGGTCCCCATCGAAGTCGGCGTTGAACGCAGAACATACCAGCGGGTGCAACTGGATCGCTTTACCCTCGATCAGTCTCGGGTGGAACGCCTGGATCGACAATTTGTGCAGTGTCGGTGCACGGTTCAGTAGGATAGGATAGTTGTCAACGACCTCTTCCAGACACTCCCATACCTCGTTCTCTTGCTTCTCGATCATCTTTTTGGCTTGCTTCAGCGTGGTCGCATACCCTTTTTCTTCAAGTTTTGCCATCAAATGCGGCTTGAAGAGTTCGATCGCCATCTTTTTAGGCAATCCACACTGGTCCATACGCAGGTCCGGACCGACAACGATAACAGAACGTCCGGAGAAGTCAACCCTTTTACCCAGAAGGTTCTGTCTGAAACGTCCCTGTTTCCCTTTGATCACTTCAGAAAGCGATTTCAGTGGTCTTTTGTTCGCACCCTTGACCGCATTTCCTCTTCTTCCGTTATCGAAAAGTGCATCTACCGCTTCCTGAAGCATACGTTTTTCGTTTCTAACGATGATCTCCGGTGCATCAAGCTCCACGAGTCTTTTAAGTCTCTGGTTTCTGTTGATCACTCTTCTGTAAAGGTCATTCACGTCAGACACAGCGAACTTACCGCCGTCAAGGCTTACAAGCGGTCTTAGGTCCGGTGGAAGTACCGGCAGTTGTGTCAGCATCATCCACTCTGGTCTGTTACCGGAATGAAGGAACGATTCGATCACTTTGAGACGCTTCACGATCGTCTTTCTTTTGGCCTCAGACTTGGTTGCCTGAATATCAAGTTTCAACTGAGTGAACATTTCGACCAGATCAAGCTCAGCAAGCAGTTCCTGGATGATCTCTCCACCCATTCTTGCATCAAGGTCCGTACCCCCGAAACGCTGGGTGATCTGCTGATACTGTTCTTCGTTCAATACGTCATATTTTGCCAGAGGGTTCAGCCCCTCACTGTCATAACATGCTTCACCCGGTGTTTTAACGATATACGCCTCATAATAGAGCACCCTTTCAAGGTCTTTCATCTTGACACCCAACAGCGTACCGATACGTGAAGGGAGCGAAGAGACATACCAGATGTGTGCTACAGGAGCGATAAGGTCAATATGCCCCATACGTGTACGTCTTACTTTTGAAGTGGTCACTTCCACCCCACATTTTTCACATACGACACCTTTGTAACGCATCTTCTTATATTTACCGCACAGACACTCATAGTCTCTGATAGGTCCGAATATTTTGGCGCAGAAGAGACCGTCTCTCTCCGGTTTGAGGGTTCTATAGTTGATCGTTTCTGGTTTTTTTACTTCACCATAACTCCAAGATAGTACTTGCTCCGGACTCGCTACTTTAAGTTGTAACGCTGCGATATCACTTGGTCTATTTTCACTGTTAAGATCTATTGGTGTTAAATTCTCTAAAAACTTACTCATTGTCACCCTCCGCTTCTTTATTGCTCTCATATAATTCTGCATCAAGACCTAGCGCCTGAAGCTCTTTTGTCAATACGAACATGGTTTCAGGTACCCCTGACTCCGGCACAGATTCACCTTTGGTGATCGCTCTGTACGCTCTTGCTCTACCTTCCACATCATCCGACTTGATCGTCAACATCTCTTTAAGGGTATGTGCCGCACCATAGGCTTCAAGCGCCCACACTTCCATCTCTCCGAATCTCTGTCCACCGAAGAGCGCTTTACCACCTACCGGCTGCTGTGTCACAAGCGAGTAAGGCCCTGTAGAACGTGCGTGGACTTTTTCATCGACCAGGTGGTGGAGCTTGAGCATATACATATATCCCACATTCACTCTTTCTATCATCTGTTCACCGGTTCTACCGTCGAAGAGAACCATTTTCCCATCAGAATCCAGCTTGGCCATTTCAAACAGTTTGTCAAACTCTGCCTGATTCGTACCCTCGAACACCGGCGCTGCGAACTTCACGCCCTTCGCCCAGTCTCTACCGTATTTGATCAGGTCTTCATCGCTCATAGCTGTCAGGACCTCTTTCGCGTTCATCAGTTTGGCCACATCTGCGATCTCTATCATCTTCGCTCTGAGATCTTTGATGAAGGTCTCTTTTTGGCTGTCGAACATCTCTTGGATCTGCTCCCCGAGGTTTTTACCGATCAGACCTAAATGCACTTCAAGGATCTGCCCGATGTTCATACGCGAAGGTACTCCCAGCGGGTTCAAGATAAGATCTACCGGTCTTCCGTCTTCCTGGTACGGCATATCGATCTCAGGAACGATATTGGAAACGATACCTTTGTTTCCGTGACGTCCTGCCATTTTATCCCCTACTTTGAGCTTTCTCTTCGTAGCGATATAGATCTTGACCAGCTTGGTCACACCTGAAGGAAGGATATCGTCCTTATCAAGCACGACCAGTTTCTCTTCATGGTCTGTTTTCAGTCTTTTCTTCTGTTTCAGGAAGTAGTTTTTCAGTGACTCATACTCATTCTGCACATTTTCAGAGTAGGACTGCACCACACCTCTGAGCGCGAATCTGTTCACCCCTTTGATCGTCTCTTCAGGGATCTTGGTTCCTGCTGCATACTCCGTTTCACCGATAGTCACTGCTTTGGTCAGCTCCTGCTCTGAAAGATACCTTGCAATACGCAGGATCTCTTCTCTGTCTATCATCAGCAGCTGGTCATGGTGGTCACCGTCAAGCACAGCCTTCTCTTCCTCATAGGCCTGGATCGCACGCGCATCTTTTTCATACCCTTTTTTCGTAAAGACCTTGATATCAACGACGACACCTTCCATCGTTGCCGGGCAGTAGAGTGATTTATTGACCACATGTCCTGCTTTTTCCCCGAATATCGCTCTTAACAGTCTCTCTTCAGGGGTCGGTTTGATCTCTCCTTTAGGACTTACTTTCCCTACAAGGATCATCCCCGGCTTCACATAGGTACCGATACGAACGATACCGCTTTCATCCAGGTGGAGCAATTCATCTTCACGAATGTTCGGGATATCACGTGTGATCTCTTCCGTACCATGCTTCAGTTCTCTTGCTTCTACCTCTTTTTCATAGGTATGCACTGAGGTGAAGGTGTCTTCACGGATCAGTTTTTCAGAGATAATGATCGCATCCTCGTAGTTGTACCCATACCAAGGCATGAAGGCAACACGGATGTTCTTACCGATCGCAAGCTCACCCTGATCCATGTTGGCACCATCCGCGATCACTTGGTTCTTCTCGATCTTATCACCCAGTTTCACGATCGGTCTTTGCGTAAACGTGGTGTTCTGGTTGGTTCTCATGTTCTTTTCAAGCGGATAGTGGTCTATAAATACACCGCTCTCATCTTCACCCATGATATAGATGTTCTTACCGTCTATTTTCTCTACTGTACCTGCTCTGTTTGCTTTGACACACTCCCAGGCATCACGGCTCACGATCGCTTCCATACCGGTTCCGACCATTGGCGCCTCTGTTTTGATAAGAGGTACCGCCTGACGCTGCATGTTCGATCCCATCAGTGCACGGTTGGCATCATCATGCTCCAGGAACGGGATCAATGCCGCCGCAGAACCGGAGATCATCAATGGAGAGATATCGATAAGGTCCACTCTTTTTGCTTCATTAAGCTCGATGTTACCGTTCAGTCTCGTCTCTATAAGGTCTTCAACGATACGCCCGTCTTCACTTACCAGTGTAGATGCCGGAGCGATACATTTATCCTCTTCCTGCGTGGCAGTGATATAGACGATCTCATCTGTGACCTGGCAGTCCTTGACCACTTTATACGGAGCTTCAATAAACCCGTGTTCATTGACTTTTGCATAGGTTGAAAGGGTATTGATCAAACCAATGTTCTGCCCTTCCGGTGTCTCGATCGGACAAATACGTCCATAGTGTGTCGGGTGTACGTCCCTTACTTCAAATCCGGCTCTCTCTTTGACAAGTCCGCCCTCACCCAGTGCAGAAAGTCTTCTTTTGTGTGTCACTTCTGAAAGCGGGTTGGTCTGATCCATGAACTGCGAAAGCTGGCCAGAGGAGAAGAACTCCAAGACGGTGTTGGTGATCATTTTAGAGTTCACCAGGTCATGCGGCAT
Source organism: Sulfurovum sp. (assembly GCF_036568385.1). GTDB lineage: Bacteria > Campylobacterota > Campylobacteria > Campylobacterales > Sulfurovaceae > Sulfurovum. The sequence continues at coordinate 17,064 of NZ_DATCSP010000085.1, read as the reverse complement.
CAACTCATCCAATGTACCGGATATCGTTGTCATCTTGTCCTTGATCGCTTTCTGCATTTTCACAAGCCCGCTGTGAAGCTCATTTCCGAGAAGCTCGCCGATCGCTCTGATCCTTCTGTTACCGAGGTGGTCCCTGTCATCAATATGACCCTGGCCGTTTTTTACCTTGATAAGGTACTTCACTGTATTGATCAGGTCTTCTGTAGTAAGTACCGTTGCATACTCCGGAATGTCCAGTCCAAGCTTGTGGTTCATTTTCATACGACCGACCTTCGTAAGGTCATATCTTTCTGGATCAAAGAAAAGCTGCTTTAAAAAGGCTTTTGCAGCCTCAGGTGTGACCGGTTCACCCGGTCTCATGACTTTGTAGATACGGATCGCCGAAAGTACATTTTCATCATCGATCTGCTCTGTCTGCTTTAAAAGTCTCAAGCTTTCGTTGTCTGCGATGAAGGCATTGATGATAGACATATCGGCACCCTCTGCAAGGTCATTGATGATCTCGATCGTATCGATACCCTGCTCGATCATCTTTTTCAGTTTACCTTCATCCAAAGGGGTCACTACATCATAAAGCACTTCACCGCTTTCCTGATCAATGATCGGGCTTGCCAAGTGTCTTTCCATCAGTACTTCAAGCGGATACTCGATCCATTCCAATCCATCATCGATCAGTTTTTGTGCTTTTTTCTTTGTCAGTCTCTTCCCTGCATTGACCACGATATTGCCATCCATGTCTTTGACATCATACTCGGCCCTGCCTGTAAAATCGTTCGCATCGAATTTCACAAGGAATCTGTTCTCTTTAATAGTGATCTCTTTGGTCGCATAGAAGAGTTTGACAATATCATCTTTAGAGTAGTCCAACGCTCTGAAAAGGATCGTGACAGGGATCTTTCTTCTTTTGTTGATACGTGCATAAAGGATATCTTTTGAATCATATTCAAAATAGAGCCATGATCCACGGTCAGGAATGATCTGTGCAGAGTAGAGCATACCGCTTCCCGCAGTGCTTCCCTCTTCTTCCTTGAAGATCACACCAGGCGATCTGTGAAGCTGGTTGACGATAACCCTCTCAACACCATTGACCACGAAAGAGGTTCTATCCGTCATCAAAGGGATATCACGTACAAAAACCGCCTGTTCCTTGATCTCTTTCGGATCAAGTTTTTCACCTGTCTTCTCGTCTCTGTTCCAGATCGTCAGTGCAATGTTCATTTTGAGCGATACAGAGTAGGTCAATCCTCTCTCCATACACTCTCTTACCGTATATTTCGGTTTAACGATCTCAGAGTTTTTGTAGGTAAGTGTGAGCCTGTTCTGCTGGTCATGGATAGGGAAAGAGGATCTGAAAACTTTCTCTAGGGTCGAATTTTTTCTGTCTTTTTCCCCTAGCATTAAAAAGTTTTCATAACTTTTTTGTTGAAGCTGGAGCAAATTTGGGATTTCAATTTCTCTTGGTGTTTTGGAAAAGTCGACGCGAAGTCTGTTACCAGAATGTAAAGAATTTAACATGGGGTTATCCTTATTTCGGTTTAGTTTGGTTTATGTAGTTGGTTGCGTATCTTGGGTATACAAAGAAACTATTGACACGAGGGTATGAAATGTCTCCGAATAGTTTATCACTATATCCAATGAGGTTTATAACATGGGCGGAGGCGATCTGCCCCAGCCCGCTTAAATAACACTGATTATTTAAGTTCGCAAGAAGCGCCAGCTTCTTCAAGTTGCTTTTTGATATCTTCAGCTTCGTCTTTAGAAGCACCTTCTTTAAGTACAGTTGGAGTATTTTCAACTGCATCTTTAGCCTCTTTAAGACCAAGACCAGTCACTGCTCTTACTACTTTGATCGCGTTGATCTTCTTAGCACCAGCATCTGTAAGTACTACGTCAAACTCAGTTTTCTCTTCTGCCGCTTCAGTTGCTACTGCAGCACCACCAGCTACTACTGTAGCCTGTGCAGATACACCAAATTTTTCTTCAAATTCTTTTACAAGCTCAGAAAGCTCAAGTACTGACATATTTGAGATAAACTCAAGAACATCTTCTTTAGTTGTTGCCATAATTAATTCCTTATCATTAATAAATATCTCCTTGAAGAAAGACAAAACCCTTCTTCAATTCCTCTCACTAAAGCTTCGGCCTGTACGCCTCAGATCCATTAGCGATAAGGGCCTCGAAGAGGAGGCCCACCAAATAGTAAAATTTACTACGCCTCTTCTTCTTTTTTAGCTGCCAACGCGCTCAAACCGATGGTAAAGTTCTGTACCGGTGCATTCCATACATTAAGAAGCATACCGAGAAGTACGTCTCTTGTAGGAAGCTTAGCCATTGCATTAATGGTCTCCATACTAGCAACTTCACCCTGGATCAAACCAGTTTTGATAGAAAAAGTGTCTTTAAAGTCTGTTGCAGCTTTGTCAGCGATCTTACAAGGTGTTACCTGTGCATCGCCCCAGATCACAAGGTTTGTCTCTGTAAATTCAATATCTTCACATCCAGCATTTTTCAATGCGATACGTGCTAGTTTGTTATTGATAACTTTCACTTTGGTGTCTTCATCTTTTGCAAGATTTCTAACTACTTCAAGCTTTTCAACAGTCATACCTTTGTAATCACAAACGATGATGGCGCCAGCATCTTTGAACTCTGCTGCCATCTCTGCGACCAACTCTTCTTTTCTAGCTCTAGTCATATATTCTCCTTCCGATCTCTAAAAGGGTTCCATCAAGGACCATATATTCTTTCAAATATATTAATTAAGCTTTCGCCCCTTTTATCTTGGATCTAAGATTATGAGTTTCCTCAAAATAAAACTATGCAATAGTTTTATTCTGAAAATACTTGTTATCAGAGATCTGGATGAGCCATCCTGTAGAAGACTCGATCCAAATGATAATCAATAACTTATTTTATATCCATTAATTCTGCTGTGTTCAGAGTGATCGATGGACTCATAGTGAGTGATACCGCACCATTCGTGATATATTTACCTTTTGCAGATGCTGGCTTCGCCTTATTGATCGTCTGTACCAGTGTCATAAAGTTCTCTTTGATCTGATCTTCAGAAAAAGAGATCTTACCGATACCCGCATGGATATTTCCTTTTTTGTCTACTCTGAAGTTCACCTGACCGCCTTTGGCATTTTCAACTGCTTTGGCTACATCCATAGTTACGGTACCTGTCTTAGGGTTAGGCATAAGTCCTTTTGGTCCAAGGATCCTTGCTACTTTACCAAGAACTCCCATCATGTCAGGCGTTGAGATGACGATATCAAAATCGATGTTGCCCGCCTGGATAGACTCGATAAGATCTGTAGAACCTACAATATCTGCACCAGCCGCTTTCGCTTCGTCTGCTTTTGCGTCTTTTGCGAACACTGCCACTCTTACTGTTTTACCTGTACCGTGAGGAAGAACCACTGATCCTCTGATCATTTGGTCTGCATGTCTTGGGTCAATGTTCAGGTTAAGTGCCACTTCAACCGTCTCATCAAATTTTGCTGATTTAAGGTTTTTCAGCGTAGCCATTGCTTCATCTACACTATATACTTTGGTAGCATCTACTAGTTTTAGTAATGCTTCTCTTCTTTTACTTGGTTTTTTTGCCATTTTATTCTCCGCTTTATATGCTCCCACACTTTTAAATCATGTGGTTATGATTTTGTCCTAAAAAGACTAGTCTACGATTTCAACACCCATACTTCTACATGAACCAGCGATGATATTCGCTGCCATTTCTCTGTCATTCGTATTAAGGTCAGCAATTTTCTGATCGATGATCTCATCAAGTTTAGCTTTAGTGATAGTTCCAACTTTGTTCAAAAGTGGGTTATCCGTACCTTTTTTGATACCTGCTGCTTTCATGATAAGGTCGCTTGCCGGCGGCTGCTTTGTTTCGAATGTAAAGCTTTTGTCTGCATACACTGTAATGATCACAGGAACCTTGAACCCCATCTTGTCTTTTGTCTTCTCGTTAAAAGCCTTACAAAACTCCATAATGTTTACACCACGCTGTCCCAATGCAGGTCCTACTGGCGGTGATGGGTTGGCTGCTCCGGCCGGGATCATTAGTTTAAACTTAAACGCTATCTTTTTTGCCATCTGTTCTTCCTTTGTTTAATTTGACCGTTAGGTCTTATAGTATTTTTTCTACTTGCGTGTAGAGGATTTCAACCGGTGTATTTCTACCAAAGATCGAAACGTTCAATCTCAACTTTCCATGGTCAAGATCATACTCTTCCACCATTCCTGTAAAGTTGGCAAATGGACCATCAATGATACGTACCATTTCCCCTGTTTCAAAATCAACTTTAGGACGCGGTGCAGCTTTCTTCTCCATCTTGTCCAAGATCACTTTAATATCTGCCTCACTGAGTGCGGTAGGTGTCTTTTGTTCACCGATAAATCTAGATACTCTTGGCAAAGACTGTATCTTGTGCCAAAGGTCAGTATCCAGGTCTATATGTGCAAAAGCATACCCGGAATACAATGTTCTCTCTGTAATCTTTTTTTTGCCATCTTTTACTTCAATGACCTCTTCCGTAGGAACGACAACACGTTCAAGTTTGTCTTCAATACCATAATCCACAACCAATTGCTCGATCGCTTTTTTTACAGATTGTTCGGATCCTGAATATGTTTGGATTGCATACCATTGATAAGCCATTGTACGTCCTATAATACTGATGATACGATTGATGACATGAAAAAGTCAACCAATGCTAAAAATATTGATATTACAGTTACTACCAGAACAACTGCTAAAAATGCCTGTCTTACTTGTACTTTTGTTGGAAATATAACTTTATGTATTTCTGCTCTCGCATGTGCAATAAATGTTGAAATTTTTCCCATATTATGTTACCTTTAATTGTGGCAGGCCAAGAGGGACTCGAACCCCCGGCACCTGGTTTTGGAGACCAGTGCTCTACCAACTGAGCTATTGGCCTAAAATGACACTATGGGACAAAGCCCCATTGCATCTAACAAAAGTATCCGCTTACAGCTTCATCTCTTTGTGTACTGTATGGCATTTGCACCATTTACAATACTTTTTAAGAGCAAGTTTCTCTGTAGTCGTCTTTTTGTTTTTATTGGTGTGATAGTTACGTCTTGTACACTTCTCACAACCTAAGTGAACTGTTTCTCTCATTATTATCTCCTATGATAAGTGCGCAAGAGGCAAGCCTCTTGCCGTGCGTTCTTAAGCAATAATCTTAGAAACAACACCTGCACCAACTGTTCTACCACCTTCACGGATAGCGAATTTAGTACCTTCGTCAAGTGCGACTGGAGCGATAAGTTCAACATTGATTTTAACGTTGTCCCCTGGCATAACCATTTCAGTACCTTCTTGAAGTCTTACTGAACCTGTTACGTCTGTTGTACGAACGTAGAACTGTGGTCTATAGTTGTCAAAGAATGGAGTGTGTCTACCACCCTCTTCTTTAGTAAGAACATAGATCTCAGCTTCAAATGCAGTATGTGGTGTGATTGAACCTGGCTTACAAAGAACCATACCTCTTTGTACAGCCTCTTTATCGATACCACGGATAAGAACACCACAGTTGTCACCAGCTTCTCCACATTCCATCTCTTTACGGAACATCTCAACACCTGTTACTGTTGTTTTTTGTGTATCTTTAAGACCAACGATCTCAACTTCGTTACCAACACATACAGTACCTCTGTCAACTTTACCAGTTACAACCGTACCACGTCCTTGGATAGTAAAGATATCTTCGATCGCCATTAGGAAATCTTTATCAGTATCTCTTTGTGGCTCTGGGATGTATTCATCTACTGCATCCATAAGTGCATAGATCTTTTCAGACCATGGACCAGCTTGACCAGCTTTAGCCTCTTCAAGTGCTTTAAATGCAGAACCAGCGATAATTGGAGTGTCATCACCTGGGAAGTCATACTCAGAAAGAAGTTCACGTACTTCCATCTCTACAAGCTCTAGCATCTCTTCTTTATCTTCGTCATCAAGTTGGTCTTCTTTGTTCAAGAATACAACGATATATGGAACACCTACTTGCTTAGAAAGAAGGATGTGCTCTCTAGTTTGTGCCATTGGACCATCTGTCGCAGCGATAACTAGGATAGCACCGTCCATTTGAGCAGCACCTGTAATCATGTTTTTAACGTAGTCCGCGTGACCTGGACAGTCAACGTGAGCGTAGTGTCTGTTTTCAGTTTCGTACTCTACGTGAGAAGTAGCGATCGTGATCCCTCTTTCTCTCTCTTCTGGTGCGTTGTCAATTTGGTCGTAATCCATTGTTTTACCACCAGTTTTAAGACCCAGACACATTGTGATTGCAGCTGTCAATGTAGTTTTACCGTGGTCAACGTGACCGATAGTACCGATGTTAACATGCGGTTTTGTTCGTTCGAATTTTTCTTTAGCCATGCTTTTCTCCTAGCGTAAATGTTTTTAAAGGCAGTATTATACCCAAATTATCTTAGACCCTATAACTATATGGACAGAACTATTACAAAGCTGTAATACTTCTGTCCATACTATCGTGGAGGGTGGAGCCCATAGTGAGACTTGAACTCACGACCTCTTCCTTACCAAGGAAGTGCTCTACCCCTGAGCCATATGGGCAACTCGACTATATATAATTACATGTGTGTCATAGTCATAAATGAATAAAGTAGGAAAGCTTTTATATGTGAAGTTATTAGTGTGTTAAATACATAATTCACACAGCTCCCAGTTTATGGAGCGGGCGAAGGGATTCGAACCCTCGACAGCCTGCTTGGAAGGCAGGAACTCTAGCCACTGAGCTACGCCCGCATCTTTTATGCGATTTAACATATGGTGGTGAGTGAAGGATTCGAACCTTCGAAGACATAGTCAGCAGATTTACAGTCTGCCCTCGTTGGCCGCTTGAGTAACTCACCTGAATGTTTTAATCTATTACTGGTCAAACACTGATAATTATATTTTCTTATGGAGCTGGTAAAGGGACTCGAACCCCCGACCTGCTGATTACAAATCAGCTGCTCTAGCCAACTGAGCTACACCAGCACCATCATTAAAAGCTATTACACTTAAAATGGACGGGAATTATAGGGAAAAAAGTTTTTAATGTCAAGAGTTTTCGGCAAATTTATGAAAATTTCTCTTTTTTAGGTAATTTAACTAGAATACATCCACATAACAAAGAATCATACAGGTAAGATCGATGAAAATACTACTGGCACCAAGCGAAACCAAAAGATCAGGGGGAGACCTCCCTTTTCACCTCAATGCTTTACTTTTTGACCCTCTTCTGCCCCACAGAACCAAACTGCTGCATACCTACATGAACATTTTGCAGAAGGGGGATATCCCTGCATTGTCAAAAATGTTCGGCCTCAAAAAGGAGTCTGATATCCTTGTCCACAAAAAAGATATCATCCACGAGCCTGCGATGAAAGCCATCCAACGCTATACAGGCGTGGCGTTTGAGTATCTCGGCTATGAGGACCTGGACAGCCAGGCACAAACCTATATAGACAGCCATATCATCCTCTTCTCCAATCTCTTCGGCCCCCTGCGTGCTTCCGACCTCATCCCTGAGTATAAACTCAAACAGGGGGAACCCGTAGGCGATATCAGAACAGAGAAGTTTTACCATCAGCACGCTGCAGAACTGCTGGAAGCCTATCTGGCGGACGAGGAGATACTGGACCTCCGTGCAGGGTTTTATGACAAGTTCTACAAACCTTCCAAACCCTACACCACGCTCAAGTTCATCAAGGAGGGGAAAGTTGTCAGCCATTGGGCCAAAGCCTATAGAGGCATTGTCCTGCGTGAGATCGCCAAAGCGCGGGTGGAGACCCTCGACGCCTTTATAGAACTGCCCATAGAAGGGCTCTCTATCAAAGAGTTCCAGACCAAGAAGCAGAGGACTGAAATTATCTATGAGATCGCATAGAGCCTGGTCTACCTGCTGTTCGCTCTGACCTTTTTGATGTTCGCCATCATGAGCACAGACGTGATGAGAGCGACAAAGAAGAGGCCGACGAACACATAAAGCGTCCCTACATAACTCCCGGTCACATCTTTCACATAGGCAATGATGATCGGTCCTACCAATCCGGCCAGTGCCCAGGCGGTTAAGATATATCCGTGTATGGCTCCCAGCTGTTTGGTGCCGAATATATCGCCGATATAGGCTGGGATGGAGGCAAAAGCGCCCCCATAGCAGGTCATAATATAGTATACCAATACCTGAAAGAGCAGAATGCTTGTCACCGTGGTCAGGAAGTAGAAGGCGAGGATCTGCGTCGCAAAGAAAACGACAAATACGACAGGACGTGTCAAGTAGTCAGAGATGCTTGCCCATGCGATCCTTCCTGCACCATTGAAAACACCCATCAGTCCTACCGCAGACGCGGCCGCTAACGCAGAGATACCTACGATCTCCTGAAGCAGCGGAGAAGCAACGGAAATGATGGCGATGCCGCAGGTGACATTGATGAACAGCATGATCCACAGACCGTAAAACCTGCCCGTTTTCACGGCTTCTTCTCTCGTGAGCGATGCCAGGTCCTCTTTGACCCTCTTTTTCCCTGCGGCGATAGCCTTGGAAAAATGTGCCGGCATATACCCTTCAGGCGGTGCGGCTAGGTATTGTGCGGAGCCGAACATGACGACAAAATAGATGGCACCCAGGATGTAAAAGGTCGAAGAGATCCCCACTGCGTCTATCAGCAGCTTGATGGCCGGTCCGGAGATGGCTGAAGCAAAACCAAACCCCATAATGGCAAGCCCTGTTGCCATACCCCGTCTGTCCGGGAACCACTTGACCAAAGCCGAAACGGGGGAAATGTACCCGATCCCAAGCCCTGCGCCGCCCAGCACACCATAGGTAAGGTAGAGCAGTATCTTGGACCCCATCATGATCGCCACGCCGGACCCCATCGTCCCCAGTCCGAACAGTACCGCTGCCAGCGTTGCCGCTACCCTCGGACCTTTCTCTTCGACGAACTTTCCCAACAGTGCCGCAGACAAGCCCAGAAAAAATATGGCGATGGAAAAAGTGATGGTGACATCCGTCAGTGTCCACTGCATCGCTGACTGGATAGGATTGACATAGACGCTCCATGCATACACCGACCCTATACATATATGTATCCCTACGGCTGCCAATACGATCAACCAACGGTTCTTTTCTCTCGATTCTCCCTGCATTTTCAAACTCCCTTGACTTGATAGCGTGATATATCTACCTTTTTTACTAATTTGGAGTATAGCCAAATTGCTTTAAGAATAATAAAATATAGCGGTTATATAATAAGGGTTTGAAGGAGTGGTCATGAAATTACCCAGCGAGGATACCCTCTATAGGATATTTATTTTTCTGCTGATGCTGATGGTCATACTCGGGATACTTTTTGATACGGATTATAGCTAGGGGGAAAGACGTGAAAGAAAATCTATTTGAAATGGGTGCGAAGTTCGGCGATGGCTGGTCATCGGACAACAAGAAGGAGAACGCTGAAAAGGTTTCCCATGAGGTCAAAGCGCCTGAAAAACATCAGCTCCATTTAGCCAAAGAAAAACGCAGAGGGAAGGTCGTCACGATCGTCAAACCTTTTTACCTGGAAAAAGCAGCCCTGCAGGCACTGCTTAAAACGCTCAAAAAGAAATTGGGTACGGGAGGCACGGTCAAAGAAGAAGGGCTTGAGTTCCAGGGGGATATCCCCGACCTGGTACGCACACAGCTGGAAGCAATGGGATACAGGTTCAAATCCTGAAAGCTATTTTCCTATCGCCAAGGCATACAGTACCATCTCGTCATTTTCCACGAAGGCATTGACCTCGTCATCATAATAGGCACCGATACCGCTGCAGCCTATGCCGAGATACAGTGCTGCCACATAGAGTCTGTGCCCAATGATGCCTGCTTTCTGGTAGAGCGCCTGGTAGTTCCTGGCCTTGGAGGTAAGAAAAAATGCTACCGCTCCCTGCTGGGAAAGGCTGTACTGCTCCAGGGATAAGTACCCTGCCTGTCTCGCAAAGTCCCCATACTTCAGGTACATGCCGTCCTTGTAAAGCCCCAGAGGCATATCCAGTACCCTGTTGAGTACCATATAGACAGAGACCTCTTCATCACAGTCGGAAGGTATGGGCTGATGTATCGCATCCATAATATAATGGAACTGCCCTTTCGTGATGGCACCTCCCTGAAACCCTCTTTGGGACCTGCGTGTAAAGATCGTCTCCTGAAGTTTTTCTCTCTCATAGGTGAATGTTGGCAGCGCTGCCTCTTTTTTGCACCCGTCCAACTGCATGGTCTCCCGGTACGCCTGTACTATCAGCGCATTGGGTTCAAAGGTGATGCTCGCCTCCACATAAGGCAGAGAGAACTCTATGGGGTCCGCTTTGTCTCCCTCCATAGGTACGGCCATTGCACACCCTGCGACCATCCACTCTCTCTCATCAAAGCCGAACATGAGATTAAGCTTTTCCCTGTCTATGTCGTAGCGCATTTCTACTGTGTGCGATCTGAGCAGTGCGGCCGCCTCGATACTGCCCAAAAGATGCCCCGCATCTAAAAGACAGTAGCGAAAAGCGCGGTTCTTGTATTTCCATGAGGAGCGGTAGTAGACCGATGAAATTAAAAACAGGTACCCCTTCATCGCTGTACGATACCCCAGGTAGGGCTCCAATCCCTCCTCTTCCGTAATGCCCTGAAGCAGCGTCAAAGAGGAACTGCTCACCTCATAATGGTAGATACCATCCTCTACCCCTTCCACGCCGCGTGCCTGAAAATAGAGCTCATTCGGATAGAGTGCCCCTGCACTGGGATTGATACGAAGATAGTATGCTCCGCTGGGATAGGTTTTTTTGGCTGCCAGTCCGGCAATATGATAAAGAAAGCTGTCTTCCTCCCTGTCCAGGTCCAGTTTGACCTTTGTATAGCTGTCCGGATAATTTTTGTAGGTAGAAGGCTGGTCTTCCCATGAGAGCCGGTTGGGGTTGGTTCTTACAGAATTATAGGAGTGTTTTGTCGTACTATGGTACCAAAACATCAAAGATCTCCGGATGTTTCTGTTTCAACGCTTCTATCTTATGCTGGGCCTGTTTAAATAACACCGCATGCTCTATATCGTCCGTGCATAGATGCTTGTATCTTTCATACGAAGCGATCACTTTCACCGCCTTCACGCCTGCATTTTTTTTGTTACGCTTGATATGTTCAAAGGTAATAGCCGCATTGATAAGCCCTTTGGCCAGGTTCTTGAGAGGGTGGTTGCTTAAGCGCAAAGGGTGCCACGCCTCCTCCATCACTTCATGTGCCTCAAAGTACGCTTCTTGTTCCATCAATTCAAGGTACTCTTTGAGCGCACCCTCCAGATCATCATTCATTTTCAACATCGGTTCACTACCCTTATCTATTTTATCTATGCAGGCAAGATACTTGTCCCTCTCTTGGGGTTTGCTTAAACGAAACATATCTGCGTCCGCTTCTGCCTTTTTGCTACCCTTTTACAACGTTTTGTTCTTTGTCGTAAAGTAGCCGGCCATATAGCTGCTTTGACCTTGCAGACTTTCGGTCCTTTTTTATGTATAATGATTCCACTATAGCATAAAGTCATGCAAAATGGCTAACATCCGATCTTGTACAGGGAGGCCTCTATGAACAGTTTGACAGCAAAAGAAAGAACTGAGATCAAAAAAGAGATCGAAGAGAGTATCATCGCGCTCAAAAAACAGATCGAGCGTCTTGAAGAGAAGCTGCAGCCCATCAGCCCGGATTGTTCCTTAGGAAGACTTACCCGGCTCGAAGCCATGGGAGAGCAGCATGTCAACCATACCATACTGGATGAATCAAAACTGCGTCTTACACGGCTGAACAATGCATTGCAGCGTGTGGACAAACCTATGTTCGGTATTTGTATAGAGTGTGAAGAGGCTATCGGGATAGGACGCATGCGTATACGCCCGGAGAGCATAAGGTGTATCGCCTGTGCGAACCTCCTGTAGGACAGTGTCAGCGCAAAGCCCTGTCACTTTCGCTAACGCTATCTTCTCTGTAGCAGAGCGTCGCGCAACCGGTTGCCCTTTTTTTGATAGCGCAACTCCCAGTTTATAAACTTTCGATATTTCCTACGACCTTGCCTACGATCGTCACTTCATCGGCAGGAACCGCCTGAGGCGGATACATACTGTTATCTGAGATAAGCTCCACCATGCCGTCTGCACGCTGCTGTATACGTTTGATGAACAGCCCCCCTGTAGTGGAAGCGATGAAGATACCGTTCTTATTGATATTCGTTTGTGTTCTGTCCACAAATACGATACTGCCATCCTGAAGGGTAGGCTCCATAGACTCCCCATCCACATGGATCGCTTCAAGTTCCGTGTTTCCGAGCCCTACCATATTGTGCATGATCTTTTCATCGATGCTGATGGTTTCATAATTTGCATCAAACACCTCGGCACCGCCTCCCGCGCTGGCACGGATATCTGAAAAGTAGCGTACCTGGAAAAACTTTTCCGTCTCCTCTTTCAGCATATCTACCGCCTGGTCGAAGAAAAGCCAATTGACCGAGATCTTTTTGAGGGCACAGAACTCCAATATCTCCTCATAGGGGATCGAGTTCCTTTTTTTCATGGTTGCAAATGTTGCCTGGGGAATGTTCAATGCGGTGGCCACATCTTTGTCGAAGACTTTTTTGCCCAGGGTACTCTCTGAGAGCACATCTTTTAACTTCTCGATAATTTCACTCAATACTAACATTTCAACTCCTTTTTTATAATATATATGACAATTATAAGACATTTTTCTTAAAAGTATGACAATTTGACATATTTTTTAACTATTTTACGATTTATTTGTACAATTTGACATATTTTAGGTTCTAAGGCTTCATCCGAAGCTTTAGTGAGAGGCATTGTAAGGGACCTTGTCTCCTTACAAAAAGAATCATGATAAAAAAAGGATGGAAAATGATCTACTCACAAAATAAAGAATTACTAAGTTATGCGGTCAGAATGGGATGTACCACAGCGGCAGAGTTTGCCATGTTCCTAAAAGCAAGAGCATCTATCCTCGCGCTTTAAGCCAATAAGAGATTCTTGCTAAGAAAGGACCTTAGCCAAGAAGCAGAACGGTGACTTCATCTCCTGTCTCTTTGGAAGTATCCTCTTCCGCAGTGACCAGAAGCGCTACCTCTCCCAGCATATTCGTCAGGATGGCCGAGGAACCGACTTTCTTGTCTTTGAAGTCCACATAGTACTTCCCTTGCTCTAGAGAAACATTACAGGCGGTGAACTCTGCTTTTTTGGCACGCTTGACAAAAGGCTCTTTCAGCATGGCCTTGACATGTCGCAAAGCGCTCTTTCCCTGCTGCAGCTTTTCTATGATCGGTACAAGATAAAGCAGGGCCGTCACGGTAGATGAATACGCAAAGCCGGGCAAACCTATGATGAACCTGTCCTCCTTGCGCGCTACCATGATGTGCTGTCCAGGTTTTACCCGTACCCCTTTGAACACGACCTCACAGCCGAGTTCATAGATCACATCTTTCACAAAATCGAAATCGCCTACGCTTACCCCGCCTGTCGTGACAACGATGTCAGACTTGTCCAGCGCAGCAGAGATCTCCCTCGTGATCGTCTCTTTGTCATCTTTGATGCACCCAAGCTGCAGAGGCACGCCATCATACTTGGTCACCATCGCTTCAAGTATGTAATTGTTGGAACTTCTTATCTGAGAATCATTGGTCTGTTCTTCTCCCAGTTCCAGCAGTTCAGAACCTGTAGACAGGATGGCCACGGTCGGCTTCTCATAGACAAGCACGTTGGCTATGTTCAGACTGGCCATCACACCGATCTGGGGAAAATCAATCTTGGTTCCCTTGGGAATGAGCCTCTGCCCTTTCGCATAGTTCTCGCCTACTTCACGTACAGAAAACCCTTGCGGTACCTCTTCCCTGATGACGATCTCGTCGCCATCGACCTCTACGTTTTCTATGGGTATCAAGGTGTCGGCACCATGCGGCATCAATGAACCGGTAAACGTTTTGATACACATCCCCTCTGTGACCGCTTCTTTCAATGCCGATCCGGCGGGATTGATGCTCCCGATCTTCAGTCTTCCCAGTGCCATGTCCTTATGCCTGATCGCATAGCCGTCCATTGCGGAAGTAGGGAACTCCGGCGAGTTATGGTCCGCCACGATATCTTCAGCGAGCACATACCCTAAAGCATCTACCAGATAAAGTTTTTTGGTTTTATAAGCGTTTATCTCAAGATGTTGTATGGTCTCTATCGATTCATCAAAATGCATAAACATGATCATCCTTCTTCTTTACATTGAACGAGGCCCGGTCCAAACGCATCACTCGAAATCGTTCCCTTCGACTCAGACAATAGTGTATTAACCTAATAACCCTGCACCGTCCATCGGCGTACTTCTGTCCGCAGCGTAGATACGCTGACCGTTTTTCACATCATACTTCCAGATAGGAGCATTCGCTTTAAAGTCCTCTACAAATTCGTCTATCAGTTCCAGCGCTACTCTGCGTTTTGGCGAGAAAACGGCTGAAATGTAGGAAGAGGTATGGACCGGCACATCGCCTATCGAGTGGGCCATCTTTACCACTGCACCCAGGGCAGCGGCTTTCTCCTGCCATGCATCGAACCATTTTTGCAGTATCGGCTCGTAGATATCAAAACTGAGCGCTTCGATACCCTCTTCAGCGCGTATCGTTCCCACAAAAGGGATATAGGCGCCATAGTTCGACGCTGCCTCTTCATCAAGCCAGCGGCCGAATATCTCTTTTACATCCAAGGGACCATGATAGAGTTCCACGCTTTTCACCCACCACAAACAGGAGGCAGAATAGAGATCCTGTCGCCCTCTTTCAGCTCTGTCCCCAGGTCATTCACCATCGTATCGTTCAGTGCCACGGCACATTTATCCAGCCAGGCGATCAGACTTTCATCCTCTTTCAGCTTTGCAGAAACATCTGCCAGGGTCGCTGCTTCCATCTCCATCGGCGCCTTACCGATGGGGCCCAAAAATTCTACTTTTACCATGAGAAAATTCTCCTAATTGTATGCCTAGAACATACTTTACTCAAAATGTGACGGGTCACATAAGGCCTCTCTTCAGAGGACATTGCGTCAATGCAGTTTTACGGACTTTGCCCGAAAAACCTCTTATAATAGTGACGCGATTATAAAAGTTGTTTGCTATAATTACGCTTAAACTGGATATTTGGAAGGGTGATACACGATGCTATTTGGTTCTATTTCTTACCTCAATCTTCTGCCTTTCCAGGTCTTTCTCAAACGCTATCTGCGGGGCAATGCAGCAAAGATGAGTTTCCGATACAAACGTGCTGTCCCTTCCCAGATCAATAAAGCGCTCAAAAGAAAAGAGGTCAACGCAGCCTTCATCTCTTCTGTGGCTTCGGCTAAATGTCAGTGTACCGACCTGGGTATCATCGCAGACCAAAAGGTCTATAGTGTTTTACTGCTTGAAGGGCCGTACGAAGCGGACCCCGCTTCTGAAACCTCCAACCGGCTGGCTCACGTATTGAAGCTGAAAGGGAAAGTGATCATAGGAGATGAAGCGCTCAAACACTATCTAAAAGGCGGGGAAGGTATAGACCTTGCAGAAGCATGGCATAAGGAGACCGGACTTCCCTTTGTCTTTGCCAGGCTCTGCTACAACAAACATGAAAAAGCGATCCGGAAACTGGCACGCTCTTTTGCGCAGAAAAAAGTAAAGATCCCGCAGTACATCTTAAAAAGAGAAGCCGAAAAAAGAGGGATCACGCCAAAGCAGCTGATCTGGTATCTGGAGCACATCCATTACCAGATGGATGACAAAGCGAAAAGGTCTTTGAAGCTGTTCCTGAAAAAAAGCAGGCGTTTATAAACTCTATATACTACCAACATGAAATACGTCTCCACATAAAAGATCCATATACAAGTTTTTATAGTAAAGAAATAACCATCTTGGAAATTTAGAATAAGCTCTTATAGGACATGACTCTTTTTCATCTGTTTTAATCCATCATCAAAAGATCTAGGTCTAAAGCCAAAAGCTTGCACAAATTTTTCTATATCTATATTTTTATTTTCTTGAAATCGCTTTATCTGTTCATATGATATGATTTTCAGTTTAAATAACGCAAGTAGTTTAATTATTATTGAAATGACATATGGATGAATTGAAATAAAAATAACTTTTTTATCCAAACTATTTGATACCTTTTTAAAGAGTTCTTTGTTTGATATAGGCTCAGCCCCGGCTATATTATAAGAATTGTTATAAAACTTCTCATCAAATAAAGCAATTTCATATGCGTTCACGAGGTCATCTATAAATACTGGCTGTATTAGCTTATCACCGCTACCAACAAGTGGGAATAATGGAGTTTTCTTCAAAGTCCGAGACAGTTTTGATATGTTTTGATCGTTTTTATGTCCATAGATCATTGTGGGTCTTATGATAGTAAAAGGTATTTGATAATTATCAACTATATATTGTTCTGCCTCTCTTTTTAACTCTGCACTGCTTGATGGAATTTTTGTAAAAATTCCAGTTGAACCCGTAAATAATATATGCTCGATACTACTTTTATTGATATTGACCGCTTGCAATATTTCTTCTGCAAACCATATGTACCCTGCATTAATAATCGCATGACAATTATTAATGGCCTTTGCCAATTCTAAAGTATAGCTTATATCGTCTACTTTAAAAACTTGTATATTGTTAAAATCCGAGAAATCTCTTTTATCTGTATCTCTTACAATACAGTGAATATTATATATGGAAGATAATTTTTGTACCAGTCTGAAACCGACATGGCCAGAAGCACCAATGATTGCTACAGTTTTCATTTTAAGATTCACTTTTTCATTTAGATACGCTAGTTACTCTATCGTAACTAGCGCTTTCTCTATACGCAAGATCGTTTCATCCACGCCCAAAATAGCCATGATCTCATCCAGTCCCGAGCCTGTCATGGAACCAAGGAGGCTGACGCGCAGCGGCATCCCTATTTTCCCGAAGCCTATCTCTTTGGTTTCCACGATCT
>NZ_DATCSP010000084.1:0-30632 GCF_036568385.1 Sulfurovum sp. | reverse complement strand
TTCCCAGAGTTTATCATAGATTTCTTCGTTCAGAGCAAAGTTCTCTTTACAGCTTTCAACTGAAAGGGGGTCCGTATCGCAAAGTTCAACATTCGCCCCCAGTTTTTTACACGCAAGCCCCAATATCCCTGAACCGCATCCCACATCGATAACAGATGTGCCTGCCTCAACATATTCACTGATAGCTTCCAAACATGAATAGGTCGTAGCATGATGCCCGGAACCAAAAGCAAGGGCAGGATCGATCTTGATGTTGATCAAGTGCTCTTTAGGTTCATACCAGCTAGGGAAGATATAAAATCTGCCTGCCTCGATCGGTTCGATAGATTCCTGATAGGTCTTTATCCAGTCTATATTCTCTTTCTCTTCCATCTTGTATTCCATTTTGATGGCATCACCCAAAGTACCGGCTAATGATACAAGCGCATCTTTAACGAAAGTTAAATCAGATTCACTTCGCACGATGATCACACCCTGTCCCATTTCCAGTCCCTCGCCGTAAATATTGGCAATGAAATCTGCTATAAAGTCCACAAATTGGTCATCAAGTGTAACGGTCAGTTCATAGTATTTATCTTGCATTGGTCTTTTCCTTTGGAAAATGAATGTAACTCGTTACATGAGCCAACTGCTGAAGTTGATACAGCGTCAGCGTAGTGAAATGGACTTTGTTCATTTTGCGTTCTTTGTTTTATGGAAAGCTTCTTCCAGGTCCAACGTGCCTTCATAGAATGCTTTGCCGACAATGGTCCCGTCGATGCCTGCCTCTATCAGAGCATTGATATCGTTCATGTCTTTCAGCCCGCCGGAAGCGATCGTTTCAAGGCCTGAGGCTTTTTGGATCTCGAGGGTAAAGTCTATATTGACCCCGGTCATCATCCCGTCACGCCCTACATCCGTACAGATGATCGCCTGTACACCTGCATCGGCGAACTCTTTGGCAAGGTCAGTGGCTTTCATATCACTCACTTCTCCCCATCCTTCAACCGCGACCATGCCGTCTATGGCATCAATGCCCACCACGATAGGGTATTTTGCAGCCATCTCTTTGACGAATTGAGGGTCTTTCACCGCGATAGAACCCAGGATCAATCTGTCGATCCCCAGTTCCAGGTACATTTTGATGGTCTCCTCATCACGGATACCGCCGCCGAGTTCAAGCTTGAGGTTACAGTGCTCACGGATCTGTCTGATCTGCTCCAGGTTCTCGGGTTTCCCTGCAAAGGCGCCGTTGAGGTCTACAAGGTGTACCCATTCGCTCCCAAGCTCTTCAAACCGTTTCGCCACTTGCCATGGTTCATCGGAATAGATCTTTGCAGACTCCATGAGCCCTTTGCTGAGTCTTACGGCTTTCCCGTCTTTGAGGTCTATGGCTGGGAGTATGGTCATGATGCGATCCCTGCATCATGAAGTGATGAGTGATGAGTGATGAGTGATGAGTGTTTGTAGGCATTGTTGGACAATGCTTTGATTCTATATTTCATTATAAGTTCCTATAGTTTTGCGAAATTTTCTATGATCTTGAGCCCGTTCTCATGGCTTTTCTCTGGGTGCGGCTGGATGCCGTAAATGTTCCCGTTCTGGACCGCCGATACGAATTCATACCCGTAGTGTGTTTTTCCTATGGCATATTTGTCCTCACATACCGCATGGAAAGAGTGCACAAAGTAGAGGTAGAACTCTTTAGGCAATCCGGAAAAAATAGGCGTCTCTTTTTGTTGGAACAGTTCGTTCCATCCCATGTGCGGTACTTTGAGAGGATGGTCGAATCTGTTTTCGTCAAAGGCAACGACCTTGCCGGGGATCAGTCCCAGACCTTCTGTACCATTTTCGTCTTTTGCGAACTCTTCAGAGCTTTCAAAGAGGAGCTGCATACCAAGGCAGATACCCAAAAGGGGCTTCCCTGAGGCAGCAAACGCTTTGACCGCCTCATCCATACCATTGGCCTTGAGGTGTTCCATCGCATCCCCGTAGGCCCCTACACCGGGGAGTATGAGTTTGTCATACTTGCCAAGTGCAGAAGGGTCGCTCTCCAGGGCGGCATCTACCCCGACTTTGGCAAACGCATTGATGACAGAGGCCAGGTTCCCCATCTTGTAATCGACGATTCCTATCACGATTTGTTCCTTGTTAAACGGTTCTAAGTGCTGTGATTATAGCAAATTAAATTGAAAGCAGGTGTTTTGGGTCTTTATCCTTTAGGCTATTTGGGTAAAATGACGTATTATATTGGAGACAGGACAGGAATGAGAGAGAAAATAGAGTATGCATTGGTAAAACTGTTTTTGTGGCTGGCAAAGATAGCACCCAGAGCATTCATCTATGCAGTCATCAGATCGCTTACCCTTCTTGTCTATCATTTGGACAAAAAAAGACGTCATCTCACTATCACGAACCTTACCATGACGTTCCCCGGGAAAAGTTCTGAAGAGATAAAAGCACTTTCCAAAGCAGTCTATACGGAACTCTCCAAGACCATTAGCGAAATTCTGCTGATGTTCACCGGAAGGTTCGATATCGACCATGCGATCAAAAACAGAGACGAGGTCAAAGAGACACTACAGAAACTGGCACAGAACAGTCCGCATGGGATCGTCTTCATGACGGCACATTTCTCTAACTGGGAACTTATGGCACATTTCATTGCAAAGCACGGACTTCCGATGGCGGTGATAGGACGCAAAGGGAACAACAGACTTATAGAGACTAACATTACCACCCCGTTCCGTGAGAAATACGGCAACAGTGCGGTAAGCAAAGACAAAGCGATGCTTTCGATGATGAAAAGACTGAAAGCGCAGGGAAATGTAGGACTGCTTATCGATCAGAAATCGGGTGGTTCACACAGTGCCAAGCTGGACTTCTTTGGAAAACCTGCCGAAACCACGCTTTCTGTTGCTTCACTGAAACTGAAGCTCGATCCTTTGATCGTCCCTGTCTTTGTCGTGAGGAACAGTGACGGGCTGTATGAGCTGGTCATCCATGAGCCTGTGGAGTATAAGGCAGAGGAGATAGAGGATCAGCAGAAGAAGCTCGAAGCGATGACCCTGAGATACAACCAGGCCATCGAGGATGTCGTCAGAAAATATCCTGCACAGTGGTTCTGGATGCATAACAGGTGGCGGGTGTGAGCAGGGTGCTTATACTCAGCGACGGCCGCATGGGGCACCTGAACCAGTCATTGGCATTCGCGAAATATCTGAATATCCCCTATGAGGTCGTCTCCGTCACGTTTAAACACAGATGGCTTAAAGCATTGAGCTATCTGCTGGATAGAATAGGGGTGTATACGGACAGGGTGTTCGATGAACAGATAGACAAGAGATACGACATGGTCGTGGGAACAGGCTCCGCGACTTCCTATGCGACAAAAGTGTTTGCCAAAAAAATGGATGCAAGGTCTGTAGCGATGATGCTGCCCCGCGGCTACCGCTATGATCTCGATCTGATCTTTGCTCAAAGCCATGATAACCCTCCTAAACAGGAAAATATCATAGAGATCCCGGCCAACTTTTCCTATGTGGAACCCAAAGGGCTCTACAGGGCACAAAAGAAGTCTATTGGGATCGTGATAGGCGGGGACAACAAACTTTTTACGATGTCGAAAGAGAAGCTTCAAGCACAGTTGGATCTCATCAAAGAATACTATGCAGGGTACGAAATAGCTGTCACCACATCACCCAGAACCAGCAAAGAGATAGAAGAGCTGATAGCATCATATGCCTTTGATTATGAAGTGATCTTTTCTAAAAATCCCATCAACCCCATCCCTGATCTTCTTGCACAGTGCGAGACGGTCTTTATCACCGGGGACAGCACCTCGATGATCTCAGAAGCGGTCTCCTATGGCAACTCCAATGTGGTTGTTCTGCCTTTAGAGAGTGAAAAAGAAAATAAATTTACGCGATTCATAGATACTTTGGAAAAAGAGGGGTATCTGCATATTTTTGACGGCACCATCAAAGATAAAAATAAAAAAATAGATTTTAGATCCTACCTTGAAGAGGTGGATCTGTGAAAATCGTACAGTTACTGCCAGAACTGAATGAAGGCGGCGTGGAACGCGGTACGGTAGAGTTGAGCCGCGAGTTGGTGAAACTGGGGCATGAGAGCATTGTGATCAGTGCAGGGGGAAAACTGGCGGAGCAGATCGAACAGGATGGGGGAACGCATATCATGTTCGATGTCTGTTCCAAAAACCCATTGAGTGCGCCTTTGCGTATGTTCCAATTACGGAAGCTATTGAAAGCATACGATCCCGATATCCTTCATGCACGAAGCAGGGTACCGGCCTGGCTTGCATACCTGGCGAACAAAAAGCTCCATATCCCTTTTGTCACTACGGTACATGGATTCAACAGCGTGAGCCCTTACAGTGCCATTATGACAAAAGGGGACAGAGTGATCTGCGTCAGCGGTGCGATCAAGTCCTATATCCAAGAGCACTACCACACGGCCGATGAAAAGATCACGGTGATCCCCAGAGGGATCGATCTGGAAAAGTTCGATCCTCAGAATCTAGATGCCGAATTCATAGACGCATTCAGAAAAGAACATGCACTAGAAAACAAGTTTATCGTTACCTCCGTAGGAAGGATCACACAGTTAAAAGATCTGGAGACATTCATTTCTGCGATCGCTGTACTGAAAAAGGATCATCCCAATGTAGTTGGATTGATCGTGGGTGGGGTAAGAGAAGATAAACAGGAATATTTCCATAGTTTAAAAACCTTGGTCAAAAGTTTAGATCTGGAAGAGCAGATCATCTTTACCGGCTCCCAAAGCAAGGTCGCTGAGATCTATGCTTTGAGCGATGTCGTGGTGAGCAGTTCTAAAAAACCCGAAAGTTTCGGTCGAAGTGTGGCTGAAGCCCTGGCGCTTCATACACCTGTCGTGGCGACAAACCATGGCGGCGTTCTAGATATCATCGTTGAAGGTGAGAACGGGTTCTTTTATCCTGCGGGGGAGAGCGGGGTACTGGCTGAGTCGATCGAGAAGTGTAGAAATTTAGAATTTGATGGGTATCGTTATATTTCAGAGCATTTTTCTTTGGAAAAAATGGTCCAAAGTACCGTAGCAGTTTATGAGGGGATCGCATGATTTTTTACCTTGGCATGACAGCACTATGTGTTTTTCTCTATTTCTCCTACCGCTATGCCTGGTGGAAGAGAGCAGTTGACTACCGTTATCCAAGAATACTGATGTACCATATGGTGCGTGAGCCTATTCCGGGTAAGAAATTCAATTCTCTACGTGTTTCTCCCAAGAATTTTGAAATGCAGATCAAATATTTACATGACAATGGGTGGCACTCCTATACGATGTCAGAGGCAGTCGCAAAAAAAGAGTATTTACCGGAAAAGAGTGTGGTCATTACCTTTGATGACGGCTACCAGGATAATCTGACAAATGCTCTACCCATCTTAAAAAAGTACGGTTTCAAAGCGACGATCTACCTGGTCAATGATCGTCATGACCGCGACTGGTCAGGCTATCGCAAAGCCAAAAATGAAGGGGCAGGACTCAAGGATGAGCCTAAACTCAGTGACTATGAGGTGAAAGCGCTACTGGAGAGCGGCTTGATAGAGATCGGTGCACATACTGTGACGCATGCAAATTTAAATGCTTTGGGCATTGAAGAGGCTCAAAGTGAGATCTGTATTTCAAAAAAAGAGATCGAAACGAAGTTTGCCACTGTATGCAACAGCTTTGCCTATCCTTTTGGACTTTACAGCAAAAGAGATGCCGGTCTTGTTTTAGAGTGCGGCTATACCAATGCGGTCACGACCAAAACAGGCATAGCGGATCTAAACCGATGCGATCTGTTTGAAATTCCCAGAGTAACCATAAGCGGAAAAGACAACTCCATTGCTTTTCGGCTGAAGTTGCGTACAGGCAAAAAAGGAATGAAAAAATGAGAGTATGTCAAGTGCTGGCAGGTGATGAAGAGGGTGGATTGGAGAAACATTTTGAAGAGTTGTGCAACAGATTGGTATCTCACCATGAAATTCATGTGATCGCCCATGAGAAGTATAGAGAACGTTTTGACCCAAAAATAGTTTTTCATGCGCTTGATCTTTCCAAGGGACGTCGAAATATTGTAATATTGTATCAATTACGTCAGATGATCCAACAAATAGAGCCTGATATTCTTCATGCCCATGCAAACAAAGCTGTCGACATGGTTGCTTCTATCAAACGTTTTCTGCGTCCATCCATTAGATCGATCGCTACCTTACACAGTAAAAAACGTAAATTAAAAAGTTTTGAAAGATTCGATCATGTGATCGGTGTTTCGCATGAAGTATTGAAAGAAGTGAAAAATCCGCATCAGAGTGTTGTCTATAACGGTATTGATATAGCGCCACGAATGAAAGACCCCCATTTTCTAGAGCAGTTCGGGATGAAAGATGGGTTCGTACTTTGTGCCGTCGGAAGGCTCGAAAAAGTAAAGAATTTTCCTTTATTGATCCATGCTGTGAAAGATCTGGATGTAAAGCTCATGATCGTGGGTGAGGGGAGCGAAAGAGGAAAACTTCAAAACCTGGTACAAGATCTATCATTGGAAGATAAAGTAATTTTTACGGGCTTTAGGAAAGATGTACCAGAAATCATTGTCAATGCAGATATCTGTGTGATAAGCTCTGACCGGGAAGGGTTTTCTTATGTAATGGCAGAAGCACTGCTTTTAGGTATTCCCGTGGTATCGACAGATGTAGGAGATATGAAGAAGATACTGCCCAAAGGATCTGTAGTTCCGGTGAATGGTGAACGAGAACTGACTGAAACGTTGCGTTTTATGAAAGAGCATTATCAAGATGTTGTAGAAAGTTATCAACCAAGTTTTCATTTTGCAGCAGAGCACTTTACACTGGATGCGATGGCCAAACAGGTTTTGAGTATATACAGCAAGGTGTTAGAGAAGTGAAAAAAGTATTGATATTAAGCGATGGCAGACCGGGACATTTCAATCAAAGTCTTGCGGTCGCAGAGGCGATCAAAGGAATGGATGAAGCAGAAGTGAAGTATATAGAGATCAAAGTTAAAAAGATGGGGAAATATCTTTTGCGCACGTTGCTCAATACAGGTTTTGGTCAAAAGCTGTGCAAGAAAGGTCGTTTTTTAAAATTCATTTCTTTGTTCTATGAAGGATATACCTGGGATCAAAAACCGGATATCATCATCTCAGCAGGAAAAGACACTTCGTTACTGAACGCGCTATTGGCATTAAGCTATGGGAGTAAGAACTTTTTTATAGGACATCCCAAAAAGCTGGACCATCACCTTTTTACGGCGATCTTGACGGTTTTGGATCTAGGGTACGATAATCAGATCATTTTGGATGTAGCACCGACACGATCCTACAGTGGCGATCTGAAAGAGTTCGCCAAGAAATATGATCTTGATCCTCAAGGCGAGTACTACACCTTGCTGATAGGGGGAGATGGTTCCGGATACCAGTTTGATGAAGAAGATATTGAACAACTCATTGCATTTGTCAATGCCACAGCGGATAAGGTCAAGTGGCTGGTAACCACTTCACGACGAACGCCTGTAGCGTATGAAGAGAAGATGGCAAAAGAGATGAAAGCGGAATGTTTTATCGCTTATCATCAAGACCCTCAAAAAGTGGTTGCCGGTTTTCTGGAACTAAGCAGGGCCGTATTTGTTACAGAAGAGAGCGCCTCTATGGTGAGTGAAGGAGTCGCATCAAGGAAACCTGTTGTCACTTTAGCTCCAAAGATCCATGTTGCCGATAAAAATTATCAGAAGATCTTAGAAAAATTTTTGATCCAGAATAGAATTCGAAGGGTAGAAATTTCGAGATTGGAAAAATTCAAAATAGATTTGGAGACCTTTGATATTTTAGAGATTTGTTCATCTGAAGAAATAGTTAAAAAGTTAGAAGTGTATCTGTCATAGGGAATGTTATGAAAAAGATTGGATTGATTGCGACAAACCTTGCAGGGAGCGGCGCAGAAAAAGTAGTATTGCATTTGGCAGATATGTTTGAAAAGCATGGGGATGAAGTACATATTTTCCTCCTTGAGAATGTCATCTCGTATGAGGTGAAAGGTGCGAGAATCCATACCCTTACTAAAGACCGCTCATTCTTTAAACTTCTAAAAGGTTTTGGAGATAAACTTTTGGCCTTTAAATTGAAAGGTATCATCCACAGAATAGAAAGGGATGGCCAAAAATTTGATCTTTTTCTCTCGAACCTTCCTGCTGCCGATCGTGTGGCAAGAGAAGCTGATCTACGACATACCAAGTACTTGATACATACTTCATATTCAATGGAACTCAATGAATTTAGAGACAGAGGTAAATTCCGCAGGGCAGCCAAGAAAGAAAAACTGTACCATGCACTTTACGAGGGAAAAGAGTTGATCGCTGTCTCACAAGGAATAAAAGGAGACTTAGACCATATGGGTATCCATTATGCTACCTGTGAAGTCATTTATAATCCTTTTGATGTCGGGGCCATACGTGACCTTGGTGAGGAGAAAAGCGTAGATGAGATCGAAGGGGAGTATCTTTTGAGTGCATCTGCATTCCGTCCTGTAAAGCGGCATGATATTTTGTTAAGGGCTTACAGTAAATTAACAGATCCTTTACCTTTGAAACTTTTATGCAATCCTGACCCTAAACTTGAAAAAATGATCGATGAATTGGGTATTGGAAATAAGGTGGAGATACTCGGATTTATGAAGAATCCCTATCCTGTCATAAAAAATGCAAAACTTCTTATACTCTCATCTGAGAGAGAAGGCTTACCAACAGTCCTCATTGAAGCTCTTATATTGGGTACGCCTGTGGTTAGTACAGATTGTGTTTCCGGCCCTTCCGAGATATTGACAGGAGAGCTGAGCCAGTATCTTGCCAAAGTGAATGATAGTGACGATCTAAGCAAGAAAATTTCTTTGGCTATAGAATATTATCCTGAGATCAACGAATCTTATATAGAAAAGTTCAATGCAGAGAATATTTATCAAAAATATCTAGAGCTAGAAAGATAGATCATTTTATTTTACAGTTCTGACTATTGTAGCCTCTTGTTCTTCATATCGGTACTGTGCAAGTATCAAGCCCGCAAAAAGCGCAAAGAGACTAAGCGGCCGGTTAAGATGAAACATGGCATCGCTAAATGATGCAATCGCTATAGAGGATACTAAAATGTATTTGATGGTATTTATTCTTATATCTGTGATCTTGGTTCTGAGGAGTGATATAAAGATAAATATATATGCAGACAATCCAAATATCCCTGCTATCACCGCAAATTCTACAAATTGATTATGATAGTGCACCAACGCTTTTACTTTTTTTCTATCCGGATATCTTTGCTGGACCATTTCATCTTTTTTACTTAGGTAGTCCCCAGCACCCACACCAATGATCGGGTTCTCCAGGAAGATATCTTTGGCAACGATACTGAGTCCTAGTCTTGCCCCAATAGAAGTGGAATAGGTGAGGTTGCTTGTATTATTGTATGTTTGCATGATACGAGCTTTGAAGTTCGGGCTAAATGTAAATGCCAAATATGGAATGATCAGTAGTAAAGAGAGGGTAATAACTATTGACTTGAATGTTATTTTATAATACCCGATCAGCACAGATACCAATACAAACAAAAATAAAACCTGGCCGGTACGGCCTGTGTTTATGAATAAATTGGCTGTAATGGTAATGAAAAATATCGTGTAAATTATTTTATGTTTTATCTGTTCAGACGTTAGGATACGATTCAATAAGATACCGGCACTAAAAGCAAGAAAAACACTATAAAGTGTATGCTGCATGAAGGGGCTGGGATCTTTATGACTAAGTCCTTGAATAGTAATAAATTCAAAAAATATACCATAGGATACCAGTTCACTGATCAGCATACCAGTAAGGAATGCAGAGAGGGCTATGGGTATGAATTTTTTATCTATGGATGTAAATATTACAAACATAGGCAAGAGATACCAAAACCTTGTGATATATTTGACCCCTGTACGAAGGTTTTCATAATCGGTCCATAAGAGAGAGAGAAGCAGCAAGGCTATTAGAAAGAAGAGTGCTATGAATAATGGCTGTTTTTTCAGCGCAGAGAATTTTTTTGTAAAGTCTCCTTCACGAATCCAGAAAATGATCATGATAATCGCTGTTGCACGTAGCATATCCAACGATAGAGGGATCATCAGTGCATAAAGAACAATAAGATAGTTGATCATTTTTGTATTGTTGGGAATGGAGATCATGAATGGTTTACCCTTGGGTCTTTTTCTGCTACTCCTACTATTTCTTCCGCATATCCGTTGGGATTATTGGATTGCCATCTCCAGCTGTCTTCACACATCTCTTTAATGCTTCGTGTGGCTTCCCATCCTAAGATCTTTTTGGCATAGCTGGGGTCTGCGAAGCACTTTGCGATGTCGCCCGCTCTTCTTGGCGCGATCTTGTACGGCACATGTTTACCGGAAGCCTTTTCAAACGCTTTGACCATATCGAGCACGGAGTAGCCTTTTCCTGTTCCCAGGTTGATCGTCATCACTTCGTTGAAACTCTCTATCTTCTCCAGTGCTTTGACATGACCGTCCGCCAGGTCCATGACATGGATGTAGTCCCTTACACCGGTACCGTCATGGGTATCATAGTCATCTCCGAAGACGCTCAAAAATGCACGTTTGCCTACCGCTGTCTGCGCGATGAAGGGCATCAGGTTGTTTGGTATGCCGTGAGGGTCCTCTCCTATCGTTCCGGAGATATGCGCGCCCACGGGGTTGAAGTATCGCAGCAGCACGATCTTCCATGCAGGGTCTGAAATGTAAAGGTCCCGAAGCATCTCTTCGATAAAAAGTTTGCTTCGCCCGTAAGGGTTGGTCGCAGAGAGGGGAAAGTCTTCTTTGATGGGAGTAGTATGCGGCTCACCATACACAGTGGCCGAAGAGCTAAAGACGATGGATCTGCAGCCATGTGCCGCCATGGCTTCGCAAAGCA
This sequence comes from Sulfurovum sp., assembly GCF_036568385.1. Classification (GTDB taxonomy): domain Bacteria; phylum Campylobacterota; class Campylobacteria; order Campylobacterales; family Sulfurovaceae; genus Sulfurovum. Next base: position 19,646 of record NZ_DATCSP010000084.1, on the reverse strand, counting down.
CGATGGTGCCGTGAATGTTGTTGTCATAATAATTCAGTGGCTCTTCCACGGATTCTCCCACAGCTTTCAGACCGGCAAAATGGATGACAGCGTCTATCTTATAGGCATCAAAGATCTTATCCAGATCTTCCCTGTGCCGTATGTCACCCTCGATCACAGTAATGGGTTTCCCCGCAATTTTTTCTACCCGCTTTATGCTCTCTTTGGAAGCATTGGAAAAATTGTCAAAAACGATCACTTCATACCCCGCTTCGAGCAGCAGTATACAGGTGTGTGACCCTATGTAACCGGCACCCCCAGTGACTAAAATATGCATAAGCAGATCCCTTTGAATTTAGTGCAAAAGTATACCACTAAAAGCTGAGTTTCATTCCGCCGTAAAAGCTGTTGTTAAAGGTTCTGTCGTAGGTTTCATACTCTGTATCTATGTTACGATACCCTGCAAAGAGGTGAACATTGGTGATCACTTCCATATCGGCCTCTACTCTGAATTCCGTATAGCTTTCTCCATCACGGAATGTTAGCACAGCAGGCGCATAAGCCAAACTTGTGGCCAAGGAAGTCGCAGGGATACTATAGAACGGAAGTGTATATTTTGCTTTTGCACAGAAAGGAAGTGCTGCAAAATCATCGGTGAACACGGATTTGATCCCCAGACCAAGGGTCAGCCCCTCTACACCCTGAAACCTGTTTTGTGCACTGACACCGAACGTCGTTAAGTTGTCACCATCGGTATGCAGATAAGAACCATCCAGTGTATAGGAAGTGCTGTCAGAGTAGTAGGTCAAAGCATTGAGATCGATAGAAGCACGCACTTCCAGATCCTCATCATTGATATTGAGTCCTACACTGCTTTGGGCATGAAGGAGCCCTAAAGAGAGGAGAGAGGCGAAACAAAGTTTTTTCAAATACATGGGTACCCTTTAATATTTATTCATATAATTTTAGCATAGTTTTCTTGATAGATACTAGTCTGCAGGCCGGTAGTTTCTTTCTTTTTCCAGTCGTTCCTGTTTCATCTTTTCTTTATGGGCTTTTTTCCTCTCTTCCATCATAGCGGCATCCTGCAAGTCCTCTTCATTGTCGTGGCGGACCGCATCTATGAATTTGCTATGATCATCGAACTGGCCTGTTCTCACAGCCCAGATCAAAGCCAGTAACCCTATGGCACCTAACAGTGTGGAGATGCCTATCATCAATACTACAATGCTTTCACTCATCTTTTCTCCTTAAATTTCAAACTTTTGATACGCAGCGAGTTCCCAACGACAACGAGGGAGCTCAAAGACATAGAGAGTGCCGCTACCAGAGGATTGACAAACCCCATCATCGCGAGCGGAACAGCTACGACATTATACAGCAATGAGAAACCCAGGTTCTCTTTGACCGCGCCAAAGGTCCGATGCGATAACCTGTAGGCTTCATAGATACTTTCAGGCTTTTCATCCAAAAGAACGACGTCACTGACACCGATGGCCACATCTGCCCCGTTCCCCATAGCGATGGAGATGTCCGAAGAGGCAAGTGCGATCGTATCGTTGATCCCGTCCCCCGCCATCACCACCACGTGTCCGTCCTGATGGAAGGTATCGATCATGGCGGACTTGTCCTGGGGAAGCAGTTTTGCATAAACTTCCTCTATCCCTACCTGCTGTGCGACTTTCCGGGCGCTCTGCTCATGGTCTCCTGTCAGCATCACTACCCTGATACCCATCTCCTTGATCTTTTGTATCGCTCTGGCCGCACCTTCTCTGATCGTATCGGTCAGTTCAAAACGTGCAACAAGCGTGTCGTTGAGGGTAAAGAAGAAGAGCGCATGGTCTGAATGGGTGTCCGCTGTGATGTTGGACTCCTGCATCAGTTCGGCATTGCCTCCAAGCAGAACCTGGCCCTGATACCGGGCTTTGATCCCTTTTGCCTCGATGCTTGTGATCGCTTCGAGCGTCAATGGTCTCAGCTCTTGATACTGTCCTTCAAGGTAGGCTTTGATCCCTTTTGAGATAGGATGATTGGAGGTAGACACGAGCGCATAGAGCAGGGAAGGATCGAAGGCTTCGAAAATGTCCGCTTTCACGACAGAGGGTTTGCCTTCTGTGATGGTTCCGGTTTTGTCCAGTGCGAGTATGTCACTTTTAGCCATCGTCTCAAGGAAAGAGGCCTCTTTGAAGAGGATGCCTCTTTTGGCTGCCACACTGATGCCCACCAGGGTTGCCATAGGGGTGGCAAGTCCCAGGGCACAGGGGCAGGCGATGACGATCACAGAGATACCTACGATGAGTGCCTGCTCAAAACTTTCGGACCAGAGATACCAGCCTGCAAAGGTCAGGAGCGCGATGAAGAGGATCGTGGTGGAAAAGTACCCGGAGATCGTGTTCGCCAGCTGTTCTATGCGCGGCTTTTTGGTAATGGACTCTTCAAGCAGGCTGATGATGGAGGTCAGCATGGAATTGGAAGCATCTTTCGTCGCACGGTAGTGCAGCACCGAGTCCAGACAGATCGAACCGCTTAAAATGGTATCCCCCTGTTTTTTGTAGAGAGGCTCATTTTCGCCCGTCAGGGAAGATTCATCAAAGGAACCCTGTCCCCAGGTCACTTCACCGTCTATCACGACTTTTTCTCCGGGTTTGAGCTCTATGAGGTCTCCCAGGACAATGTTCTCGATACTGACGAGCGACTTTACACCCTCTTTGATCACGGTGACTTCTGTAGGGGTGCTACCCATCAGCGTGTCCAGTGTGTCAACCGCATGCCGCTTGCTGAGGACTTCCAGGTATTTTCCTACCAGCACAAAGGTGATGATCATCACTACCGAGTCAAAATAGACCTCTCCCCGCTGGGTGACCATCGCATAGATGGAGTAGATATAGGCCGAAAGGGCACCGGATGCCACCAGGGTGTCCATGTTGACAATGTGATTTTTGTAGCCGTAGTAGGCGCCCCTGAAAAAGATCCATCCGGAGTAGAAGAGCACCGGGGTCGCCAGCACGAATTCGGCTGCATTGAGAATATCTTTGAAGGACTGTTCGATACCGCTGAAGTAGCCGGCATAGTGGGCGACGGCCAGCCACATAATGTTCATGGCGCCAAAAACAGCCACCAGAATACGGGAATAATAGGTCTTCCGCGTAGCATTGGCACGCTCTTCCTGCAGCTTGGGATCGTACGGATAGGCGTTATAACCGATGGAGCGTATGGTCGCGATGATCTGTGAAAGGTTCACCACTTCGGGATCCCAGACGATCTTTGCCTTGTTGTTGGTGTAGTTGATGCTGGCCTCTATGACACCGTCCGTTTTATGCAGTACTTTTTCGTTGAGCCATATACAGGCCGAACAGTGTATGCCCTCAATGATCAGGTGTATCTTGTAGAGCCCATCCTCCTCTTCCGTGATATATTTGTTCTTGAAACCTTCCAGGTCGAACTTTTCCAGATCTTCATTGGACTGCATCACCGGCTGAAGTTCGGTATCCCCCAGTTTGTCATAAAAGCTATGCAGCCCCTGGCTGTTTAAAAGATGGTAGACCCCCTGACACCCTTTGCAGCAGAAAAAAAGCGTTTCGTCATTTTCCTTTTCCGCGATCATGACATCCTCGGAAAAAGTAAGGTTGCAGTGGGTACATGCGATCTCTGCCAAATGTTTTCCTTCAAAAAGTATCGTTGTATGATTTTATCTAAATAAGTGTAAAATCCTCTATGGAAAACGCACTATTATTTACGATCATACTGCTTCTCGCAGAACTTTTTGAAGCATATATACAGCGTTCTGAAACACTTCTGGGTGTTCTGGCAAAACTGTATGCCTATTACCGGAAAAGCATATTTCTCTTTTTCTTGATACAGCCGGGGTTCTACATCGTGCTCTTTATCGTGCTTTACACCGGGGTACTGAATATAAGCATGGTGGTTTTATTGGCGATCAAGATATTTGATATTTTCTACAAAATAGAATTGATCAGAAAGGTGTTCATAGAGGGTGAGGTCTCTCCGGAAGTGGCACAGATGCTCCAATGGAAGATGCCCCCCGTGTTCCTGCTTCTGGGAGCGGCCCTCTATCCGATGTTGCTGTATTATGCCTTGGTGTGACCCACAGCAGGCCAGGGAGCGCATACGAGAGATGTCATGAGGCTGTCCGAAAAAAGCTCTATTAATATATATTTCAGTCAAAAACGATTATAATACGGCTATTACTACTACGTAGCATACTATCAAAGAACAGACAGCTGGCGTAAATAATCTCCATAATGCATACTCAAGAGGACCTATGAGCGATAACGATAATAAAAAACCTTCTAACGGTACTAATGCCAATAGAAAGAACAGAACACACGTACCCGTAGAGGGCTACACAATAGAAGACCTCCAACAGCTTCCACTCACTGAACTTGTCACGATAGCAAGAGAGGTCAAAGTTGAAAACCCCAATGAATTCCAGAGAAAAGACCTCATTTTTGAAATACTGAAATCACAGGTAAAGCAGGGCGGGTTCATCCTCTTTACCGGAATTCTGGAAGTGATGAACGACGGATTCGGTTTCTTGCGTTCTATTGACGGGAACTTTGCCAACTCAAGCAATGATACCTATGTCAGCGGTACACAGATCAAACGATTTGCCCTGAGAAACGGTGACGTCGTGACAGGACAGGTACGTCCTCCCAAAGAGCAGGAGAAGTACTATGCACTGCTGAAGATAGAAGCGATCAACTATCTGGCTCCGGAGAAGTCAAAGCTGAGACCTCTCTTTGACAACCTCACACCGCTCTATGCAAGCGAACAGCTAAAACTTGAATACAATCCGATGAAAATGACAGGACGTGTACTTGACCTCTTTACCCCTATAGGAAAAGGGCAGAGAGCCCTGATCGTGGCACCGCCGAGAACAGGTAAGACAGAGCTGCTGAAAGAGCTTGCGCACGGGGTCACACACAACAACCCCGATGCATCACTGATGGTACTGCTGGTAGATGAGAGACCTGAAGAGGTCACAGATATGCAGCGTTCCGTAAAAGGTGAGGTCTACGCTTCGACCTTTGATCTTCCTGCACAGAACCATGTCAGAACCGCCGAAATGGTGATAGAAAAAGCCAAAAGACGTGTGGAGATGGGCAAGGATGTGATCATCCTGCTGGACTCCATTACCAGACTTGCCCGTGCGTACAATACGGTGACGCCAAGTTCAGGTAAGGTGCTTTCCGGTGGTGTAGATGCCAATGCCCTGCATAAACCAAAACGTTTCTTCGGTGCAGCCAGAAACATAGAAGAGGGCGGTTCTCTCACTATCATTGCTACAGCGCTGATCGATACAGGAAGCCGTATGGATGAAGTGATCTTCGAAGAGTTCAAAGGTACGGGTAACTCTGAGGTCGTGCTCAGCCGTCACGTATCGGAAAGACGTATCTACCCTGCGATCGATGTGACGAAGTCAGGCACAAGAAAAGAAGAGCTGATGATGAAACCTGAAACACTTCAAAAAGTATGGGCTCTCAGAAATGCAATGCAGAACATGGAAGAGGTAGAAGGGCTGAAGTTCCTTTTCTCCAAAATGATGAAAACAAAGACCAATGAAGAGTTCCTTTCTCTGATGAACGAAGGTGCGTAGGTAACCACTATGAAAATATTTATATTTTCATCTGAGCCGATAGGTGAAGCTTTAGTGAGAGGAATGGCAGGTGGGCTTTGCCTATCTGCCAGGAGATATAAATAATGAAGATCGGTGTTTTTGATTCCGGCTTGGGCGGCCTGACAGTGGTCCAGGCTATGACCCAGGTGATCAAAGGTGCGCAGATCTTCTATGTTGCAGACACCAAAAATGCACCTTATGGTGAAAAAACCCCTGAACAGATCATACAATACTCTCTTGACATCACCCAATACCTTATCGATACCCATCAAATAGATGCATTGATACTGGCATGTAACACAGCAACCTCCTCTGCCATTGCACATTTGCGTGAAGTCCATCCCTCTCTGATCATCATCGGTACGGAACCAGGTATCAAACCGGCCCTGGCACAGACTGTGACGGGTAAAATAGGCGTGCTTGCCACACCGGCAACGCTGCAGGGAGAAAAATACCAGAAATTGGCACAGACACTCTCTTCCCAGAAGTGTGTTGAAATTTATGAGCAGGCCTGTCCGGGGCTGGTTCAACAGATAGAAAAAGGCGAGATCGATACACCGGAGACACAAGCGCTGCTGGAAAAGTGGCTTGCGCCAATGCGGGAGAACAATGTAGATACGATCGTTCTGGGATGTACCCATTACCCTTTGGTGAGCCGGAACATAGAGACTATTATGAACTCTAAGGTCAGCCTGATCCATACAGGCGAGGCCATTTCAAAACATTTGCTTACGTTAGGGATGCAAAAAGGGCACATCAATGAGGGAACTCTGGAAGTGCATATCCATACTACCGGCGAAATTCATACGCAGATGATAGACAGCCTGATCGGAACCTATGAAAAGTTGCATCTGATCGAAATAAAAAGCCATTAATACGCGCTTATACCGCATGCTACTGCTATAAAATTATTTTCAATTATATTTTTACATAAATGGCTACTGTAAACTTATCTATGATAGAATATCTCCATACGTTTTTACTGTATTGAAAAATCCTAATTTGTGTTGAAGCAAGTGAGGGGAATGTTATGGGAGTCGGAAACCTTCTCTAGGGGTTTTTAGATGACCAAATAAGGGGATTAAAAATGAAAAATTTGTTAGAGAGCGTTGCGATATTGCTTGTTGTGATCCTGTCGGCGGGCATCATTTATCTTATTGTAGAATACAATATGATCGATGAACAGAACCTCGTAGAGACAGTGGATGAGAGTGCTTATACGATAGAAGATGTCAGCGGTGATGACCTGGATGATGACATAGATGATGAGTTGGATGAGGAACTCGATGAAGAATTATAGGCATAGAGGTTACGTTAGCGTAATCCTATCGCCTCTTTGACCTTGAGCATCTTTGCCTGTGCCATAGTTCTGGCTTTCTTTGCACCCTGTGCTAAAATGTCCTCTACCTCATCCAGATGGTTGAGGTAGTATGCACGTTTTTCTCTGGCTTCGCCCAACTCTTCCCAGATTAACTCTTTAAGGTACTTTTTAAAGTGACCGTACCCCTCTTTACCGCTTTGATAGCGTACCTGCAGCTCACGTTTCTGTGCATCATCCAAAAACAGCGATGCAAGTGCATAGATATTGTCTCCCTGATATTCCAAAGGTTCTCCCAGTGGCGTAGAAGAGGAGATGATCTTGTTGCATCTTTTTTGTAAAGCTTTCTCCTCCATGAAAAGATCGATGGCGTTGTTATAGCTTTTGCTCATCTTTTGGCCATCTATTCCCGGTATGGTGGCCACATCTTCCTGTACGAGATGTTCGGGCAGGATAAAAAGTTCCCCATACTCGTTATTGAACTTCGTAGCGATGTCTCTTGTCATTTCAACATGCTGTATCTGGTCTTTCCCCACCGGTACCTGCTGGGTATCATAGAGGAGTATATCGGCTGCCATCAGTACAGGGTAGGAAAAGAGTGCATGGTTCGCAGCGATCCCTTTGGCCACTTTGTCCTTGTAGGAGTGCGCGCGCTCGAGCAAGCCCATAGGGGTGAACTTTGAAAGTATCCAGTAGAGCTCAAGCACTTCCGGGACATCACTCTGTACCCAGAATGTAGTTTTTTCAGGATCGATCCCCACAGATAGGTAGTCAACCGCAGCATCGATAGTATACTGCTTCAGTGTGGCGGCATCTTTTGAAGTGGTCAGAGAGTGGTAGTTCGCGATGAACGTAAAAAGTTCATGTTCTTCCTGAAGTTCGACCATCGGCTTCATCGCCCCAAAATAGTTTCCTATATGAAGTTTCCCCGAAGCTTGTATTCCTGTAAGTACACGCATGCAACATCCTAAAATAATTTTAGGAGATTATAGCGAAGAGTTAGTAAAGAATCCTACTCATCCTCGTCAATTCGTTCACCGCGTTTACGTGCAACGATGTCCAAAGGCACGCCCTCAAAATCGAATTTGCTTCGCAGGAAGTTTGCCAGATAACGCTTGTAGGAAAAGTGTATAAATTCAGGGCGGTTGCTGATCAGGGCGATCTTCGGAGGCTTGGTCTCATATTGTGTGGCAAATTTGATCTTGACCACGGCTCCATGGTGCGACGGTACATGGTGCCTTCTGATGGCTTCACGTATGGTATCATTGAGCACTGAGGTAGAAATACGCTGTGTATACCGCTGATAGATCGCTGTCACCTGGTCCAGTATCTTGTTGACGCGCAGCCCTGTTTTCGCCGAGATGGTGATAAGGGGCGCATAGTGCAGGAACTTCAATTCATCACGGATCTCTTCCACCATCTCTTCATAGGTCTTCTCTTCATGGATATCCCACTTGTTGACAACGATCAGACAGGCAAGTCTATGTTTTTCGATGAGACCGGCAACCCTTTCATCGAGTTCGGTGACACCGGCTGTTGCATCGATCATCAGTAGGACGAGATCGGCCTTGTCAAGCATTTCCGTGGTTCGGCCCAGTGCATATTTCTCAATACCGACGATCTTGCTTCTTCTGCGTATACCTGCAGTATCGACGAAGGTGATCTTGTAGCCATTGTGTTCGATCGTTTCATCGATCGGGTCAATGGTGGTACCTGCCACATCAGAGACCACGGAACGCTCTTCGCCCAGGAGTGCATTGAGCAGTGAACTTTTCCCTGTATTGACACGTCCGATGATCGCCACTTTGATCTCATTATCCACCTCTTCCTCTGCGACACTGTTGATGTCACGGATGATCTCATCAAAAGGCTCCTGGTAGGTATCTTCGCTAAGTTCAAGCCCTTCAGGCTCTTCTTCTCTGGGAGGGATATGTTCTTCCAGCCAGGCATAGAAGTCATTGAAGTAACGGTTATGGCTGACGGACATAGGAAAGGTCGCCTCTGCACCGAACTCCAGGAATTCCCAGTAGCGCTCTTCTTCTTTTTCGTTGTCGATCTTGTTGACGACCAGTGCCAGCGGTTTGCCTAATGCCTGGAGTTTGTAGAACATTTCTCTGTCCTCTTCCGAGGGCAGTGTCTTGCCGTCCACCATGTAGATGATGATATCTGCCATTTTGGCCGCTTTCATGGAAAACTCGGCCACTTTGGAGAAAAGTTCGGAAGAGTAGTCTATCCCCCCGGTGTCGATCACTTCAAAATCACGGTTTTCCGATATGGTCACGATACGTTTTTTGATATCTCTGGTGGTACCTGCCACATCGGCGGTGATGGCATCTCTTTGTCTTGCCAAACGGTTAAAGAGGGAGCTTTTCCCTACGTTCGGCCGGCCCAGTATGGCTACTTTTTTTAGTGTTTGCATATAAATAAAATCTTTCCTTGGGAAATCTCAATCATAGATCTCCTGTTAATTGTTGAAATTATAACACATTTTCATCCTGTGCCTGTTCCATATAGATAGACCGGGAAGGAAAGGCAAAACTCGAACCGTTCTCCTCAACGATCTTCATGATCCTCATATGGATGTCTTCACGTATGTTCAGGTAGCGTTCCCAATTGGACGTATTGGTAAACGTATAGATAAAGATGTTGAGTGCAGACTCTCCAAAAGATTCGAAGTTGACCAGTAAGGTCTCTTTTTGGGAGATATTTTCATGGCTATGCAGCATTGCCCTGATCTCTTTGACAATGTTGTTCAACTGTTCTGCACTGGTACTGTAGGTGAGGCCTACTTGCATTTTAATTCTTCGCACCCCTCTTCGGGAAAAATTCTCTATCGGAGAGTTCGATACGATCTGGTTGGGAACGGTGATGAGCGATTTTTCAAAAGAGCGTATCTTGGTGGTACGCATACCGATGTCCTCCACGGTTCCTTCCACACCGTCTACCTTGATCCACTCCCCGATACGTATGGACTTGTCTGCAAGCAGGGCAAAGGAGCCGAACATATTTGCAGCGGTATCTTTGGCCGCAAGTGCAAAGGCAAGACCACCCAGTCCCAATGAAGCGACGAGTGCCGTAACATTGATGCCCCAAACCTGTAGCATGGCTGCAAGTCCGATGGCACCTACGAGTACCTTTGCTATTTTGAGCACAAAGTTCCCCATCTCATGGGCAAGGTCAGGATTGAATTTTCCTGTCGCATGGTGAAAGAGATCGCGCAGAGACTCCATCACAGCGATGATAGCCCAGAATATCGTGTAAACCGCCAGGGTGTTGAGGATGTTTTTGACCAGTTCCGTCTCTTTGAAGATGAGCAGGAAAAAGAGGTGTGCGCCTATCAGGATAAAAGCAAACCCTATCGGGTCTTTCAGTGCTGAAATGATCTTGTCATCGTTATAGGTATGCGAGAATTTGGAAAACTTTTGCAAGGCCCCCATAATGACAATGGTAAAAAGTTTACGAAACAGTAAAAAGAGTAAAAAAACCGCTACAGCAGCCAAGAGGTTTGCCAGGGGGATATCTAAAAAGGTCTTTGCCAAAAAAGGAAACTTCTCATAGATGGGTACGAGCATGGTTTGCACGGTACCTCCAAGATTCATGGACAGGTCATCTATCACATTGAGAGATTGGCTTGCATTCAGTTCGTTTGTCTGTGTGGTTGACATATTTTAGGTATCCTTCACGTTTTATACACACAATTATAGTAAAATGAAATATAAAGAGAATTAGAAAAGGATCAAAAGTGTTAAAAAGAATCTTTAGTACCGTGACCCTGTTTTTGCTTTTGGGCAGTTTTCTGTCAGCCAAGACGACACAGTTGAACTATATGGCAACCTTTGGTATATTTGGTAAAGTGGGGAGTATAGAGAACAGGCTTACCCAGGATGGATCTGCCTACCAGATCGATACCAAAGTAACTTTGGCCGGATTGGCAAAAGTGCTTTTGAACGGGCAGACCGAACATTATACCTCCAAAGGACATATGGAGAACGGGCTGATGGTGAGTGACTTTTACGAGATGGTAACCACAAAGCAAGATAAAAAGGTCAGCAAAGCGTACCATATCGACCACGAAAAGAAGTTGGTGACAAAAAGATATAGAAGATGGCAGAAAGGAAAACTGGTCAAAGATACGACAGAAAAACTGAAATTCTACGCCAGGGACGACCTGCTGACCCTCTATTTCAATCTGGGAAATGCGGTCGAAGAAAAGGGACAAAAATACCTGTTCAAAGCAGTGGGACTGGAGAAACAGCATGGCAAAGTGCAGATCACGGTGCCAGGTGCTGCCCAGGCCGGCGTCTATAGCAAGGACCTGGGAGAGGGTGCGGCACTCTATGCCAAGGCACTGATCCACCAGGAGAACTTCAGAAAGAAAAAAGGGGATATCCTGCTCGCAGTGGGGAAAGACAAGTTCATCTATAAATCGGTGATAAAAGATATTATGCTCTATGGTGATGCTCAGCTTGTAAGGGTCAAATAACGGTTGCGTGCAGAACGAAGTCTATGACTTTTTCATCGGACATTTCACAGGGTTTCAGCATCCCGCCTTTGAGGGTGGGATAATAGTTCCCGCTGACGACGTCATTGCCTCCCAGTTCTTCGGCATAGAGCTTTATAAGTTTACCCGCAAGCAGTGTCTCTTTTCTCAGTAAATATCGCTTTTTCCTATACCGTACATCGTTCGCGCCATCGGGCAGCGATAAAAGGTTGGTATAAAATGCTGTTTCATTCATAGCGCGTATTATGCTACACTTCCACAAAATTAGCAAGCCCGATGCGGTGTGTGCAAAAGCGGTGTGTGCAAAAAATGATCTAGAAAAAATGAGGATGATCTTTTGAAAAAAATGATTCAGAATATGGATAGAGGGATACTTTTTATGTTATTGGCTTCCCTGAGCTTTGCCATCATGGGCGGATTTGCAAAGGTGGTAAGCCAGGCCCTTCCCCCGGTAGAAGTGACCTTTTTCAGAAATATTTTTGGAGTGGTCCTGGTAGGGATCGCCATTTACAAAGTGCCTTTGAAACAGACAGGCGGAAAACCCTTCTTGCTCCTTTTCCGGGGCTCTATGGGCTTTCTGGCACTCTTGGCATACTTTTACATCATGGCACATATTCCTTTGGGCGAAGCAGTGACCTACAACAAAACATCCCCCATTTTTGTAGCCATTTTTGCATATCTTCTGTTAAATGAAAAACTGCATATCAGTGCGTTGATCGCAGTGGTACTCGGTTTTGCAGGTATAGTCATGGTGGCACAGCCCGAAGGAGGTACCTTCGACAAATATGACATCCTGGGGATCCTCTCAGGCATCGGAGCGGCACTGGCCTACACCTCCATACGTGAACTTAGAAAGTACTACGATACACGTGCGATCGTGATGTCATTTATGGGAGTGGGTACCGTCGCACCGCTCTTTTTGATGCTTGCCACCCCCTACGTCACGGTCTCTGAAGAGTTTGACTGGATGTTCGCATCTTTTGTGATGCCACAGGGGATGGAGTGGGGATATGTGATCGCTGTAGGCATCTTTGCAACGATCTCACAGCTGCTGATGACCAAGGCCTACGAGTTGACCAAAGCAGGCATCGTTGGAACGATAAGTTACAGCAATATTGTCTTTGCATTGGTGATCGGCGTGATGTTGGGAGATCCTATACCTGGTTTTTGGACAGTTTTTGGTATAATCTTAGTCATTACGTCAGGGCTGCTTGTAGCCCTACCCAAAGGAATAAAATGATACTGATAGCAGGCCCTTGTGTCTTAGAAAGCAGAGACAATGTGATGAGAATCGCAGAATCGTTGAACAAATACCATGAAGATTGTACCAAAGAGTTTTATTTTAAAGCGAGCTTTGATAAAGCGAACCGTACAAGCCTGGACTCCTTTAGAGGTCCGGGACTGGAGGAGGGGCTTAAAATGCTCCAGGAGGTCAAAGAGCAGTTCGGCTATAAGATCCTCACAGATGTGCATGACTATACCCAGCCGGCGGCAGCGGCTGAAGTCGCAGATGTGCTTCAGATCCCTGCATTTTTGTGTCGCCAGACAGATCTGCTGGTGGCAGCGGCAAAAACCTCTGCGGTGGTGAACATCAAAAAAGGACAGTTCCTTGCACCCGCTGCGATGGAACACTCTGTGGCAAAAGTACTGAAGACCAGAGGATTCGATGGTGAGGTCAGTTATGAAAATGCCAAAAAGTATAATGTCTGGCTCACAGAACGAGGATCAAGTTTCGGGTACGGCAACCTTGTGGTAGACATGCGGGGACTGAAGATCATGCGTGACTTCGCTCCGGTGGTCTTTGATGCAACGCACTCTGTACAGATGCCTGCAAGCGGTGGCGCAACGAGTGGCGGAGACTCTTCATTCGTGCCTTATCTTGCACGTGCGGCTGCAGCAGTGGGTGTGGACGGTTTCTTTTTTGAAACCCATTTTGACCCGAGCATCGCTTTGAGCGACGGACCGAATATGATAGAATTAAGCAAACTCGAGACCCTGATCGAACAGATCGATGCGATACGCTCGATCGTAGAATAAAAACAAACGTTAAAGGATAAGCATGAAAACAGTAGAAGGCCATTTATCGGTAGATAAGAGTAAAAAAGTAGCGATCATCAATGCAAGATTCAACCACTTCATCACTGACAGACTGGTAGAAGGGGCAAAAGACGCCTATATCCGACACGGCGGTAATGCAGATGATCTGGACCTTATCCTGGTACCTGGCGCATTTGAAATACCGTTCGCACTGGACAAAGCACTGGCTTCCGGAAAATATGATGCGGTATGCTGCCTGGGTGCGGTGATCCGCGGGGCAACGCCTCACTTTGACTACGTCTCGGCAGAAGCTACCAAAGGAGTGGCGAACGTGACACTGAAGTATGGCAAACCGGCGACCTTCGGTGTACTGACGGTCGACAACATAGAACAGGCTATTGAGAGAGCGGGGACCAAAGCAGGCAACAAAGGTGCAGAAGCGATGGTGGGACTCATCGAGCTCATCAATCTATACAGTGAGCTTGACTAATGGCAACAAGACATCAGGCACGTACCGCGGTAGTAGGATTACTTTATGCGTATGATCTGGGAAATGAGAATATCGGAAAATTCTCTGACGAGATCCTGGAAGAGGGGAAGATCCGAAATAAGCAGAAAGAGTTTTCAGATATACTGTTTCAGGGGACGATAGAAAATCTTGAGATGCTGGATACCAAGATCAAGGAGCACCTCAAAGACTGGGATTACGATGCCATAGGAAAAGTAGAAAAAGCGATCATGAGACTGGGTGCGTATGAGATACTGGTGGCCAAGACCGATAAAGCCATTATCATCAACGAAGCGGTAGAGCTCGCAAAAGAACTTGCGGATGAGAAGTCGCCACAGTTCATCAACGGTGTGCTGGACGCATTGGATAAAGAATAATAAAATACAAAGCGTGTTCAAACGCAATGTAAGCGAGGTATACAATGACAAGCCATATGACAAATAGCAACGCCAAACGTATGAGCGTGGATGAAGCCATAGAGCTGATCGAAAAGGGCGACCTGAAGACCCTTGGACAGATGGCACTTGCACGCAAAAAAGAGATGCATCCCAAGGGTGTCACTACCTTTGTGGTGGACAGGAACATCAACTATACGAACATCTGCTGGGTGGACTGTAAGTTCTGTGCCTTTTATACCCATGAGAAAAAAGAAGACGCGTATATTTTAACGTTCGATGAGATAGACCAGAAGATCGATGAACTCCTGGCCATAGGCGGAACACAGATACTTTTTCAGGGCGGTGTACATCCCAAGCTCGAGATAGAGTGGTATGAGGATCTGGTGGAACATATTTCAACAAAATACCCGCAGGTCACGATACACGGATTTTCTTCCATCGAGATAGACTACATCGCCAAGCGTTCAAAAATAAGTATCTCCGAAGTCCTGCGCAGACTGAAAGCCAAAGGGCTCAGTTCCATTCCCGGCGCAGGGGCAGAGATACTTTCGGACAGGGTACGGGACATCATAGCGCCTAAAAAACACGATAAAGATACATGGCTGGAAGTGCATCGTCAGGCACATAAGCTCGGTATCAAGTCCACGGCTACGATGATGTACGGTACGGTGGAAACGATCCGAGAGATCGTAGAGCACTGGGAGTATATACGTCAGCTCCAGGATGAAACAGGAGGCTTTAGAGCCTTTATCATGTGGTCCTACCAGAGTGACCATACCCAGCTTAAAAGAGAACTGCCCACGATCACAAAAACGTCGTCCAACCAATACCTCCGTTATCTGGCGGTCGCCAGGCTCTTTTTGGACAATGTACCGAATATACAGAGCTCCTGGGTCACGCAGGGTTCCTACATAGGACAGATGGCCCTGCTTTTCGGCGCGAATGACCTGGGCTCTACGATGATGGAAGAGAATGTGGTGTCCGCTGCAGGGGCAAAAAACGAGATGAACCAGGCTGAGATGATCAAACTGATCAGAGATGTAGGGGAAACCCCTGCAAAACGCAATACGGCCTATGAGATACTGGAGTATTTCGAATGAAAAACGAGAGATCAGGAATAGGGAATATGGGGAAGCATTTTTTTAACATACCTACAATAGATGTATTGCAGCGTAGTGTAAACATTCACTCCTCACTCCTCACTCCTCAATTCTCACTAAAAAGAATCATTATGATGATTCTTTTATTACAAGGAGCATTGATGGCAGCATCACTTAAAGAGATAGAAATGAAAGAGAGCAAGATACCTGTGGTATTTGAAGAGGGAAAATATATCCCTATTGTTTCTATACAACTGGTATTTAAAAATGCCGGCCATTTGAGCAATACCAAAGACGGCCTTGCAGATATGGCTGCGCGAATCTTGAATGAAGGTACAGCCAAGGAGGGAAGTGTAGGTTTCGCGACAAAACTGGATGCGCATGCGGTAGATATCGGTGCGCATGCAGGACGTGAAACTTTTGTCATAGAGGTCTCTTCGCTCAAAAGTGAGTTCGCTTATGCGGTAGATCGCCTGGAAGAACTTTTAAAAGACCCCAACTATACACAGGAGGCGCTCGATCAGATCAAGCACCAGAAGATAGGCTGGCTCACACAAAAGAAGAGCGATTTCGATTACATTGCAGGAACCACTCTACGTGCCACGCTTTTCAAAGGATCGGCTCTCGCCAGACCGTATGACGGAACAGTGGAGAGTATCAAAAGTATGACACTTGACGAGATCCGGACCTTCATCACTACGCATCTGGGATACAACAATGCCATAGGCGTGGTGGGCGGAGACATCACCTTTGATGAAGCAAAAGGGTATCTTACGAGACTGCTTGCTCTTTTCCCGAAAGTAGAAGAGAGAGAAGTGCAGAATGTCAAAGCTTCAGATAAAAAAGAAGTAGTACTGACCCATGAAGATACGCACCAGGCGTATATCTATTTCGGCGCTCCGTTCCATTACTCCTATGATGCAAAAGACCAGCACAAGGCAAAGATAGCCGAGTATCTGCTTGGCGGTGCGGGTTTTGGAAGCCGTCTGATGGAGGAGATACGTGTAAAGCGCGGGCTTACCTATGGTGTCTATTCTTCTCTTCGACGTACCAAAAGCGTCTCCTATCTAAGCGGGTATATGCAGACGAAGCTCAGCACACAGGATGAAGCAAAAGCGCTGATACAGGAAGTGGTCGACACGTTTGTCAAAGAGGGTATCACGCAGGAAGAGCTTGACGATACGAAGAAGTTCCTGCTCGGTTCCGAGCCTTTGCGTACAGAAACACTTTCCCAGAGGCTGCACCGTGCCTATAATGACTTCTATCTCGGAAGGCCGCTTGATTTTCAGAAAAATGAGCTGAAAAATATCGAATCCGTGACACTGGATGAGGTCAATGACTTTATCAGGTCACATCCGGAACTTTCGGAGATCACATTCAGTATCGTAACGAAAAAAGAAACGAACCCGCCAAAATAATATGTCAATTTGACATATTGCCTTCTATCTCTTTAAAACTTTTGTATAATTGAATTCACTTAACAAAAGGGACAGGGATGGAAGAAGCCAAACAACTCTTTAAAAAACTCAAGATCCACTCTTTGCTTGATCTTGCACTGATCATCCCTGTCTCTTATAATGACACCACGCTCACCGGTACCCTTGAACTGGGAAAGGTCAATACCCTCGAGGCCAAGGTGATCGATACAAGTATCTACTCGGGGAAACTGCGTGTCACATTCCTGCTTACCAGGTCAGGCAGACGTCTCTCTTCCACCTTTTTCAAGGTGACCCCCTACCATCACAAGCTCTTTGAGGTAGGTTCAAGCCATGTGATACAGGGAAGACTCGAGGAGTATAAAGGGTACCTGCAAATGTCGCAGCCCAGATCCATCAAACAGGTGGGGAAGATCACCCCTAAGTACAAAACCGTGCTTAAAGAGAGTGAGATCTCCTCGCTCATAGAGTGCTATGTGAACGAACACAACCTCTACAATGAAGGTCTGGACAGCAAAGAGGTCGCCACGCTGATGCATATCCATTTTCCCAAAAGCATGGATGAAGTGTATGAGGGCTCAGCACTGAAGCCTGATCTTGTAGCGGTACTGAAGTTTGTCGAAGCCTATAATCATTTAAAAAAGCTTAGAGGCAAAAAGGCAGACTTCCCCGCGATCAGAGCATTGACCGGTAATATAGCGCCGTTTGTAGACAACCTTCCTTTCCAGCTCACAAAAGAACAGCAGGAAGTCATAGCAGCGATACAAAGTGATCTGGCTAGAGAGGATAAAGCAGCCAAACGGATGGTGGTCGGAGATGTGGGTTCGGGAAAGACCATGGTGATACTGGCTTCCGTGATGATGGCACTGCCGCATAAAAGCATTCTGATGGCACCGACCTCGCTGCTCGCGCTGCAGCTCTACGAAGAAGCATGCAAGCATCTACCCAGACAAGTGAAAGTGGCCTTGGTGATGCAGGGGAAAGACCAGGGAGACTACAGGGAGGCTGATTTCATCATAGGTACGCACGCCTTGCTCTATAAGGAGGATCTCCCGCAGGCTTCTTTGGTCATGGTCGATGAACAGCATCGTTTCGGCACCAGACAGAGACAGAGCCTGGAAGCCTTGGTCAGTACCGGTGAGAAAAAACCGCATTTTATACAATTTTCTGCGACCCCCATCCCCAGGACACAGGCGATGATGGAGTCCGAACTGCTTGATGTGAGCCTCATCACGAGTACGCCTTTTGAACGCGAAGTGCTGACCCAGACCATCAGCAAACAGGACTTTCCAAACCTCTTGTCGCATATCAAAGAGGAGATTGCACAGCAGCACCAGGTACTGATCATCTATCCGCTGGTAGAAGAGAGCAGCGAAGTACCCTACCAGTCACTGGAAGAGAGCAGAGGGTTCTGGGAGGAGAAGTTCGAGGGTGTCTATGTCACGCACGGCAAAGACAAGCAAAAAGAGGATGTGTTGCTGGCGTTCAGGGAAAAAGGCAATATACTTCTGGCCACCACCGTGGTCGAGGTAGGGATCTCTCTGCCAAGGCTTACGCTTATCGTGATAGTAGGTGCGGAACGGCTGGGACTTGCAACGCTGCACCAGCTCAGGGGCAGGGTGGGGCGTAACGGATTGAAAAGCTGGTGCTACCTCTACTCCAACAGTGCGGAAAACTTCAGGCTGGAACAGTTCGCACAGACGAACAACGGTTTTGACATCGCAAAACTTGACCTTAAATTCAGAGACAGCGGCGATATACTCGACGGTACGATACAAAGCGGCCAAAGATTTAAATGGCTGGATATGGCTGAAGATGAGGAAGTGGTCGTCAGGGCTAAGAACAGATTAGCAAGTTTGGAGAATGAATTCCCCGGTTGAGTCCGGGGTGATAAAGAGGGATCCTAATACAGTCCGAATCTCCCATCTGCTCTTTTGTACATGACTCTCATCATGCCTTCGTTGTCGTTAAATACGATGAACTGTCTTTTTTTCTCTGCGAGGAGGGCTTCTACCGCCTCATCGAACTCAAGCGGCTTGTGCAGCTCCAGGTCCATAGGCACTATTTCTACTTCTTCCGCAGTTAACTCAGCGACTGCTTCCGCTTCTTCTCCCAGATCCTTAAAGCTCATGATCTTATGATTTTTGATCTTGTCGGCATGTCTTCTAAGTGATTTTTTGACTCTCTCTATGGCAAGGTCCATAGCCGCATATACATCTTTATCCACCTGTGAAATAATGATGGTATTTTTATCTTTAAGGTTAATAATGAACTCTGTGACAAACCCTTTTTTTCCATTTTTCTCACTGGCTGAGATCACCGTACTGGCAGAAATAATGTCTAAGTGATATTTTTCCAGGCCATCCATAGCTGCTTCAGCATAGGCTTTGATAGGCTCAGTGAGTTCGAAATGTCTTCCCGTTATACTCTTGTTCATAATATATCCTTAATATTAAAGTATAGATATATCGCTATATCCATACTTAATTCTAACTTAAGATACTTAATGGAAGGTAAATAGAAGAGGGTTTTTATCTCTTATCAATCCGCACTGACATGTCCCGTCTCAGTACGAATCGTTACGATAAGGGGTGTTGAATTATCTGCAAAACCAAACTCAATCGTACAATCTTCAGACATATACTCACTGTAGTTGTTTGTTGCATCACCTATCCCATTATGTGGTCTTCCTAGATGATCAAAGGCGATGTGTTGTGCATCGTCACATCCT
>NZ_DATCSP010000083.1:0-3186 GCF_036568385.1 Sulfurovum sp. | reverse complement strand
TATATACAGCTCCCCCCGGAGAACAATCCTTTTTTAGGGGTACGCGGCATACGTCTGTTCCGTACGCATCCGGAACTTCTTGAAGAACAGCTGCATGCCATTTTCTCCGCTGCCGGAGAGAAGCGCATAAAGATCATGTTCCCTATGGTCAGCACCGTGGAAGAGTTCATAGAGGCAAAGGCTTTTGCCAAGGAGGTCGCGAAAAAACATGCCTTTGACATTTCCCATCTCTTCTTTGGTATGATGATCGAAGTCCCCTCCGTGCTTTTCCTGCTGAAAGAGTTCAATGAGGTCGTCGACTTTTATTCGATAGGGACCAACGACCTTGCACAATACCTCTTTGCTACAGAGAGGACCCATCCTCTGCTCAAAACGGACGAACTCTCACCCGTGCTCTTTTCAGCTATCCAGGCTATCCTCGAAAAGGCAACCAGGCCCGTGAGCCTTTGTGGAGAGCTGGCCGCACATAAAGATGCCATACCCGCGCTTGTGGATCTCGGTATCACTACACTCAGTGTTTCACCTAAACGCATCGCACGAACAAAAGAGGTGATCAGACATGTTTAATTTACTTCAACGCATCGGTAAGGCACTGATGACCCCTATCGCCGTACTCCCTGTTGCGGCACTGCTGTTGAGACTTGGTTTCGGGGATATCTTCGATGGAGAAGTGGCATCTATTATGAAGTCCGCAGGTGAAGCTATCTTTTCCAACCTGGACCTGCTCTTTGGTATAGGCATCGCCTATGGGCTTTCCAAGAACCATGACGGTGCTGCCGCCCTGGCAGGGGCCATAGGGGTGCTCATCGCCAAAGCAGTTTACATCAGTATTGACAAAGATGTGAACATGGGCGTTTTTGTCGGTATCATCATGGGTGTCATCGCCGGAACACTTTACAACCGTTTCCATACCATCAAACTGCCTGAATTTTTGGGCTTTTTCGGAGGGAAACGTTTTGTGCCCATCATTACGGCCCTTTCTGCCATAGGAGTGGGGATGCTTGCAGGGTATTTTTGGCATTTTGCCCAAAGTGCCATCGATACGTTTTCAAATGCCATCATAGGACTGGAAGCCGTGGGTACCTTCATTTACGGGTTCCTCAACCGTCTGCTGATCCCTCTGGGGCTGCATCATATACTCAACTCTGTCTTTTGGTTCCAGCTTGGCGAATACAGCTACCTCAAAGACGGCGCCCAGGTCGTGGCCAATGGCGACCTTCACCGCTTCTTCGCCGGTGACAAGACCGCGGGGGTCTACATGGCAGGATTTTATCCGGTCATGATGTTCGGTTTGCCTGCCATGGCCTACGCCATCTACCTCAATACCGAGAAAGCGTACCGAAAAAAGGCGGGTGCGATCCTGGCAGGTGTTGCATTTACCTCGTTCCTTACCGGGATCACCGAGCCTTTGGAATTCCTCTTTTTGTTTGTAGCGCCTCTGCTGTTCGTGCTGCATGCCCTGCTGACGGGCCTCTCCCTTGCGGCAGCCCAGATGTTGGACATTCACGCAGGCTTCGGGTTTTCAGCAGGATTCATAGACTATATGATCAACTATAAACTGGCGACCAATCCTCTGCTGCTTCTTCCTCTGGGAGCCCTCTTTGCACTCATCTATTTTATAAGCGCTTATTACACGATCAGGCTGTTTAAACTGAAGATATTTGAAGAGAATTCCGGCACTGAAAAGCGTGATGCAGATGAGGAAGCGCTGGCATTTATAGAAGCGTTAGGGGGAGAGGAGAACATCACGCATACCGATGCATGCATCACAAGACTTCGCATGTCTGTCCATGACAGCGCTCCCCTCAACGATAAAGCATTCATCGCGCTGGGGGCAAAAGGTGTCATACGCCCTGACAAGCACTCCATTCAGATCGTACTTGGGACCAGAGCAGAAGGGGTCGCAGAAAAGATCAAAGAGGTATTGATCCAAAAGCCGTAGGCCGCTACTTCTTTTTGGGTGTCTTGAGGACAATAAAAAAAGCGACCAGTATCAGGCCGTACACGACATAATAATAGATGTTGTCACTTTGCGGCATTTACTTCACCTCCATAATGATATCCTGGGTTTTGACGATCTTCAATCGCTTGTCGATCTCTTTCACATCACTCTCCTCTGAAATAATGATAGGGGTGATGATATCTTTGGCATGGTCACGGATATATCCCAGATCCACCTGGATGATCGGATCTCCGGCCTTCACCTCATCCCCTTCCTTGGCAAGCCGTTCAAAACCTACCCCTTCCAGGGCTACCGTATCCAAACCGATATGCACCATCACTTCCAGGTCTTTGGAACTCTTTACGCTATACGCATGGTTGGTGGGGAATATCTTGCTGATCGTACCGTCTATGGGTGCGGTAAAAACATTGGACATGGGGATGACCGCCACACCGTCACCGACGAGTTTCTGTGAAAACACTTCATCGTCTACGCTCTCAAGTGCCACGATTTGGCCGTCAACCGGTGACTTGATCTCTCTTACTTTACGTTTCAAAAATCCTAACATGGGTCTACCTTCTATACTTTACTTCACCATTCACTATGGTTGATATGATACTGAAACTTTCATCAAAAATGACCATATCTGCATCATAGCCCTCTCTGAGCTCCCCTTTTTTCACCCCCAGTTTACGTGCGGGTATCTTTGTCACACTGTTGACAATTTCAACAAGCTCCATCGAAGTATGTCTCTTCATATTAAGCAGGGCCTCATGCATCTTCAGCACGGACCCGGCAAGGGTTCCGTCTTCCAGTACGGCTTTGCCCTCATTCACCTCAACACGTCTCCCGCCCAAATCGTAAGTACCGCACTTCATACACCCTGCCCGCATAGCATCTGTGATCAGTATCAGCTTCTCTTTTTTCATCTGCTGGACCAGCTCAAGCACAGAGGGATGCGTATGCACCAGATCGGCTATGATATCGCACGTGACATCGGAGTCGAATACGGCACCCACGATACCCGGTTCTCTGTGGTGATACGGGGTCATCGCATTGAAGAGGTGTGTGGCATGCGAGATGCCCCAGGTAAAGCTCTCTTTTGCTTCTTCATAACCGGCAGCGGAATGTCCGATACTTAAAATGATATGCGGGTAGGAACTTGTCAATTCCTTGACAAATGCCTCGGCACCATCTATTTCCGGTGCCAGGGTGATCATTTTCACCTCTTGCATATAGTCTTC
>NZ_DATCSP010000082.1:0-22695 GCF_036568385.1 Sulfurovum sp. | reverse complement strand
ATATAGAGACCATCAAACATACCAGTGCACGTGAAGGCAGTATCGATCCTGATACGGTTTGCAGTCATGACTCCTATCAGGCAGCAGTGACAGCGGTAGGAGCAGGGATCGCAGCTTTGGATGGCATCAGGTCCGGAGCGTCCGAACGGGCCTTTTGTGCGGTAAGACCTCCGGGGCATCATGCGACCCCTACACAGGCGATGGGTTTTTGTCTTTTTAACAACATTGCCATAGCGGCACGCTATGCACAGAGTCTCGGGTATCATAAGGTGATGATCATTGACTTTGATGTGCATCATGGCAACGGTACGCAAGATACATTCTATGCAGATGATTCTGTATTTTACTTCTCGACGCATCAGGCGTATGCCTATCCCGGTACAGGCCAGGAGGAACAGAAGGGAGAGGGAGCAGGAAAGGGGTTCACTGCAAACTTTATGATGATGCCTGGGAGCAGAGATGAAGAACTGCTTGCGGTCTACAGGAATGAGATGCCCCTCTGTGTGGAGAGATTTCAACCCGATATCATTTTGGTCTCGGCCGGGTATGACCTGCATGAGAGCGACCCTTTGGCGTCGCTCAACATTACGTCCGAGGGCATAAGAAAAATAGTCAGACTGATACTGGACAGTGCAGAGGTACCGTTTGTCTTCTTTTTAGAGGGCGGTTATCATCTCAATGCTTTGGGAGAGAATGTGAAGCTGACACTGGAAGAGATGCTGAATTGAAAGCATCTCTCGTGCAGGGTCGGATCGGTGATCAAAACTTATAGGCTAACTGGAAAGAGATACTGTCCTCAGCATGGCTGGTCGTGATCGTATCGGTTCCCATTCCGAGTGCAGCTATATCAAAGGTGTCACTTGTTTCATCCGCATACACATAGGCCAGGTCAAGCGAGAAATGGTTTGTAAATTCATACGTTGCACCGACAGTATAGTGATCTTCTGCATTTGCAGGGAACCCTAAAAGGTTGAAGAAGTTCAGTGTAGGATTGGCATTTTCTGTGACCGCTGAATCTGCATGGTTGTATCCAAGTCTGAGTGTCCATTCATTTTCTGTGTAGGCATAACCCACTGCATAGACATCGGAATCATCCCAGCCATAGTCGCCATACCCTTTGGCTTCTGACCATTTTATTTTTTTATAGTCAAATGCTATGGTGTGCTGACCCATCACATAAGCAAGACCGACACCATACTCTTCAGGCTGTTCAAGTGTATCACCGGAAGAAAGATCCAACAAGAATTTTTCTGCAGCGTTCACAAGCTGGCCATCATAGTCCATCTCTATGGCTGATCTATACATGGCACCGAAAGTAAGCCCCTCTACACCATTGGCTGAAAAGTCGTAGGCAAGACCGAGGTTGTAGCCGAAACCAAAGTCCTGGGCCAGGCCAGCACCGACAGATTGGTTAAGCTGGGGATGAAAATAATTTATATCAAGGTTCCCGTATTGAAGGATCGGTGTTACTGCAAGACTCAATCCGCCTGTTTTGTAGGCGATAGGCACACCGAACTGCATAAGTTGGAGATTGGTCACCATCTGGAAGTTGCCAGGTACATGACTGTAATCCACACCCATGCCTGCAGTACCCCACATACCGACACCAATATACCAGTTCTCACTGATCTTATGCGCCAGTGAGACTTCCGGTATCACATTGGTGTCGGCATCACTGGTGTACTCCGGCATACCTGCAAATTGTGTTTTGATATCCGGCATAAAGAGCGTACCGCCGAATGCGATCTCACTACTTGCCACATTTGTGATCAGTGCGCCATTGCTCAAACCTGATTCCGCACCATGCGACATAGCGATGCCGACACCACCCATACCTCTTGCCTTGGCACCCATCGCGATAAGATTATCTCCGTTCGTCGCATGCAGCATGGTTGAAGTGATGAGTGACAGAGTGATCAATTTCCCTAACGTTCTGGTCATTCCTGTGTTCATTTCCCGTCCTTTTCGTTTAGTATGACAATGGTACCTTAAATATATTTAATATTAATGAATTTTTACCTATTTTGAATATATATTTTACTAATTGTATAGTATTTGTTTTGATTATTAGATAGGGATATAAAAGAGTTAAAAGGAGCTTATAGGCTGAAGCGTATGCAAGGCTGGAAGTATGGGGTCACCCGCTTTTACAGCGGGCAGTATGTTTTAGATCTTGCTTTTAACGAAGGCTTCCATGTCCGCGACCACTTCTTCCAGTGTTCTCTCGCCGGAAATGACCTTCAATAGGTTCTTGTCGGTATAGAATGCCTGAATTTCAGCCAGAGGATCGGTGTAGATCTTCATTCTGTCATTGAATACCTCTTCACTGTCGTCACTTCTCTCTTCACCAGGCGCTGCTTCTGCACGACGACCCAAAATTCTTTCTCTGGCGACTTGCTCGCTTACTCTTACTTCGATCACCGAGGCAAGTTCAATATCCTCTTCTTTGGAAACAAGTTCATCGAAGGCGGTCATTTGTTCTGTACTTCTTGGGTAACCATCGATAAGCACATTGTCTA
The DNA here is from genome assembly GCF_036568385.1 of Sulfurovum sp. Taxonomy (GTDB): domain Bacteria; phylum Campylobacterota; class Campylobacteria; order Campylobacterales; family Sulfurovaceae; genus Sulfurovum. The sequence continues at coordinate 20,176 of NZ_DATCSP010000082.1, read as the reverse complement.
CCGGGGCATTTTTGATGGCAGATACGATCGTGTCCACGATGATCTGAAGCGGTACCAGTGCACCTTTGGATATGTAGCTTTCTATCGTTTGTCCCAGTTCGCTTCCGCTTGCCACTTCTTCTCTGAGCATATCACCTGTTGAGTAGTGTACGATAGTGTCACTGTTCTTCTCAGCGATGATGCTTGCGTCTGTTGTTTTTCCTGAACCCGGTGCGCCAATGATCAAAAATAGTTTTTTCATACTTTGTTTTCCTTTTCTTTTATGCTGTTGGTGTTTGTCTGATTCTGAGGCTCAACTCTTTGAGCTGTTCTGCATCGACAGGACTTGGCGCCTGTGTCAGTAGACATTGCGCTTTTTGCGTTTTAGGGAACGCGATGACCTCGCGTATGCTTGAAGCCCTGGTCATCAGCATGATCAGTCTGTCAAGACCTAAGGCAAAACCACCGTGTGGCGGCGCCCCGTACTTCAGTGCATCGAGCAGGAATCCGAACTTCTCTTGTGCCTCTTCTTCATCGATGCCAAGCAGTTTGAAGATCTCTGACTGTACATTTTCTTTATGGATACGGATCGATCCTCCGCCAAGCTCGGTACCGTTGAGTACGATATCATAGGCGATGGATTCTATCTCTTCTATGTCCTCATAATCCAGTGACTTCGGCTGCGTGAACGGATGGTGAAGCGCTTTCACCCTGCCATCTTCCACTTCGAACATAGGGAAGTCCATGACCCATAAAAATTCGAAAGTGTTCTCAGGAATGATCTCCATCGTCTCTGCAAGATAGATACGGAAACGACCCATATAATCCCATACCAGTTTTTTCTCACCGGCACCGAAGAAGACGGCATCACCTATTTCAAGTTCACATCTTTCAATGATAGCCTGCAGGTCCTCTTCTGTAAAGAATTTGGCGAGAGGACCTTTCAGGCCGTCCTCTTTCATCTGGAAATACCCGAGACCGGATGCTCCGAACTTGCGTACATAGTCTTCAAAGCCCTTCATCTGACGCTTTGAGAAGATCTCATCACCTTTTGGCACTTTCAGCGCTTTGATACGGTTCTTCTTCGGTGATTTTGCGATCGTAGAGAAGATCTCATTGTCGCATCTTTCAAAGATGTCGATGACATCGACCATCGCCAGATCATAACGCATGTCCGGTTTGTCTGAACCGTACTTTTCCATGGCTTCAATGTGAGGCATACGCTTAAAGGTTGCAGGGATATCGAAACCGCACTTGGTAAAGATATCGTTGATCAGTTTTTCTGCGACAGTGATGACGTCTTCCTGGTCACAGAAAGACATTTCAACATCTATCTGCGTGAACTCCGGCTGTCTGTCTGCTCTCAGGTCTTCATCTCTGAAACATTTTGCGATCTGGAAGTAGCGGTCGAACCCGCCGACCATCAAAAGCTGTTTGAAAAGCTGCGGAGACTGGGGAAGGGCATAGAACTCACCGCTGTGAACACGGGAAGGGACAAGGTAGTCTCTGGCACCTTCCGGCGTGGATTTGGTAAGTATAGGGGTCTCCACTTCAAGGAATCCAAGCTCATCCAGTGCGTTACGTGCCGCGATCGTTGCTTTGGAACGAAGTTTGAAGATATCATAGGATCTTTGTGTTCTAAGCTCGAGATAACGGTGCTTAAGTTTGATCTCTTCATTGACCTTGTCGTCATTGAGATCAAAAGGCATAGGTTTGGAACGGTTCTCTATTACCAGTTTGCTGACGACCATTTCCACTTTACCTGTCTTCAGTTTGGGATTTTCAAGACCTTCCCCACGCGCACGCATAACGCCTGTGGCGATCAGTACAAATTGGTCTCTGACCTCTTCGGCCAGTTTGTGAGCTTCAGCATTATCTGCAGGGTCACACACAAGTTGTATGACTTCATCTTTATCCCTAAGGTCTATGAATATCAGTCCACCGTGGTCTCTACGACTGGAGACCCAGCCTGCTACAGTGACTTCTTCACCGATATGTTTTTCGTTTATCTCAGCACAATAATGTGTTCTCACGAGCAATCCTCTATCATTAAGTTTGACGCGATTATAGCTAAAAGTAGTTTAAGGGTTAAAAATATTACAATATGACATTATTTTAAATACTAAAGTACATTTATGCTACTCTAACACTAATTAAGATGAACGGAGAACTACGCTTTGGAAAAATTGGCGCAGATTAAAACAGCAGGCTTTATACTCAAGCCTGATACCCCCGAGATAAAACCCATTTATGAAAAAATAAAGGCGCAGTTCGAAGCAAAAGGATTGCGTGTCATTCTTTCGGACCACTCGGCCAAAATGATAGGTATCGAGGGAGTGACCTTTGACAAGATGTGCGAAGAGGCAGATTTTTTAGTCTCACTCGGCGGAGACGGCACGCTGCTTTCCTTGGTACGGCGCAGTTACGGTTACCATAAGCCTGTCGTGGGTATCAACGCGGGCAACCTGGGTTTTCTGGCAGATATCACGATAGAAGATGTGGACAATTTTCTGGAACAGCTTTTTGCAGGCGAATACCGCATAGATACGAGGATGATGATAGAGGGGTGCATCAAAACAAAAGAGGGCAAAGTACAAACGTTCTTTGCCTTTAATGATGTGGTGATCACCCGTCCGGTCGTTTCCAAAATGGCAAAGATCAATGCTTCGATAGACGGGGAGTGGTTCAATACCTATAAAGGGGACGGGCTCATTATCTCGACGCCTACAGGCTCGACAGCCTACAGTCTGTCTGCCGGAGGTCCGATGATGTATCCGCTGACGCAGGCATTTATTCTGACGCCTGTTCTGGCACATTCGCTGAGCAACCAGCGTCCGCTTGTCGTACCCGCAGATTTCACCATAGAGCTCTCTTCTCCCGAAGAAAAGGTCATCGCGGTGATAGACGGACAAGACAACTACGAGATGCATGAAGGTGATATGCTGACGATCAGAGGGGCAGCCGAGGGTGCCAAACTGCTGCACAGAAAAGAGCGCAACTACTTTTCGGTATTGAGAGAAAAACTTTCATGGGGTGATGAACATTGATAGAACGTTTATATCTTCGGGACCTTGTTACATTTGATGAAGTGGAGCTGGAGTTTGACAAAGGACTGGTGGTTCTGACCGGGCCCAGCGGCGCAGGAAAATCCGTACTGATGTCCGCGATACTTTCCAGTTTCGGACACACTACACAGGGTGCGGCCGCACTGTGTGAGCTGAATTTGCACAAGCCTGTGCACTTGCAGAATGATGCCTATGAACTTGAAGACGAGTTGACGATAAAAGCACTCAAGAAAGAGAACCTCCGCTACTTTATAGACGGGCAGAATATTTCGAAAAAAGCGTTAAATGACATGTTCGAACCCTATGTAAAGTATCTTTCTGTACGGGACAAAGGCGGTTTTGAATCTGACACACTGCTGGAGATGGTCGATACCCAGCTTGTAGCAAAAGACAAAACATTCAAAAAGATGCTCAAAGAGTACACAAAGCGCTATGCGAACTATAAAGAAAAAGCGTCTCAACTCTCAAAGATAAAAGAAGATGAAGCCAGACTGGCAGAACTGATAGAGTTTGCTACCTATGAAGTAGAAAAGATAGCGTCGATCAACCCGCAGGTGGGGGAAGAAGAGGAGCTGATGAAGGTCAAGCAGCAGCTTTCACGCATCGACAAGGTAAAAGAGGCCCTTTCCAGGGCTACCGATATCTTCGCTTTGGAAGCCAGCGTAGAAGAGGTCTATCGGTTGCTGGACAAGGACGGGTCTGCCTTTACGGATACGATGAACCAGCTCCGTGCCGACTTTGAAGAGACAGAGAACCTTGCGGATGAGCTGGAAGAGGTCGATGTGGAAGAAGTGCTGGACCGGCTCAGTGACCTCACGACTCTGAAGAACCGTTACGGAAGCATAGAAGAGGCTTTGGCCTACAAAGAGGCCAAAGAGAAAGAGCTTTCGGGGTATCAGAACATAGAAAAAGATAAGAGTATGCTGGAGTCGTTCTTGGCACTGGAGTTCTCCGAACTGAACATTCTGGCTTCAAAGCTCTCTCTGATGCGTCAAAAAGAGGCAAAGCGTCTTGAGGAGCGTTTGGCGGATTACCTCACGACACTCAAGCTTCCCGCACTGACCTTTGCGTTCTCTACGGCTGCTTTGGGTGAAAAAGGTACTGACATGATAGAGGTGCTCCTTGGTACTTCCAAAACAGCTACGCTCAGTGGAGGAGAGTTCAATCGTGTTCGTCTGGCACTGATGGCGACGACGATCCCTGAAGATGAGAGGCATCAGGGGGTGCTGATACTGGATGAGATCGATGCCAATGTCAGCGGAGACGAGTCGATCGCCATTGCAGCGATGATACATAAACTTGCCACGGTCTATCAAGTCTTTGCTATCTCGCACCAGCCACACCTTTCGGCAAAAGCGGCGCAGCATATCGTGGTAACCAAAGCAGGCCAGAAAAGCAAGGCGGAAGTCTTGAATGAGGGTACGCGCATATCGGAAATTGCAAGGATCATTGCAGGAGAGAACCCGAATGCCGAAGCACTGGAATTCGCGAAAAAGCTACGGGCCTAAGAGTATTGTGCTTTCAACTCGTCATTATAGTGTTTGAGATGTGCAAAGTATGCATGGATCACATCCAGGTCCGTACCCGTTTTAAGATAGGTATTGTAATCGTTTAAAAGGTCTGAGACACCACCGGTTCCCAAGTTGCTTGCTGAACCTTTGATGCCATGGGTCAGACGTTCCAGTTGCTCGAAGTCCGACTCCTGTATCGCTTTTTCTATCAGGGGATAGTGTGTTTCTATCTGCGGAATAAGTTCGCCTACGAACTCTTTTGCTTCTTCATCGGAAAGTCCCATTTCAACCAGACGTGAATGTGTAAATTTCGGATAATTTGCTTCAGGCAGTTTTTTCGTCTCTTTGAGGGCTTCCGTTCTGGGTTCAGGCTCAAGTTCTATTTTTGCTTCAGGTACAGGTTGAGCTTCAGGTTCTATTTTTGGTTTTGGTTCAGTTTTTGGTTTTGGTTCGGATCTCTTTTGTTTTTGGGAAGACGTCTTCCTTTGATCGGGTATGGTTTTCCGGCGTCTTTCGCGTCTTTCCTTTTGATATTTTCTTTCATTCATATATTCGAAAACGATAAGCAAGACCACAAGAAGCACAAAGATAGATAAGATGGTTAGTGGAGACATAACTTCCCTTATAATTATAATTTATTCTTAACTATAGCTGATTCAAGGTTAGATGAAGATGTCCGAACAGATGAATATAGAAGAAATTTGTTATAATGGATTAAAAAAGGACAAAGTATAGATGTTGATAGATACACATTGTCATTTGGACGATGAACGATACAATGATGATATAGAGCAGGTTTTGGAAAATGCCAGACAAAAAGGTGTAGAAAAGTTCATCATACCGGGTGCAGACCCTAAGACACTCCAGAGAGCGGTTGATCTGGCGGAACAGTATGAGAGCGTCTATTTTGCGGTGGGTGTCCATCCTTATGATGCAAGCGCCTATGACAGAACCCTTCTGGAACCCTTTGTAAAGCATCCCAAATGTGTTGCGATCGGCGAATGCGGATTGGATTATTTCAGACTGCCCGAATCAGAGGATGAGATCGAAGCAGAGAAAAAACTGCAAAAAGAGGTCTTCTTGGATCAGATACTGTGGGCAAAGGAGCTCAGGAAACCGCTTATCGTCCATGTCAGGGAATCAACACCGGACTGTCTGGAGATGCTCGATACCTATGCAGGGGAAGAGGGTGGCGTACTGCACTGTTACAATGCAGATGAGTCTCTGCTGAAGCTTGCAAAAAAGAATTTTTATTATGGGATAGGAGGGGTACTGACATTTAAAAATGCAAGAAAGCTCGTCAATGTCTATCCTAAGATCCCTGAGGACAAACTGCTTATAGAGACCGATGCACCCTATCTTACGCCTCATCCGCACCGCGGGGAAAGAAACGAGCCCAGCTACACTGTGTTTGTTGCAGATAAGATGGGGGAACTTTCACATCTCAGCCGGGAAGAGATCGAAACCATCAGTACAGAAAATGCCCAAAGGCTTTTTGGGTTTTGATGCCATCTGACTTCTCCTCTTTATTTCAAAGCAAAGAGATCATTTAAAATATTTCTTAATAAGTTATCATTATTATGATAGAATGGCGGCGAGATAAAAAGGGAAATGCATGTTGAAAAAAAGTCTGTTTGATCTGTCTATACGTATCGTTCCGCCTATTTTGCTTTTGGGCGGCAGCAGTTACTGGAGCACTGTTTTATGGGAGAAAAATGAGCCCGGTGATGTCTGGTTGCTGATATCTCTGCTGGGGATCGCAGCATTGAGCCTGTTCTCCCTCTGGTATGTCTGGATCGATCTCCGTAGAGAAAAAAATAAGCACAGAACACTTCTTTCTCTTTTGATGCGTATCAGAAATTTGTCAGAAGATGGCAACGACATCCGTGCAGAACAAAGAGAAGAGGTCTACCGCTACATTGATCAGCGTTTTTCTCTTTTGCATGAGAAGGGAAAGAAGATCGCAGAGGACGCAGAGGCTAAAAGTCAATTTTTGTCCACGATGTCCCATGAGATCCGTACACCGCTCAATGGCATTATAGGGTTTACGAGATTACTCAAAGAGATGGGTCCCACGGAAGACCAAAAAGAATTCATTTCGCTGATAGAGAACTCTTCGAACAATCTCATCACCATCGTGAATGATGTCCTGGACCTTTCCAAGATGAATGCGCAAAAGATGGAGATCGAAGAGATCCCTTTTGACCTTTTTGAGACCATCGACATCACGGTAGCATCTTTTGCACAGATGGCAGATCAAAAGGATATTGAGTTTGGTGTGCTGGTCGACCCTGCAGTATCACCCTATCTGATCGGTGATCCTACCAAACTTTCTCAAATACTGACGAACCTTATAGGGAATGCGATCAAGTTTACGGATGCCTATGGCAAGATCAACCTTTTTGTCGAAGGCGTAAGGAGTGACAAAGACCACACGGTCCTAAAATTTTCCGTGAGCGATAACGGTATCGGACTGAGCGAAGCACAGCAAAAGAAGATATTTGAAGCCTATGGACAGGCATCGTCAAGTACAAGCCGAAAATACGGAGGTACGGGGCTCGGACTCACGATATCGCGTAAAATGGTTCAGCTTATGGGCGGAGACCTTGAAGTCAAAAGTAAAGAAAATGAAGGCACGACTTTCTTCTTTACCTTGTCACTGGAAAAAAACAAAGCACATGAGCCGAATATTTACAGTGACTTTAGCGGTTTATCCGTAGGTCTTGCACTGCCTGTAAAGAGCATCAGCCGTCAGTTGGACAGAAATCTTCAAACGTATGTGGAACATTTGGGTGCAACATTCTCCCTCTATTACTATGAGGAGATCTTTGAGTCTGATAACGCGGTAGAGCTACCCGATATCATGATCTTTGACCATCATTATGCCAGGTTGCCGGGAGAACTGGAGCTCTGTACTTCTCTGGAATGCAGAGCTGTACTTTTGACCAACGGCAGCTTACGGGCGCGTGTGAACCCCAAGCAGCACCATTTTACGGATGTGGTGCTTACCCCTGTCACCTTAGCAAAAACGATCAGGATCCTCACCAATGCGACCGACGAAAAGAAAGAAAAGATACTTCCTTCGGATACCACAGAAGAGACAGAGTCCTTTGAAGGACTCCATGCCCTGGTAGCAGATGACAACAAGATCAACTGCAAGCTCATCAAAGTGATACTGGAGAACCTCGGTTTGGAGGTGACGGTGGTCAGTGACGGGAAAGAGGCTGTTGATATGGCTGTCAAGAACCGTTATGACATCATATTTATGGATATTCAAATGCCAGTGATGGATGGAGTAGAAGCGAGTAAGCGTATTTTGGACTATGAAGCAGAGCATCAGTTGGAACATGTCCCTATTATTGCGCTCACAGCAAACACTGCTTCAGAAGACAGAGCCAAATATATGGCCGAAGGTATGGATGATTATGCCGTTAAACCGCTGGATGTAGACGCTTTAAAGGGTATCATTGCAGAGCAATGCAGGTCTCAGGCCTCAAGCAAAAACAAAGTCAAATAACGGGATAATATCCCCTCAAAGACAAGTCAAGAACTGAGGTATTATGAAGAGAGCTGCTTCCTCTGTATCATTCATCATAGTAATGTTTGTGGCAAGTATGCTTTTTACGGGGTGTGGACCGGAGCCTAAAGAGCCTGGATCCACAAAATATACAAGTGCCGCAAGACACAAAGCCACCATGCGTTCCTACAAGGTATTAGGCAAAAGGTACAATCCTACCTATGTAGAAGTGGGACAGGTCATGCATGGGATCTCAAGCTGGTACGGACCCAACTTTCATGGCAAACAGACAAGCAATGGTGAAGTCTACAATATGCATGCAAGAACCGCAGCACATAAAACATGGCCAATGGATACGATGGTAAAGGTCAATAACCTGGTGAACGGCAAAAGTACGATCGTGCGTATCAATGACAGGGGACCGTTCGTCAGAGGCAGGGTCATTGACTGCAGCTACAGGGCCGGAAAAGAGATAGGGCTTGACAAAATGGGGATCGCCAAAGTCTCTATAGAAGTGGTCGGATTTGCAGGCAAGGTGGAATCAGATGCAGCGATCGCCAGACAGAAAAGAGCGCATACGCAACAACGTATAGTGCTCTCCAATTTCGGTGTACAGGTGGGTGCGTTCAGGCGCTATCAGGGTGCCAAAACCTACCAGAGAAAATACAGCGCCATGTATCGCCGCAACAATACCATCATAAGACGTTTTGACGATATCGACGGCGCACCGCTGTACCGTGTATGGCTCATGGGCTTCGGGTCCGAAGAAGAAGCCAGGGACTTTAAGAACAGCCATGACCTAGAGGGCGCATTTATCGTAAGAAATTAATCAAAGTAGGAAAAAAGATGATAGAAGTAAGCAGAGAAACCAAAGAGACACAAATTTCAGTCAAACTCAACCTTTATGGTTCAGGCAAAGCAAAGATCGATACCGGTGTCGGGTTTTACGATCATATGCTGGAGGCGTTCACCAAACATGCCCATATAGATATGGAAGTCTCCTGTACAGGGGACACCCACATTGATGACCACCATACGGTTGAAGATGTGGGTATCGTGATAGGTCAGGCACTCAAAAAAGCGATCTACCCTGTCCAAAGTATAGAACGTTTCGGAAATGCAACGGTCGTGATGGATGAAGCCAGTGTGACCTGTGACATTGACCTTTCCAATCGCGGCTATCTTGTGTTCGAACTTCCCATCGGCGGGAAAGTAGGGAACTTTGATGTGGAACTTGTGGAAGAGTTCTTTAAAGCTTTCGCCTATAACCTTCCTTTGACCCTGCATCTTATCTATAACCGCGGCAAGAACAAACACCATATCATAGAAGCCGCCTTCAAGGCGCTTGCAGTGGCGCTGCGCAGAGCGGTCACTGTGAATGAGAATGCAGGCATCCCGAGTACAAAGGGCGTGCTGTGAGTATAGAACTGATTGTGCTAGATGTAGACGGCACGATGACCGACAGCCGTATCACCTACAGTGAAGAGGGGGATGAGATCAAGTCCTTCAATGTAAAGGACGGACTGGCCATTGCAAGCTGGAGAAAACTTGGAAAACAGGTGGCCATCATCACGGGAAGATCATCGCAGATCGTGGCACGCCGGGCAAAAGAGTTGCACATAGAGCATTTTTATCAAGGCGTGCACAATAAAAAAGAGGTGCTGGAATCCCTGCTTGAGAAGCTTGATCTGAGCATGGAAAATGTGGCAGCCATAGGGGACGATCTCAATGACCTGCAAATGCTGAAAGCAGCGCATATCTCATTCGTGCCGAGAGATGCAAGTGCCTATGTAGATAAAATTGCTACGGTGGTGCTTGACAAAAAAGGCGGAGACGGCGCGGTACGCGAAATGATAGAATATCTTATCATCAAAGAGGGACTTGAAAAGAAGTATCTGGAGCTATGGGAATAAGATTAGAATTCGTATTGATCACGGTGGTCATCGGGATCATTTCAGGCTCCTTCATGCTGAAAATAGACAATACCCCTGTGTCAGCGGCATCCTTTACCAAAGAGGCTGAATTTACCGATACCACTTTGATCGAAGTAGATACAGCGGATATGAGGAACAGGATGTATGGCACCTATGGGGTGATGGACAAGGGTGTATTGACACTGCACAACATCCGATACCAAGGCAACAATATAGAATCTCTTTCCGCAATACACGGTAGATTGGAAGATCATATGCTCTATCTGGACGGTGATGTGGAGATACAGGAAGAAGGCGGCTACAAGTACGAGACACAGCATGCGGTCTACAATAGAGAAACGGAAATTCTGAATATTACTTCGCCTTTTATCGGGGTCAAAGGCAACAATGTCATCAAAGGCACAAGTATGGAGTATGATACACGTCAAAAAAAGGCTTCGGGCACGACGGTCGATACGATATTTTATACTCCTGACAAGTAATATCATGGTACAATGTCCAAGTTAAGTAACTCTAAAAGGTCGGTAGTGAAGTTCTTGAAAATGATTCTGTTGCTTATACTCACACAGGCACTCTTTGCAGAGAGGGTAGAGATCACTTCCATTAAGATGGAAGCGCAAGGCAAAGAAGTACACTTTATCGGTAATGCCAAGGTAAAAAAAGCCAATGACTGGCTGCATGCGGAGAAAGTCATAGTCTATTTTGACGAGAACAATGAAACGCGTATGTATGAAGCCATAGGGGATGTGACCTTTGCGTTTAAAAATGAAATGCATGCGTTCAAAGGGAGTGCGGACAAAGTGGTCTATGATATTGCAGAATCACTGTATAAGCTAAAGGGTAAAGCAGTGATCGATGATCTGGTGAACAAACGTCATGTCAGCAGTGATGAGATCATACTGAATATGGTCACGGGCGCTGTGGATGTAAAAGGCAGCCGCAAAAAACCTGCAAAGCTGATTTTTGATATGGAGAAGCAGCAGTGAGCACACCTCGAATTGTAGAAGCTGAATTTATAAAATCGGCACAGAGCATTGCCGATTCCCTGCCTGAGGATATGAGCGAAGTGGTTTTTCTCGGACGGTCGAATGTGGGCAAAAGTTCTACGCTGAACGCATTGACGGAACGAAAGAACCTGGCAAAAAGTTCAGCGACACCGGGGAAGACACAGTTGATCAACTTTTTTGAAACGAGGTATCTCTATAATGAACAGAATTACCCTGTACGTTTTGTAGACCTTCCGGGATTCGGGTACGCTAAAGTCTCCAAGACACTGAAAGAGGTCTGGCAGAAAAATCTTGTAGAGTTTATCCAGCATCGCGTTTCGATACGTCTTTTCATCCATTTGAGAGATGCGCGTCATCCGCATGCCAAGATCGATGATGATGTGGAGCATTATATCTCGGAATTCATACGTCCTGACCAGAAGTATTTGACCGTCTTTACAAAGATTGACAAACTCAATCAAAAAGAGAGAGCCAAACTCAAACGAGAGTTTCCCGGGTCCATTACGCTTTCAAATTCGAAGAAGAGCGGCCACGAAAAGGTGCATCAAAATATACTTCAGACGATTTTTGGCGTAGGGGACGAAAGCGGCAAAAAGATTGACAAACCAAAAGAGAGCGAGTAATAAAAGTGATCGAACTTGTAAAGGCAAAACTGAGTGATATCCCGCAGATGCAGGCATTGGTCGCATCTGAAGTGAAAGACGGTATTATCCTGAATCGTACAGAGGATGAAGTTGCCACGAATATACGTTCCTATGTTCTGGCAAAAGAGGGTGATGTGCTTGTAGGGTATACGGCTTTGCACATACACTCCAGAAGGTTGGCAGAGATAAGAAGTCTTATTGTCGATGAAGCGTACCGCGGACAAAAAGTAGGGCAGAGAATGGTGCAGTTCACTTTGGATGAGGCCAAAGCATTAGGGGTCGAAGAAGATGTCCTTGTCTTGACCTATCTTCCGCAGTTTTTTTTGAAACTGGGCTTTAGGGAGATCAACAAAGAGGTGATACCTGAGCATAAAATCTGGGCTGATTGTATCAAGTGTATTCATTTCCCTGTCTGTAATGAAGTCGCACTGGTACATAAATTGTCCTAGCAGAGGTATGATAATAGTATGAACAGTGCAGCCCTCACAGTCAAAAGTGCATTTCTATGGCTGCTTGCGCTCTCCGTTGCCTGTTTCTACCCTATGCTCATCTCCATCTATGTCTTTTTGCCTCTTTTGATCGGTGCGGTGGGCTACCTTTTCATCAGCGGGCTTGAAGAGGGGAGAGTGTCTTTCATCGTGTTGGCCATCGCGTACATAGTGAACCTTGAGATCAATCTCTCTCTGCCTCTTTTTCTGATCCTTATCTCCACATTGATCTTTTATGTCCTGATCTATCCCTATTTGAAATATTTTCGCAAGTGTAAGGTATGCAAACCTCTTTTGAGCGTACTTTTTTTGGATATGATCTATTTACTGTGCCTCTTCTCCTATGATTTTATTTTTCAGACACAGAGTATTGTATTGGATGAGATCCTGCTTTATTCCCTTATTGTAGATATGCTGCTTGTGGTGATCGTATGAGATTCAAGTTCGTCGTTTTCGTTTTTATCCTCTTCTGGGCGGTCATGATCAGCAGGCTCTATCATGTCAGTATCAAGTCCAATTTTTACTATGAAGGCCTGGCGAAGGACAATATAGAAAGAAAACAGTTCCTCAAGCCGGTAAGGGGAGAGATAAGCGATACAGACGGAAATCTTCTGGCGATGAACCAGATAGGTTTTTCTCTCTCTATCGCACCACACCTCAGGGTGAAAAACCACGAGTTGGAAAACGTGATCGATACCCTGGTCGAAACGTTTCCTGACCTTAACCGAACGGTGATGCTGAATGTCTATAAAAAACACGACTCCCCCTATAATCATGAGTATATCAAAGTGGTTGACTTCGTGCACTATGCAGATATGATCGGTGCCTATCCGAAGTTGAGTCTGCTAGACAAGATCAAAATAGAAGCGGAGACCAAACGGTACTATCCTTACGGAAGGTATGCGGCACATATTGTGGGGTATACAGGACGATCCAATCAAAAAGAAAATGAAAAAGATCCGGTGGTCAAGGAAGTGGGTAAAATAGGCAAGAGCGGCCTCGAGCGCTACTATAACGAGGTGCTCGAAGGTGAACTCGGTTATGAGGTCAGCAAAGTGACTGCCACGAACAAAGCGATCGAAATACTGGAGAGAGAACTTCCCAAGGACAACAGAAACATAAAATTGAACATAGATATCGATCTTCAGAAGATGATCTATGAGCGCTTTGGGGATCAGACCGGTGTGGCGATCGTCATGCGAACGAACGGAGAGGTACTCTCAGCGGTAAGTTATCCTTCCTATGATCCGAATATGTTTGTCGGGGGTATCAGCAGTAAAGACTGGAAAGCACTCCAGAACGATCTTGCGCACCCCTTTACCAATAAGTTCATACACGGAACCTATCCTCCGGGTTCAACGATAAAAATGGGTATGGCGCTGGCTTTCAACAAAGCACTGCCTAACTACCTGGCAACCGAAGAGCACTGCAACGGGCATATTACGCTGGGTACAAGCAACCATAAGTTCAGGTGCTGGTCAAGATGGGGACATGGGAAGGTGGACCTGAGAAAAGCGATACGTGAGAGTTGTGATGTCTATTTTTACAATAAGAGCTTAAAGGTAGGGATCGATGCCATGGCAAAGCATCTTCGCGAATTTGGTCTGGGTGTCAAAACAGAGGTGGATCTGCCTCGTGAGTACAGCGGGGTGATACCGGACAAGGCATGGAAAATGAAACGCTACAAACAGCCATGGTATATGGGGGAGACGGTGATCTCCGCTATAGGACAAGGCTATGACCTGACCACACCTTTACAGGTGGCACGTTATACCGGCCTGATCGCTACTTCGACGCTTGCTACACCGCGCATCGCCAGAGAGGTCGATGGCAAAAAGATCGAACCCGAAATAAAATCCATGGATTTCAATAACTACTATCTGAATGAGATCAGAAAGGGGATGTATGATGTGTGTAACACCAGGAAAGGAACGGCCTACAGCACCATGAGCGATCTTCCCATCGTGGTGGCAGGGAAGACAGGTACCTCACAGGTGACCTCTATCCCCCAATCGACAAAAGAACGTTTAAAAGAAGAGGAGCTGGCATACTATCACCGTTCTCATGCGTGGTTTACCAGTTATGCGCCGTATGACGACCCGCAGTATATCGTGACCGTACTGGTCGAGCATGGAGGTCACGGGGGAAGCACTTCAGGTCCGATCGCGGCAGATATCTATAAGTGGCTTTACAAAAATGGGTATTTTTCTAAAGCCGATGCAGAGGCTGAGGCCTTGAAGCGTGGCAAATAATACTTTATATATTTTCTAAAGTGTTATTTAAAAAGAGCCCCAAGATGATTACGAGGCTGATCCCGGCTGATTTGGTATAGAGTTTATTTGCCGTGATAAAGACAAGCAGCAGGGTTGCCATGATCATCGTCGCAATGTCAAATAGATAGGCTGAAGCGTTGAGGCTCATTGGTTTTGCAAGTGCGGCTGCACCAAGTACTACGGTAGTATTGGCCATATTCGAGCCGATGATGTTCCCTATGGCCATATCCACTTTACCTTTCACCGCTGCAGAGATACTTACCACCAGTTCCGGAAGTGAGGTACCCAATGAGATCATAATAATACCTATGATCCATTCGGATATGCCAAAACTTTTCGCAATTTCTGAGGCGCTTTCCACTGTAAAATGTGCCCCAATGATCACCAAAACCAATCCAACCGCAAGCAGAGGTATGGTTTTGCCCCAGCTGAACAGCCCGATCTCAAGGTCTTCAAAATCCTCTTTGGGTATGTTCTTGGCATCCTGAAGCAGAAATATCAGATAGGCACCCATCAACAGCAGCAAGAGCAAGGCATCAAAGCGGGTGATGATCCCATCCAGTATCATCAGAATGAACACCAGTACCGGTACCAGTGCCCAAGTACTGTCTTTTGCAAAGAAGTCCCTGCTCGGGTTGATGTTCGTTGCGATGAGAAAGACCGCTGCCAGGACCAGGGTGATGTTCAGTACATTGCTTCCTATCACGTTGGCGATGGCTATGTCTGCTTTATTACTGAAACTGGCAGCGACACTTGCCGCCATTTCGGGCAAAGAGGTCCCCAAAGCGATAAGTGTCGCACCGATGATGAACTCCGGGATATTAAACTTTAAAGCGATACGTTCACTCTGCCCAATAAGCAGGTCGGCACCCCATATCAATACCCCCATGGCAATGACAAAAATAACGAAATCCAAACTACTTCTCCTCTGTTCTAACGATCAAGCTTTTTGGCAGGCCGAACTGCTCTATCAGCGCTTTTTCTCTCATTCTCATCTCACCCTCATCTTTTTCATGGTCAAATCCGAGCAGATGAAGCATACCATGAATGAACAGCAACGAGAGTTCATCCTGTACGGTATGCCCAAATTCTGCTGCTTTTTCTTTTACGAATGATTCAGCTATGATGATAGAACCCAACGGTATATCAAAGACGGACTGTTCGGTAAAAGGAGTTTCCATGGGAAACGAGAGTACATCCGTCGTACTGTCCTTGCCTCTGTATTCGGCATTGAGTTCCTGCATGGTGGCATCATCCGTGATGATCAGCTCGACCTCTCTGCTAGAGAGTGAATCGGCTATCTTCTCAAGGGCTTCCAAATCTACTGTTAAGGTGGTTTGATTATCTAGATCTATCATTCTATAAGTTTACCCAAATGTTGGTAAAATGGCATTAAAATGTAGTGTGCAGATATTGACAAATAATATGAACCGAATGGTTTAGTGAGGCTTTAGTGAGAGGCACCAAGGGCATTCCCTTCGGTCAATTTTCACAGTGCTTTGCTCTGTGAAAAGGAGAGTTGTATGTTAAAACGAGCCGTATGTATTATTTCTGGAGGTATGGATAGTGCCCTGAGTGCAAAGATCGCGCAGAACGAAGGCTTCGAGATCATCGCTTTACACTTTAACTACGGGCAGCGTACAGAAGCAAAAGAGCTTGAATGTTTCCGCAAGATCGCATCCGCCCTGGATGCCTCTGAGACCTATGAGATAGATCTCCCTTTTTTCGGGCAGATCGGTGCCTCCGCTTTGACAGATGCACGTATCGACGTACCTACAGGAGGTCTGGAGGAGGGGGTACCGGTCACCTATGTCCCTTTTAGAAACGGTATTTTTCTCTCGATCGCAGCTGCAGTGGCCGAGAAACATGCGGCGGAAGCACTCTTCATCGGTGTCGTTGAGGAAGACAGTTCAGGCTATCCGGACTGCCGTGCAAGCTATATAGAGCAGATGCAAAAAGCTATTAACCTCGGTACCAAAGATGAGACGCATATAGAGATCAGGATGCCGCTGGTCGCTTTGAAAAAAAGCGAGATCGTGCAAAGATCTTTAGCACTTGATGTGCCTTTAAAAGATACATGGAGCTGTTATCAATCGGAAGAAGCGGCCTGCGGCGTATGCGACAGCTGCAGGTTGAGACTAAAGGGGTTTCAGGAAGCGGGGAGTGTAGACCCGATCCCGTATGCTAATTGAAGGTAAATCCTCTGAGGATGAAATTAAATTCATATTTGTGGTCCGGGTATTTTGCCAATGCTTCGGACATAAAGGTATAGCGTGTGATCTGTCTGTCCCATAGTCTGTAAGTGAGGCTTTTGAACCATTCCTTCTTTTCAGGTGTGTTCAGGGAAATCCTTTGATAATTGGGATCATCCTGTATGCCTGCCGCTATTTTTCTCATCGTATTTTCATACGCCTCTTTTTTGGCACCGCTGGGCGCTTCATACGGTTGTGCTTGTATTGTGGTCGTCTGCGCAGTCTGCCGAGTCGGTTCAGTGATCAGATGGTCCATGGAACTTGTACATCCGGAGAACCCTAACGCAATGACCGCTGCAATGATCAGATTTCGTCTCATAGTTCCTCTTTCTTTGCAATTATCTATTCACTGCTATTGTAGCAAAACGAGATAAAAGTTACTATGTTATAATGGTACAAAAACAAAGGTCAGAGCATCATGATAATCCCCGCAAGATCACCACAGGCGAAAGAGGCAAAAGAACTGGTTGAAGGTCTGCAAGCCTATTTTGTTTCCAAACTGAATGGCGTTGCCCGGAAATTCGGAGAAGGGAAGCCCTGCGAATCGGTTTCCTGGGGACGTGATGAAGGCAGACACGGGGGCGGTACCCGCTATGAGACCAGGGACAGTGTGGTGTTCGACAGAGGCTCGGTGAATGTGTCTCAAGTCCATTATGATGATGACGATCAGAAAAAACTGGGTTCTGCCACAGCGATCTCCACGATCATACACCCCCGCAATCCCCATGCCCCTTCCATGCATATGCATATCTCGTGGACACAGATGAAAGAGGGAACAGGGTACTGGCGTGTGATGGCTGACCTCAATCCCTCCCTCATCAGTGAGTCGGGGTCAGATAAAGAGAAGTTCTCTGCGACGCTTCAAAAGGTCACAGGTGCACTGTATGAAGAAGGCGCCGCGCAGGGGGAGAGATATTTCTATATCCCTGTCCTGGGAAGACACCGCGGGGTCAGCCACTACTACCTTGAAGGGTACAACACCGGAAATTTTGAAGCGGACAAAGCATTCGTTTCGGAAGTGGGTGAAAGGGTGATAGACACCTATATCACGATCATCTCAGACAAATTGGCGCAATACCCCGACTTTACAGAAGCAGAAAAAGAGGAGCAGCTCGCCTATCATACCCTCTATCTTTTCCAGGTATTGACACTGGACAGGGGAACGACCTCGGGATTGCTGGTACATGATCAGAATGATGTGGGTATCATGGGGTCCATACCGTCCCATGTCAACAGGGATCTTCTGGCATCATGGGTGGAGAAGATGCCCGCACCCCAGGACCTTTTAGTGAAAGCACTGCTCAACGCCTTGCCTGAAGAGATGCCGACACCGGTAGAGGAAAACACAAAAATTGCCTTGGCGCAAGCAGTGAGGAAGCATTATCAGGCACATCCCGAAGCGTTAAGCATGCAAGCCTCCGGAGAGATCATCCCTCCGACTGTGGATAACCACAGATAATAGGCCTGGACCTACACAAGGCTGAACTTCCCTTTGGCCCGGTCTTTCTTCACCTTGTCATAGGGCCCTGTGACCCCATTCATCGCGATGAAGACACCTTCTTGGTTCAAAGCGCTCATGTAGCCATAGGCTGAGCAGAGGTTCGCCGTGGCTTCCACGGGATCCACACAGTAGGGCACCATCGCACCAGTAAGAATGATCTGCTTTTCCAGCTCTGCATCCGCAAGATACTCAGCCGTCACATCCATCGTATCGGTACCATGGACGATAATGATGTAATGGTATGCAGAGCTGTTGATGGTGGCAAGCAGTTCCAGTCTGTCCTGATTGGTCATTTCGAGGCTGTCCTTGCCTATGATGTTGAGGATCTCAAAACTGCAGAGCCATTTAGCGGCTATCTCTTCTAAGGCATGTGACTCTGTATCTATGGCAAATTCGCCCCTGATGGGATCATAGATCTTGTTAAAGGTGCCACCTGTGCTGATAATAAGTATTTTTTTCATGGATAGCCTTGCTTTGTTCAAAAAGTGATGTATATTTTAACGCAATAATGGTAAAATAAGCGAACTAATTTCTATGGAGTACATACATGATAATGAAGGGTAAAAAAGGCGTTATTTTAGGTATCGCCAACAAAAAGTCTATCGCATACGGTATTGCAAAAGCATGTCAAGAGCAGGGTGCAGAGATGGCAATCACATTTCTCAACGAGAGATTTGAACAAAAATTGGCCCCTGTAGCGGATGAGCTTGGATGCGATGGAAGATTTTATCCATGTGATGTAAGTAAACCTGAAGAGATCAAAGCACTCAAAGCGTCTTTGGAAAAAGATATGGGGAAAATCGATTTTATCGTACACTCGATCGCCTTTGCTCCCAAAGAGGGGCTGAGCGGACGTTTCTATGATATCTCCAAAGAGGCGTTCGATATCGCAATGGACATCTCTGTCTATTCCCTGATCGAGATCGTAAGAGAGTTGAAGCCGATCCTTTCTGATAATGCTTCTGTATTGACGCTCAGTTACTACGGCGGTGTCAAATATATCCCTAACTACAACCTGATGGGTGTGGCCAAGGCGGCACTTGAAATGACGACAAAATACCTTGCGGAAGACCTTGGTAAAGACGGCATCAGGGTCAACGCGATCTCCGCAGGGCCGATCAAGACTTTGGCCGCTGCCGGTATCGGTGACTTCAGCTTTATGCTCAAGTGGAATCAGCACCACTCGCCGCTCAAAAAGAATGTGACCATTGAGCAGGTAGGGAACTCCGGTATGTACCTCCTTTCAGACCTGAGTTCAGGGGTGACCGGTGAGATCCACTATGTCGATGCAGGATTCAATATCATGGGTATGCCAGCAGTAGAGTTTGATACGAACGGAAAACCTAAGATCGCCTGGGACGGAAACGCTTAATTGAAAGATTCTCCGGAATATCTGGCTAAAAAAGCCTTTTTTGACAAAGTGCTGACCATCTACGGGCGCAATGCCGTGATGGAAGCACTGGAAGACAATGCCATCACGATCCACAAACTCCATTTATCCACATCCAACAAAGATGCCGCTGTTCTCGAACAGATGAAAGAGATCGCTCAAAAAAGAGGTATCGAAGTCGCCTATCATGACAAGCAGTCCCTCTCCCGCATCTCCAAAAACGCCAAACAGGACCAGGGAGTGGCGCTGGATATCGTGCTTGAACATTTCGGTGATGAATCAGGTTTTATCAGTGCGCATCAAGCCTATCGTATCATTGCGCTGGATGGGGTGACGAACCCCCAGAACCTGGGGATGATCATCCGCTCCTGTGCAGCGGGAAATATAGATGCTATCCTGCTGCCCGCCAAGGGTGCTGCACAGATATCTCCGCTGGTGATCAAAGCCAGTGTCGGGACACTCTTCAAAATGCCTATCATCAAAACTGCGAATCTGTCTCAAACACTACAGAACTTTCAATCAAAGGGTGCGAAGGTCTATACGCTATCCTCGCATGCCACCAACAGTTATAAAGATGAGAGCTATACCGATAGAACGATCTTTGTGCTGGGGAAT
>NZ_DATCSP010000081.1:0-32099 GCF_036568385.1 Sulfurovum sp. | reverse complement strand
CCTGGGTATAGTCAAGAATAAAGATCAGTATGGCATTAGCAGTACCTCTTTACTTCTGGTGCAACGAGCTAACGGCTAGAATCAGTAGATTTGCTTGTCCTCTTTCGCATCCCATTGTTTAAAAATCTCTGCGCACGCTTCGTAATCGATCTGTTTGAGCACCACATCATTGTTTTTTCCCTTTATCATCTCGTAAAAACGTGCATCGTCGAAGCCGCCTTTGGCCGCATCCAGTTTGGTCGTACCGAAATAGACCGTCTTTATACGTGCCCAGAAGATAGCCCCAAGGCACATCGGGCAGGGCTGTGTGGTGGCGTACAGGGTACATCCGGAAAGATCGTAAGTGCCGAGCACCTGCGAAGCTTCCTTGATGGCGGCCACTTCGGCATGGGCCGTCGGGTCGTTTGTCGCCAGCACACGGTTGTGGGCTTTGGCAAGGATCTCGCCGTCTTTGACAATGACGGCACCAAACGGCCCCCCTTCATTGGCATTCATCCCTTTTATCGCTTCGTCATAGGCTATCTGCATCCATTTGTTCATGAGTAGATTATAGCATGTAAATCATGGAACCGGAAATTTATCGGAGGAAAATGAAGGGGTGATCTCATTATACAAATGAGGAAAACTACTGCGCTCCTCGTATTTGTTATGATGTACTGTTCGCGGTCTTACAACCACCCCATGGCATTGGCAGTGCCAAAACCTACAAGGAGCATACCGGCACCGATCTTCGCTATCTGCTCCCAGCTTCGGCGCGACTCGTGACCCAGTCTCATGCCGATCCAGGTGAAGAGCACCGAGAAACACGCGATGGTCGTCGCCACTGCCAGCGGCTCTGCGCGGCCCAGGCCGAGACTGAAGCCGACGACCACGTTATCCATGCTCAAGCCCAGGGCGAGAAAAATCAGACCGCGCCACTGCGTGACCTGCTTTGCCAGTTTTTCGTCCTGGCTACGGTTCCGGATGCCGCCGATCACGGCTAGGAGACCCAGGGCGATCAGCAGTACCGCACCGATGACATTCGTGTGCAGGCCGATCGCACGCGCAGTCGCGGCACCCAGCCCGATGCCCAGCAACGGCATCAAGAACTCGAACACGCCGAATACCAACATCACACGAAAGCGGCGTGCAGCTTGCCCCATGGCACCGAGCGACAGTGCCACGGCAAGATTGTTGGACCCGATGACGAACCCCAGGATGAGAAAGTCGATAAGTGTCACTGCTGATCCTGTTGGTTATATATCTTATATCTGCTTCTTTTCATCAGGTATTGTAGCTATATTAGACTTTTATATATTTGGAATGTTTATATCGGGAGATGGGGAACGGGTTAAGAGATCTGTTCTGCCAGATCGTTATCCGTAGGATAGCCTGAGACGGCAAAACCATCCTCATCAAAAAAATGTTTTCTGCCTGTATCCATACTGATGCATACCAGAGGGTACTCTTCATCCTCGCGAATCTCTTTGATGATAAATCGATGACCCATCCGGGTCTTCCATCTCTGACCAACTTTGAATTCTATAAACTCATATTCCATTGTTTTACTCACTTTGCTTCGTTCCCACGTTTGAGAAAGTATCACTTCCTCATCGCTATAAAGTTCGATCTGAAAAGCATTTTTTTTTATAATTTGCTACCTCTTCTTTGTTCCCTTTGACTCGACGGGAACGAAGAAAACTATAATTTAAAATTCAATCGATTTTCTACTGCCAAATGCTGTATAAATTTCAAAAGGTGCTTCTCTATCTAAAGCCTCTATTTTACATTCTTTATAATTGAAATTATTTGTATACACCCACGCTTTTTCTTTATCATCAACTGAACTTAGCAAAAAATAATTTAAATTATATCTAGTATGTTCATAAAGACCCAACACCTTCCATTTAGAACCTATGGGGTATGTCTTTTTGTATATATGTGATGTCCTTTCCTTCATTATATTATAATACTTTTCATCTTCTAGATTATATTTTGTAAATATTTCAAAACCTTTCATACTGGTGCCAGCATAGACAAGTTGTATGATATTCCTATCAGATGATATAAGTTCATTTTTGCATGGATAATTGTCATATGAATATAATTTAGAATTATCTTTAAATAGGTATATATAAGTAATGGGTGCAAGAAAGGCGAAAATAATAGCATTGGAGATCAATACTTTTTTCAAGGTTTCTTTTTTTGTTAGATAATACAGACCTAGTATGAAAAAAATTCCTGCAATAAATAGTGACAGATTCATACCTGTAGAAACTTCGAATAGTCTTCCCCAAGCTAACCATAAAGAGACATAAAAAAGGAAAGCCGCTAGTAAAATTGACAACAATACCAATAAAAATACATATATAAATGTTCTCACAATATCTCCAAAAATTATTTATAACTATTTATCAGAGGAACACTATGTCCCACTATTACTTTATTTTTCATATAAACAGTATATTATTTCCTTCGTTCCCACCATCCCGATGGGAACGCATACTTACAGTTATTCTAGCGGTTTTCTACTTGCTGGTTTATTGACGTTCCATATCGGGAGATATGGAACGAGTTAGAGCTTACTGATGTACGGGGTTTGATTGCTGTGTTAGGTAGTTTCATTGATAATGTTTTTCATTAATTCCAGATTTGGTAGGCCATCACTAAGATAGGCAAGTGTGCGACCATCTTTATGCCTGATTTGTGTAGTAGTTGCAAAAGAATATTCCTTTATAACCAGTTCTTCCCATTTGAACTCATCAGTATGATTGTTATGATGAATATCAACACCGTCATCATATAAGGTTATGATAGTATTTAAGTATGGTAAACATCGAGCACCAATTAGGCATTGATATAGACCAGCTATTCCAAGAGCAGTACTAACAGCTAATTGTGTTGTAGTTAAATCAGGTTCCCAAAGAAAACGTGTTGTTAGCCAGCTAGCTACAATTGTAAGTAATGGAATGCCAACAATACCTAGATACTTCATCCAGTTTGGATAGAAAACATCAATATATTCTTTATCTTCCATGTGCTACCTAACTATTTATCAAAGGAACACTATGTTCCACTATTACTTTATTTTTCATATAAACAGTATATTGTGCTTCGTTCCCACCGTCCCGATGGGAATGCATACTTACAGTTATTGTAGCGGTTTTCTACTTGTTTATTTATTGACGGTTTGATGTGCATTCCATATCAGGAGATCGAGTTAAATATTAATTTTTGAGACAATATTCAACCATTTCATAGTTTGTTCCCCACTTTCTTTTGCACCTACTTAGTTTTGCTCCACTATAATTACGTTCAATAGATTCTTTTGCTGATCTTTGGTTCTTCATGCAATATTCTACCATCTCATAATTTTGCTGCCATTTCCGAGAACAAAACTTACTTATCTCATCTTTTCTGGTAGTTTGTACCAATTTTCGGGATTGTCGCTGGTTTTTAATGCAATATTCCACCATCTCATAATTGTCTCTCCATTTATTTTTGCAATTATGGCTAACTTCATCAGTGTTGGTAGTATCAACATTTTGTTTTGCAGAAATTTGGTTCTTGGTGCAATATAATACCATCTCATAATTGCTACCCCATTTTGCTGCACAATTTTGTTTTATTTTGCCTGAAAATCTTGATAGTTCTCTTTTTGCTGCCCGCTGATTTTTGACACAATAATTGACCATTTTATAATTACTT
The DNA here is from genome assembly GCF_036568385.1 of Sulfurovum sp. Lineage (GTDB taxonomy): Bacteria > Campylobacterota > Campylobacteria > Campylobacterales > Sulfurovaceae > Sulfurovum. The sequence goes on along the minus strand of NZ_DATCSP010000081.1, from coordinate 28,412 downwards.
CCCCATTTATTAGAACACATTTGGCTAATTGTATCAGCACTTACATAACTTGAATAAGATAAAAAAACTACTAATAACCTCAAGAATGTTTTTTTTGATTTGTTCATACCATTTCTCCCATACTTCTTTTTCTCGTTCCCCCGTTGTACATGGGAATGCATACTTACAGTTATTGTAGCGGTTTTCTACTTGCTGGTTTATTGACGGTTTGATGTGCGTTCCATAACGGGAGATATGGAACGAGTTAGAGCCGCTTGCGGGTTTTTGATTGGTCTCCTTTGGCTTGTTAAAGCTCTACTTTTTGTTAACATTCGGATGGTTCCATCGGTTTTTTAGATATATTCCGTTAATGATCCACAGTAATGGGTTAAGACTCAATATGGTCGCAATCAAAAAAGCGTATTTATTGTATTTTAGGATTAATATTCCCAGTATCGTCGTTGGTATTGCTACGGCAAGAGTTATCATATTTACTCCGCCATTTAATGCAAAAGTGAAAAGATTACCGAGTGTTAGACCTAACCATGCCCAAACTTCCCACCAAATAAAGCCAATTTCCTGTTTTACTGAAACAACTTCTGGTGTCCAACAATATTTGCATAAACCATCTCTCATTTCAAATGAACTTGATACTTCTCCACACTTTTCACATGTTCCCATAATGTTTCTCCCTAGATATTCTAAATATAACTTTAACGTTTAAAATGAGCAATAAAGAATCCGCCCACGTGTTTTTTATTGCTTTCAAATGTGTTGTTATTTGATCGGTACAGCCTCAACCTGCCACCCTTTAGTCATACCATAAATCAAGATGATTCCAACAATGGTTCCAACTGGAAATGCGAACAGCATCATCACTCCCATGATAAGTGTAGCTACGCGTGCCCACTGCTTTTGATTCATCAAGCCTCTTGAAGTAAAGAACAAAATCAGCGCAAAAAATAGTCCGAAAATGCCTCCTATTACTTTCCCGCTCATCGATGCAGATAGCATCATAAGTTCCTGGTCAATCGTGAACCCATACAAGTAAAAGGCAGTTAGTATTATGAAAATGACGATGTTGATCCACATGATAACCTGAAGAGAGAGAATGCTCAATGCAAGTGAAGTTGGTTTGGAATTGGCTTCTTGCCCCTTTTCCATAGACTTTGGTTCATCTACAATTTCATTTGATTGTTCAACCATAGTGATCGGAGTCATATTTTTGTAGAAAATGTATGTACTGGATAGAACAATCAAAAATGCAAAAATACCGATTTCTTTCAAAGGAAACTGTAGCAATGTAAAGGAAGTATCATGAGATGGCACGATTATGTAGTTAAAATAAAAATAGTACACCAGAACTTCAATGACTATAATCACCACTGTATAGAAACTTAGAAAGATGAAGAGAAGCGGTATTGTTTTCGTGTTTATTTTTTCCTGCATCACCATAAGTGCTGCTGCCGGTGATATCAATATAAAAAATATAAAAACCATTGTTGAAATCATCAGCTTGAATCTGCCGTCCAAGGGCATTGTCATCATGGAGCCTGAAAGTTCACGCCACGGAAATATTTTCATAATAGTTGACAAAATCAATTCTTGCATCGCTGCATGAAAAAGAACAATTAGAACGGAAACAAAAATAGTGTAACTTACGATTAACGTAGATTTTTTCAAGCATGATCCTTTTACTGCTATAAATTACTATTTATCAGAGGAACGCTATGTCCCACTATTACTTTATTTTTCGTATAAACAGTATATTGTAAATATTCGATTATGTTCTAAAGTATGATAATTTCATATGTATTTATCTGGTTTTGTGTAAAAAGAGTACTATGATAATAGTTACTTATATATTTTCAGCTTGATATGAGCCAATAAAGTCTTGGATAGGTGGATCAATATACTTGGAGATGTTAAGCAGAGGAGGGTAGTTTAGGCTCTCGTATGCGTTCCCACGGAAACCGTGGGAACAAGGAGAGAGGCGAGGAGGGTAGTTTACGCTCTGTTGCTTCCGCGTCCGCCGTTTCGGCTGTCACGGCTTCCGCTGGAACGTCCGCTACGGCCGCCCTGTCTGCTGCGACCACCACCGCCGCCTCCGCTTCTGCTTCTGTTGCCACGGAATCCGCTACGGCTTCGTCCACCGCTGCCTCCGCCTTTGTTCTGCATGGCTCTTTCTATAAGCAGCTCTATCTCTTCAAGGCCAAGACCGATGTTGTCCTTACCTTTGACGAAATTCTCTTCCTGTACCAAAGAAGCAAGTAGGTGAGCGATCGTCACGATGTCCAGGTCATGCTGAAGCGTCTTCACAAGGTTGATGGCACTCTCGGTCACTTTCGTTTCAGCGATCTTCGCAATAAGCGCATCTGCACGGTTGTTCTGTACTTCCATACGCGTAGGAATGACCTGGGTCGTCATCTTCGTCCCGACATCTTTTTCGATACGTTTGATCGTTCTAAGCTCGTTCGGGCTTACCAATGTGATGGCTTCACCTGTCTTTCCTCCACGTCCCGTACGACCGATACGGTGTACATAAGACTCGGAATCAAAAGGAATATGGTAGTTGAAAACATGCGTTACATCATTGACATCAAGACCACGCGCCGCTACGTCCGTAGCCACGAAGATATCGATACCGCCCTGTTTGAAGGCACGTATCGTTACCTCTCTCTGTTTCTGCTCCATATCACCATGCAGACCGCTTACTTTGAAGCCTTGTGCTGTCAGGTGTGCAACCAGTCTGTCCACCTCTTTCTTCATACGACAGAAGATGATACATTTGTTAGGGTTCTTGTAGTCGATGAGCCTTACCAGCGCATCATCTCTCTCTTTGTCCTGTACCACATAGTAAAGCTGTGTGATAGAAGTGTTCGTGCTCTCAGCTTTGGTGATAGAGACCGTTTTCGGGCTCTTCAGGATCTGCTCTGCAAGTTTTCTGATACCTGCCGGCATCGTTGCTGAGAACATCAGTGTCTGACGTTCTTTTGGCAGGAAAGTAAAGATGTTCTTGATCTCGTCCAGGAATCCCATATCAAGCATCTCATCTGCTTCATCCAGGACCACGAACTGAGGGTTCATTTTGATCTTTCCGCTCATCAGAAGGTCTTGAAGTCTACCCGGCGTCGCTACAACGATAGAAGCCTGTTTGATACGGTCTATCTGCTTTCCATACGCTGTACCACCGTAGACGGTCGCTGTCTTGAGTCCGCTTTTCTGACCAAAACGGTAGAGTTCGTCACTGACCTGCATAGCCAGCTCACGTGTAGGAACGATGACCAGTCCTTCCACGGAACCGTCCGCTTTCATCATACTCATCATAGGAAGGCCGAATGCAGCCGTTTTACCTGTACCTGTCTGTGCCTGTGCGATCATGTCGTGACCCTCAAGGATCAATGGTATCGCGTCTTTTTGAACCGGGCTTGGTTCTGTAAATCCTGCGTCTGTAATAGCCGCTTGAATGGTCTCTTTTAAATTAAAATCTGTAAATTTCATGTAGTGTTTTCTTTATAGTGTTATTGGTGTGGGGTGGTAAAGTCTTGGCGATAGAACGGTTCTAAAGTTACAAGCATGTTATCTGGCACTCATTGCCGATACCCCCGCTGCTTTTTCATGCGGACGGGGTGCACCCTGTTTTATGCAACTTGATACCAAACTATCACACGCCAATGCGCGGTAAAAGGAGATACATATGCATGTATCTAAATAAGGAGTTTGATACTCTCTTGCAGTAAAAGTTCGGCATTATAGCAAATTAAACGGAATAAAGCTAGGGTTATTTCTATTTCTTATCTAAATTTAAAGGATTTGTTATAATTTTGCCATAAAAGCGTCGTCAAACGGGGCATGACCTACATGGTTTCAAAGTCTTTTGTCTCTTTGATGACCGCATTGATCTGTTTTTGCAGTTCATCCGGCAGAGAGGGGATCTTCAGGTCCAGAAAGCCTTCGATGATCAGTGACCTGGCCTTCTCCTCTTCGATACCCGACGCCATCAGATAGGCCAGTTCCTCTTTGGAGATCATACCCACACTCGCTTCATGGGAGAGTTCAAGGCGCGGATCCTCTCCCAGCAGTTCGGGGATGGCGTGGATATAGCCTTTTTTGCTCAGCAACAGACCGTTGCATGCCATCGCGCCCCTTCCGTTAGGATGTTTCCCGATGATCTTTCCGCGGGTGATCACTTCGCCGCCGTTGGAAACCACACGGCTGATGATCTCAGAGGAAGCGTCATCACCGTTCAGGACAACCGTCGATCCGATATCAAAAAAGGAGTTTTCGGGCGCATAGACCACCGAATAGAACTCCCCGAGACCACCTTCTTCGATCACCGCAAGCGGATCCATCTGCAGTTTCTTGACTTCTCCCAATGCGACATAGTTCGAGACGAACTTTGCATGCTTTCCGACATGCGCCGCACTTCTGGGGTAGACCTCCACCTCTTTGCCCCAGCTGTGTATCATGGTACTGGTGACCGTAGCCCCATCTTTGATAAAGTACTCTGTCACACCCAGATGCTGTCCGGAGACCACATGTGCATTGGCCGCACAGCCATTGATAAGATGCAGTTCGGAATCCTCCTCGGCGATGACGATGTTATGGGTGCACTGGGTGAATTTTTCCGTATCGATCATATAGCAGGTATAGACAGGCAGGGTGATCTTTACTCCAGCCTTGATACGTATGAAGTAGCCCAGCAGCCTGTCACTGGAGGCTACCTGTTTGACATACTCGTCCTTCTCCTTATCTACAAGGGTAAAGAAAAGTTCTTTGAGCCATGCATATTTCTGCAGTGCCGCTTCTATGGGAAGGATCTCGAGCCCCTCCGCTGCGGAGTGCGTATCGAGGATATCCCAGTCTCTGGCAAAAAAACTTGCGGACCGTTCCTCTTTTTCATCATAGGCGACTTTTTTCAGGGTTGTTCTGGTAGCTTCATCGAAGTGATCCATCTTCGCTCCTTTGTTCCTTGGTACAGGTCACACATCCCGAAAAAACGAGATTCTTGATATCTTCCATGATCGCTCTTGGATTGCCGGTACAGACGATCTTTCCATCCATGAAGACATGCCCGATATCGGCATCGATATAGTTGAGGATATGCCCTGTATGGGTGATGATGATCGCAGAACGCTCACGCTGTTTTTTCGGCCTGTCTGTTTGAAGGATCTTGTTGATCGCTTTGGAGATGACCGCAATATTTTCGATATCGACCCCGGATTCGGGTTCATCGATCAGAAGCAGGGCAGGGCTTTGTGCATAGAGCTTCAGCACTTCCGCTCTTTTGAGCTCTCCGCCGGAAAAGCCGACATTGAGCTCCCGTTCGAGGAAGGCTTCCATACTCAGTGCCCGTATCTCATCATCAAGGTCTTCAGCGCGGTTGATCGCGTTCAGGAAATTTCGGAGGGTCACCCCTTTGATCTTGGGCGGATGCTGGAAGGACATGCCTATACCGAGGTTGGCGATCTCGTCGGTGCTCATTTGCTGTATGTTCTGAGATTTTACACGGATCTCTCCGCTGTCAATGCTGTAGCCGGGCAGTTTCAAAATGGTGTTGAGGAGTGTGGATTTTCCGGAGCCGTTGGGACCGAAAATGACATGGACCTCCCCTTTGCCCACGGAGAGGTTCAACCCTTTGATGATCTCTTTCTTTTCTACGGAAACGTTCAGGTCGGAAATTTCCAATACAGGTACATCCATCAAAAACCCTTTTATATCTTATAGCGTGAAGATCATCACCTATCAAAAAAGTACGAAGGGGCTGCCGCTAGAGCAGACCCATCTGTAACTTCGCTTCATCGCTCATACTGTCCTGTCCCCATGGCGGGTCAAAGACGATCTCTACATCAACCTCTTCAAGACCTTCCTGACGTTTAGCGATGTTTTTGACCAGGTCGATGATCACTTGAGAGAACGAACAGGTCGCGGAGGTCAGTGTCATGGTGATCTTGGCCTTTTTCATCATAGAGACCTCGTCGGTCCAGCACTCTATGTTGTAGATGAGACCCAGGTCATAGATATTTACCGGAAGCTCCGGGTCATAGATCTCCTTGAGGTGACCTATGATGAGCTCTTTCATCTCTTCATCAGAAGGCTGGCTTTCGAGGAACTTCTTCTTCTCTTCGGCCATTTTTTCATTGATCGACCCAGCTTTGGTCTGTTCACTGGTATTGTCTGTACTCATGACTATTCTCCTTGCTCTTTACATTTCTGTGCGTAGCCATAGACCATCTTCAAAAATGCCTCCAGACTCTGCTGACGTACAGGGGAGAGGAGCTCAACGATACCCATGTCTTGAAGGTTCGCAGGGTCGAACATAAGTATCTCATCAGGCGTACGGTTCCCGAAAATGTCCAAAAGCAGCGTCAGCATCCCTTTTGCCATTTCCGAAGTACCTTCACCGCGCAGGATCAGTTTCCCGTCCTTGCATTCGCCTACGAGCCATGCGGCAGAGGCACATCCGTGGACAAAGGTGTCCTCATTCTTTTCCTCTTCCGGTAAAACAGTATGTTTTTTCCCGAGGTCAAAAATATATTCGAGTTTCTCATTGGCAGTAGGAAAGAGGTCAAAGTCCTCTTTGTACTGTGCTATCGTTTCAAGCATGGTCATGTTCGCTCCTTTCTAAGCTTAGTTATTGGTGTGCTTTGTAGAACACTTCTTCAAACGCGTTTTTGATACGCTCCTGCTGTCTGGTGTCTTTCACTTCTTCTATCAGTGTGTTGGCAAAGGCGACCACCAGTATTTTTCTGGCTTCCACATAACTGATACCGCGGCTTTGCAGATAGAACAGCTGCTTTTCATCCAGCTGTCCCGTGGTCGAACCATGCGACGCTTCCAGATCATCGATATAGATCTCCAGCTGCGGCTTCGATACCATATAGGCCTTCTTGTGAAGCAGTATCGATTTGGAGTTCTGCTCCGCCTTGGTGTATTTACCCGAGTGCTCTACACGGATGAGCGCATCAAAGATCCCTCTGGCTTCGCCATCGAGGATATTTTTCGCTATCTGTTTCGAAGTCGAGTGCTCACCGCGGTGCACGATCTGTGAAACGGTACCGCGCTTTGAATCTTCATTGAGGTAGAGCAGGTGTCCTGCATCCACATGGCCGTACTCTGCAAGTTCCACTTTCAGCAATTGCAGGGCATGGTCACCGCCCAGATCAAAGCTCTTGAGGATGGCATGCGCATTTTTGGTGACATTGACCCTGTGCGAGGCGATCATACTGTAACGTTTGTCTTCCATCGTTTGCAGTTTCACCACTCTCAGTGTCGAATCCTGTGCCAGGTGCATGTCATATCCGTATAGCACCAGTGTGTTCTCAATATCCTCAGCCACAAAGTTCTCATACACACTGGCATGACGGTTGGCCTGATTATAGAGCACGATACGGTAGTTGATCAGTGTATCGCTCTGTGTGAATCTGTGCTCGATCTCTACTTCCGTATCCCCGTCTATTTCTATCTTGATCGTGTTCGGGCAGAGCAGGTGGCCAAGATAATAGAGAGGATCGAAGTGCTCCATGTCTATCATTTTACAGGTATCACTGTAGATACGCATGTTTCTTGGTCCGGCTACGACTACACCGTCGACTATCTCTATCTTGTCACTTTCGGTCAGTGTTCGAGGGGTGTACGTCAATGTCTTGTAATCCACTTCCAGGAGTTTCTCTACATCAAAGTAGTGGTACTCTTCTGTTTTCTTGTGTGGCAGTCCCAATGAAACAAATCTTTCGACTAAAGCATCACGTCCCTGTACGTCTAACGCGGCAGTGACTTCTTCCCGGCTTTTATTTTTTAGATCTAAGAGTTTCATTACTCCTCCTCTATGGCATCATACCCGTGTTCTTCTAATTGGGCTACAAGCTCTGGTCCTGCTGTTTTGATCACCTTGCCGTCTTTGAGTACATGAATGTAATCAGGCTCTATGTAGTCAAGAATTCTCGAATAGTGGGTAATGACCAGGAACGTACGTTTCCCGTCCTTCATTTTGTTGATACCCTCTGAAACCGCTCTCAGTGCATCGATGTCCAGACCGGAGTCTATCTCATCCAGGATGATCACTTCCGGCTCAAGGATAAGCATTTGAAGTATTTCATTACGCTTCTTCTCACCACCCGAGAAACCTTCATTGAGCGAACGGCTGATCATGTCCGATTTCATGCCCAGCATTTCCAAATGGCTCTTCATCATACGAAGGAACTCTGCCGAGTTCAACTCTTCTTTGCCTTCATGCTTGCGTTTGGCATTGAGTGCCGTTCTCAGGAAATACGCATTGTTGACCCCAGGGATCTCTACGGGATGCTGGAAAGAGAGGAAAATACCTTCCAACGCTCTCTCTTCCGGATCCATCTCTTTAATGCTTTTACCCTTATAGAGCATATCTCCGCCGGTCACTTCTACGTCATAGTGTCCTACGATGGTCTTAGAAAGCGTCGATTTACCTGCACCGTTCGGCCCCATGATCGCATGTACTTTTCCGGGCTCCAGTTCGATGTTCAACCCTTTAAGTATTTGTTTATCACCTATTTTTGCCTGTAAATTCTCTATTTTCATGATACTCATCCTACACTTCCTTCTAATGTTAATTCTAATAATGCTTTTGCTTCCACCGCATACTCCATAGGGAGCTGGCTGAAGACTTGTTTACAGAAACCGTGAACGATCATGCTCACCGCATCTTCTTCGTTGATACCTCTCTGACGCAGGTAAAAAAGCTGTTCATCACTGATCTTGGACGTCGTCGCCTCATGCTCCACTTGTCCTTCCGTGTCCTTGGTCTCCAGATAAGGGAAGGTATGTGCCCCGCACTCGGACCCGATAAGCAGCGAGTCACACTCAGAATAGTTTCTCGCACCCACGGCAGAGGAGTTGACCTTGACCAGACCTCTGTAGGTATTTTGACCCTTCATCGCCGAGATACCTTTGGAGATGATGGTAGAACTCGTGTTCTTACCGATATGTATCATCTTCGTACCGGTATCCGCCTGCTGTGCCAGGGTAGTGACGGCAACCGAGTAGAACTCACCCACCGAGTTGTCTCCCTTCAGGATACAGCTCGGGTACTTCCATGTGATAGCCGAACCTGTCTCCACCTGTGTCCACGAAACTTTGGCATTTTCACCTTCACAGATGGCACGCTTGGTCACGAAGTTATAGATCCCGCCTTTCCCTGTCTCATCGCCCGGGTACCAGTTCTGGATCGTAGAGTACTTGATCTCCGCATCTTTGAGAATGACAAGCTCCACCACCGCAGCATGCAGCTGGTTCTCGTCACGGGTAGGGGCGGAACACCCTTCGTTGTAGCTCACGTAGGAGCCTTCATCCGCCACGATCAGCGTACGCTCGAACTGCCCTGTGTTCATGGCATTGATCCTGAAGTAGGTACTCAGCTCCATCGGACAGCGTACCCCTTTTGGGATATAGACAAAGGTACCGTCCGTGAACACCGCCGAGTTGAGCGCCGCAAAGAAGTTGTCGGCCATAGGGACGACAGAGAACATGTACTTTTTGATCAGTTCCGGATGCTCTTTGATCGCCTCAGAGATCGAACAGAAGATGATCCCGTGGCTTTCAAGCTCTTTCGCATAGGTTGTCTTCACAGAAACAGAGTCAACGACCGCATCGACAGCGACCTTCACGCCGGCAAGCTGTTTTTGCTCTTCCAGTGAGATCCCCAGTTTTTTATAGGCTTCCAGGATCTTCGGATCCACTTCATCCAGACTTTCTATCCCTTCTTTGGGCGCAGAGAAATATGAGATGGACTGATAGTCTATAGGCTCATATTTCAAGTGTGCCCAGTGGGGCTCTGTCATGGTCTGCCATTTTTTGAATGCTTTGAGACGCAGTTCAAGCATCCATTCGGGTTCCTCTTTTTTCTGGGAAATGAACGCGATGATATTCTCGTCCAATCCCGGAGGAACAGTTTCAGTTTCGATATCTATCTCAAAGCCGAGCTTATACTCGCCTGAGACAGCTTTATCTAATCCTTCATTTGCCATTTATGATCCTTGTTAATTAAGATAAATTTTGTCTTATTTAGTTTATAGCACAAAATATTGACGAGGTCAAGTCTAAAACCAAATTTTTTCAATTATAACATCATTTATATTTTATGTTACATTTTTACCAGATATATTTGCGCAACTCCTACCTCCGGAGCTCATTCGGCTCAATATTCTTCAAATAACGCCTGCACTCTATGAAGGTCATGTGACATTTCATAAAGGGCGCTTTTTTCATCGGCTCTTACATTCTTTTCAAAGGTAGGAGATTCCGACCGGTAAAAGATGCCGATGGGGATAGGGTCGTTCTCCAGTGCCTTATACATCGCTGCAGGCAGGTCGGATGTATCATGCTTACTCTCAAGTTCATAGGTATTATCCTTGAACCATTGATAGGTGTTCACTTTGTTGAAGACCACGCAGGGCTGGAAAATGTCCACAAGGGCATACCCTTTATGCAAAAAGGCCTCTTTCAGCACCTTTCTGGCGTGATCACGATTGCCGATACTGACGCGTGATACAAATCCTGCCTTTAAGGCCAGCGCGACAGAGACGGGATTGAAAGGTTCGTTGGTGACGCCGTTTGCCTGCACAGGGGTTTGAAACCCTTTTTGGCTGGTGGGAGACGCCTGCCCTTTGGTAAGCCCGTAGACCATGTTGTTGTGCACGATATGCACGATATCAGGATTGCGTCTGACGGTATGCATGAAGTGGTTCCCGCCTTCGCCGTACATATCTCCGTCACCTCCTTCGGCTATGACCTTCAGCGCAGGGTTGGAAGCCTTGAGTGTCGTTGCCACAGGCAGTGCGCGTCCGTGCAGACCGCAGAACATATGGGTATCGATATAGTAGGGCGTTTTGGCGGCCTGTCCGATGCCCGAGACGATTACCGTCTGTTTGGGATCGAGCTCCAGCTCTGACAGTACTTCTTCAAGCAGTTTCAGTATCCCGAAATTTCCGCACCCCGGGCACCAGGCATTGTCTACCTCTGTTCTTGCCAGCGGATGTTTCATTTGAGCTCCTTCAATACTATTTTCAATCTCTCTTCCAGCAGATCCGCAAAAAAACCAAAGCCGTTGGCTTGCAGCACAGTGTGATCGATCCGGACATCATGACTTTTCAGTCTCCCTGCAAATTGTCCCGTCGCATTGTTCTCTATCATGATATTGGCGTCCGTCTTTTTCAACAGCTCAAGATGTTCGGGGTTCAGCGGATGCACCCAGGCAAAGTGCACATGAAGGAGCCTGCTGTCATCCAGGACCTTCAGTACCTCCTCGATGACACCTTTGGTGGAACCCCATCCGATCACTGCGATACTTCCTTTGCCCGATACTCTGGGCGCATAGGCTTCAGAGAGAGACCGCGCGATCTTCTGTGTCCGTTTCTCTACCATTTTTTCACGCACATGGTGGCTTTCGGTGATCTGTCCCCGTTCATCGTGTTCGTCGCTGGTAGAGACGACCATGCCTTCTCCCAGACCGGGGACCCCTCTGGGTGTGATGCCACCTTCAACGATCTTGTATCGGTCATAGGAGGCTTCGGTCGTATGGATGTAGCGCCGCTGTTCATAGCGGCTGAAGTCAACCGTTTGCAGCATTCCCATAGAGTCCGCGAGATACTGGTCGCTCAGATAGATCACTGGCATCTGGTACCTGTCCGCCAGTTCAAAGGCAAGATAGCCGTAGTCGATACACTCCTGCAGGTCTCCCGGGGCCAGAACGATACGTCCGAAATACCCGTGCCCGCTGTGGATCGCAAGATCCAGGTCTCCCTGTTCCGTACGGGTAGGGAGTCCTGTAGCCGGTCCGGGGCGCTGGGCAAGATAGATGACCGCCGGCGTCTCGCTCATCCCCGAAAGGCTGACCGCTTCACTCATCAGTGCGAACCCGCCGCCGGAGGTGGATGTCATCGCCCGTGCTCCGCCGTACCATCCGCCCAGGACCATGTTCAGCGATGCGATCTCATCTTCGCTTTGTTCGACCACTATCGTAAGGTCACGGGACATCGATGCCATGAAGTTCAATACCCCGGTAGAGGGGGACATCGGGTAGGCGGTGATCATATTGCATCCGCCTGCCAGAAAACCAAAACCCGAGGCGGCAGAGCCATTGAGCAGATGTAAAGCTTCCGTGAGCGCTGGCTGGGCAGCGGGCAGATCCGGGAGCGATACCCCTTTCAGCGCTTTTCCGTACGCCACACCCTCCTGCATCGCAGTCTCATTCTCCTGCGGGTCCTCTTCCTCGAAAATGGAGAGGATGCTTTGGGAGAGCATCTTCGCGTCCAGACCGAACAGTCCGAAGAGCACACCGCAGATATAGCTGTTGGCATAGCGTTTGCTTCCCACTTTTTTGACCGACTCCAGCATAGGCATCTCCACGATATCCATCTCTTCGTGCTTCACGCTTTCATCCGCCATGATGACCGTCTCATCGCCCAGGCGTTCCTGCGCATGGTCCAGGGCATCCGCATCGAGCGCGATGAAGAGGTCGGCATGCCAGCAGGGCGCATGGACAGGGCCATCCGAGATACGGAGCAGGGTGGTGTTGCTTCCTCCGCGTACCCTGGACATATACTCCTTGGTGGAAAAGACGAAAAAACCGCTCCGCCTGAAGGCATCGCTCAGGACATTTTCCAGTGTCATGATCCCTGTCCCTGCGGCACCTCCTATCAGAAAAGAAATGCTGTGCGTACCTGTATGCTCCTCTTGGTTGTTCTTGGGAAGTTTTACCGGTGCTTTGGAGATATCCGCCTGGAACGGGACCTTGGTCTCTTTCATCATGACTCCCTGTCGGGCCAGGTGATCTTGCCGCCGTAATATCCCAGAATGATGACGGCAAGACCGGTCAAAAGCACGATACCATGGTAAAGCATGCTTTCAAAGCTTGTCCCGTAGACCATTTCGGGGTCATCAAGGTAGACGAAGATCCCTATGATGCCGAGGATGAGGGTGAGCAGGGAAACTGTAATTTTGATGATAAAAACAGGGGCCAAGGCAAGATTGTAATTGATCTTCCAGCTTAAAAGACCGGGGAGCATCGCTATGGCGCCCATCACGGTTGCGACAAAGAAGGTATAGAATACAGCTGCGGCAAATGCGGCTGTCGGATGGAAGAGAAAGATCAGGTCAGCCCCTGCGGCAAAGAGATGCAGGGCGATCGGAAAATGAACCAGCATGGGGTGGGGATGGTATTTGCGGTACCATGCGACCCAGTCAAAGCGCTTTTCTATGTGCTTATCGCTCTGATCACGTGTCTCGCTCTGATCGAGTGTGCCGACAACGTCGAAGCGGGCAAAGACCTCTTCGCCGTGCGGTGCGTTTTTCAGTACCTCGGTCAGGTCCTGTCCCGCTCTATGCATATTTTGGTGTATGCCGTTCTTCCACAGAGGGCTTTCGGTGACATCATACACTTTTCCTTTATAGGCGATGTATGCTTTCTCTCCGTTCTGTCCGTCATACTGTTTCAACTCTTCCAACGTCATACTGAAACCTCCTTACGAAAAACACAGGTAACCACTGTTACACATCGATCACTGCGCCATATTGGCGTCTTCTATGGTTCTTTGTATTTCGGGTCTTTAAAATAGATCGTGCACCACCCCTCGGGGTCGATGTTTCCTTCTACGGTCTTGCATTCATTGGTTTCGGGTATGAAATGCATGCACTCGCTGCATTTCTGTCCATCTTTAGGCGTACTTTGGTATTGTACGGTCTCTTTTGTACTCTTTGCATAGAGTGGTGTAGTATAAATGGTGCCCAGACCAAGTAAAGACATATATTTAAAGAAATCTCTTCTGGTCGTTTTCATGATAGCTCCTTTCTCTATTGCGGTGTTCGATCTTTCCGAACACGCTATATTTTACACTCCTCACTGTCATCACTGCAAGGGTCCAGGGTACCGTGGCGTGAGTAGGTGAAATCCTCAAGGTTTTTGGAAACAAAATCCCAATTGATGATGTCCCACCACTTTTTCAGATATTCAGGTCTGGCATTTCTGTTGTCTATATAGTAGGCATGCTCCCAGACATCACAGGTCATGAGAGGGGTATTTCCTGTCACGAGCGGATTTTGTGCATTGGACAGGGACTCCAGCAGCAGATCGCCTGAACTGTCTATGCTGAGCCATAGCCAGCCGGATCCGAACAGGCCTGCTGCACGCTCCAAGAATGTCTCTTTAAAGGCTTCCATGGAACCAAAGTCTCTGTCTATTAGTTTCAGAAGGTTCTTGGAGGGTGTGGTCTTGTCCCTGCACAGCCCCTTAAAATAGAAGTCATGGTTATAGACCTGTGCGGCATTGTTGAAGATGCCGCCATCGGCAGACTTGATGATATCTTTAAGGACCATCTTCTCGAACTTTGTCCCTTCGATCAGCCTGTTCAGGTTATTGACATAGGCGGCATGGTGCTTGCCATGATGGTACTCCAGTGTCTCTCTGGAAATGTACGGCTCCAAAGCATCCAGTTCAAAAGGCAGGTCCATTAATGTATGTGTCATTTTAAATCCTTTCTTTACTCGTTAAGAGTAGCTGTTTTTGTCTATGGTAAGAAGATTCCGTGTAATGTGTGTGTAGCTGTGCCGAAGCACTCTGCGAGCGTGGTCCGGAGGCAGGGGACCGACGCGCTAAAGGGTCTCTTTTTTCAACCGCAAGGCATTGACGATCACCGAAACGGAGGAGAAGCTCATCGCGGTGGCAGCGATCATCGGAGAGAGCAGTATGCCAAAGAAAGGGTAGAGCGCACCAGCAGCTATGGGCACGCCCAACGTGTTGTAAATGAAAGCGAAAAAGAGGTTCTGTCTGATGTTCTTCATCGTGGCACGGCTCAGTCTTCTAGCTTTGACGATGCCTCCGAGGTCACCCTTGATCAGCGTGATCCCCGCACTCTCCATCGCAACATCCGTCCCTGTCCCCATGGCGATGCCCACATGGGACTGGGCCAGGGCAGGGGCATCATTGATGCCGTCCCCGGCCATGGCGACGATCCCGCCTTGTTCCTGCAGCGTTCTGATGATGTCCGCTTTGCCTTCGGGCAGTACATCCGCATGCACTTCATCGATGCCGAGTTTTCCGGCCACCGCGTTGGCTGTGGTCAGGTTGTCCCCGGTGATCATCACGACCTTCAGCCCCTCTTTGTGCAGTGCTTCTATCGCATTCTGCGTGGTCTCTTTGATGGGGTCCGCCACCGCGATCAGGCCGGCGATCTCATCCTCTATGGCGACCAGTACGACGGTAGCTCCCTCTTTCCGGAAGGTTTCCGCTCTCTCTTTCACCTTTTCTGTCTCTATCTCCAAGGAGCCGAACAGATGGATGTTCCCTATCACCATCTGATGCCCATTGACGATCCCTTTGATCCCCTGACCGGTAATGGAGTCAAACGCTTGTACCTCGAGCAGGGGTATCTTTTGCTCCTCGACCTCTTCCATGATGGCCAGCGCGATAGGGTGTTCGCTTCCATGCTCAAGGGAAGCGCTCAGCTGCAGCAGGTCGTTCTTCTCTATCTTCCCGAGTGTCTCTATGGCCACAAGTTTCGGTTTTCCCTCTGTCAGCGTTCCCGTTTTGTCGACGACCACCGTACCTACTTTTTCCATCATTTCCAGGGCTTCGGCATTTTTGATCAGCACGCCGTTGGAAGCGCCTTTCCCCGTACCCACCATGATCGAGATAGGCGTTGCCAGGCCCAGTGCACAGGGACAGGCTATGATCAGCACTGCCACGGCCGATACCAGGGCATAGGCCAGTTTCGGTTCCGGTCCGACGAGATACCAGATGACAAAGGTAAAGATGGAAATAAGCACCACGGCCGGTACGAAATAGAAAGAGACGAGGTCTGCCAGGTTCTGTATGGGTGCACGCGAGCGCTGCGCCCTCGCGACCATGTCGATGATCTGCGAGAGCAGGGTGTCTGCACCGATCTTCTCTGCCTCCATGACGATCGTCCCGCTTCCG
Organism: Sulfurovum sp.; assembly: GCF_036568385.1. GTDB lineage: Bacteria > Campylobacterota > Campylobacteria > Campylobacterales > Sulfurovaceae > Sulfurovum. The sequence goes on along the minus strand of NZ_DATCSP010000081.1, from coordinate 12,487 downwards.
TTGATCGTGGCGCCGATCAGCTTCATGCCTGCCTCTTTTTTGACGGCGAGAGGTTCACCCGTCACCATGGACTCATCCACATGGCTGGACCCTTCCACGACGACGCCGTCGACGGGTATCTTTTCTCCGGGACGGATGCGCAGTCTGTCGCCTGCCTTGACCGCTTCTCTGGAGACCACTGTTTCCGATCCGTCAGCATGGATCAGCGTGGCAGTGTTGGGTGCAAGGCTGAGCAGCATTCTGATGGCTTCATTGGTCTTTGATCGTGCCCGAAGCTCCAGAACCTGCCCCATCAGTACCAGTGCCGTGATCACCGCTGCCGATTCAAAGTAGACGTGCACCGTCCCATCGACCGAGCGCATCTGCGGCGGGAAGATGGCAGGGAAAAGCAGGGCCACGACACTGTAGGTCCATGCGACCGAGACACCGAGCGCGATGAGCGTGAACATATTGGGGTTCCATGTTCTGACGGAGTGCCAGGCCCTTACAAAGAACGGCCATCCGCCCCAGAGCACTACGGGTGTCGCGAGGAAGAACTCTATCCAGTACAGGGTCTTGATGGACAGACCCTTCGGAAGCAGCGAGGGCATCATATCTGCGGTCATCGCCAGCATAAAAAGAGGAAGCGCCAGGAAGGCAGAGAACCAGAAACGCCGTGTCATCGCTTTGAGCTCACCGTCATCCTCTTCCGCCGTTGCCATCACAGGTTCCAGCGACATGCCGCATATGGGGCAGCTTCCCGGTCCGTCCTGTATGATCTCCGGATGCATGGGGCAGGTGTATTGTGTAAATCCGGGGTCGATGTCACAGCTGCCGTCAGGACAGTTTTTTATATCTTCACTCTTTTTGGGTTCCAGGTAGGTCTCGGGCGAGGTATCGAACTTGCTTTTGCACTGTTCGCTGCAGAAATAGTAGTTCTTATGATGATAGGTGCTTTGGTATGGGGAATCCTCTGAAACATCCATGCCGCAGACGACATCTTTGCGGGTCTCTTTCATCGTTCTTTTTCCTATCGCTTTTGTCTATGCTAGCACACATGTGTGTATTGTATGTGCAGATGACAGTCAGCGCCTAGCCGGAGTTCTGATACCTTATGGCGTCGAAAAAGAATCTCTTTTGTCAGTACCGGAGTTGTTTTTTCTTTGCCCCCACCAGCCAGTAGGCAATGGCCAGTCCGACGATCACTCCGCCTATCGTGAGCAGCTCTTGCCCTTTTTCGGAAGAGAGGGAGTATATCAGCACTTTTCTGATCAGTGCTGCCATGGCCAGCATGATGAACGCCCCTATGGCAAAGCCTTTGCCCTGAAGGTGGTTGATCTCTTCATGGATCAGCTCGATGGTCGCCCAGAGGACAAGCAGGCTTCCCAGTACGGTCAAGATGCCTTCTTCTATCTTCATGTCGGTAAAAAACAACAGGTATATGTCATATAAGAAAAGTCCTATCGCAAAAAACGCGACGATGGCCAGTGCGCCCGCCAAAAAATAGTTGATATAGGAGTTGAACTCTTTCAATCCGGTCAGCATCTTCTTTTCGATCTTGGACAGAGAGAGAAATCTTCCCAGCTCTTCTTCCCTGTAGGAACTGGTCAAAGAGTCAAGGTTCATGTCTATGATCTTTTCAATGGCATTGATGACCTTGATGTGCTCTTTCTTGTTCGCGTAGTCATCTTCGATGTGCTTGAGCACGAACGTTCTGACAAAGGTAAAAGCGGAATTGACATAATGCGTCGGCAACCCGATCTTCATATGGACTTCACCGATCTTGTAGAGGTACAGAAAGTACTGCAGGTCATATTTTCCGTTGAACAGATGGATGAACCACTCTTTGATCTTTTTTCTGTGGTTCTCGATGATCTCTTTGTTTTTCAGGAACTGTGCCGTCTTGCCGAACCCCCAGATATAATCATAGAATTCATTCATGAAAATATCTGCCACGGCTGCCATTTTGGGCTGCAGCGATTTTAAGATCTCTTCTTCCTCCGGTGTGAACCTGTAGTGCTCTTTAAGGTTTTTATAGTCATTCATCATGAAGATCCTTTCTTATCGTAATATAAACGGTAATGGGCAAAGCGTACTTCTGTTGCGGTATATATAATATGTAGAGTATATCAGAAATGTCCTATATATATAAAATATTAATAAAAATATATAACTTTAGTGTGCTTTTATCTGGACATGACAGTGAGTAGCTTTAATTGATAGAGGGTAACTGGGGAAAGAGAAATGGGTCTCTCATTGACAGACATATTTGAAGGATTGAGTCTGAAAATTGTCGGTAAAAAGCATAGAGTGCTTTTAATTTTCGTTTTATTGTTATCTCTATGCTTCTTTAGGCTAGAATAAGTAACTTAATAAATTTTTAAGATTCAAGTATAAGATTAAAGTGTATCGTGTAGGGAATAGTATGTACGAGATAAACCAAAATCCAGAGCAAATAGCAAGAGATAAAATAGATAAACTTCTTAGCGATTCAGGTTGGGCTATTCAGAGTGCTAAAAAGATAAATTGGAATGAATCTTTAGGCATTGCGATCAAAGAGTATCAAACGGATGTTGGACCGGCAGATTATGTACTCTTTGTTGATAGAAAACCGGTAGGTATCGTAGAAGCTAAAAAAGAAGAGGCTGCATACAATATATCGGTTGTTGAGGAACAGTCGGTCGGTTATGCTAAAGCCAAACTCAAATATCTCAACAACGACCCGCTAAGATTTGTCTATGAAAGTACGGGAATTCTTACAAGATTTACAGACTTAAATGATCCAAAACCAAGAGCAAGGGAAGTATTTAGCTTCCATACACCACAAACTCTACTAAATTGGTCAAAACAAGAAAAAACACTAAGAGGAAGATTCTTTGATATCCCGGAGCTTGAAGCTGATGGGTTTAGACCTGCTCAAATAAAAGCTATTCAAAATCTTGAAAACTCATTTAGGCAAAATAAACCAAGAGCATTAATCCAAATGGCAACTGGAGCGGGTAAAACATTTACAGCAGCTTCTTTTGTCTACAGGCTTCTCAAATTTGCAAAAGCTCAAAGAGTCTTATTTTTAGTCAATACACGAAATCTTGGTGAACAAACAGAACAAGAGTTTATGAAGTTTGTCCCACAAGATGACAATAGAAAATTTACTGAGCTTTATAATGTCCAAAAACTTAGTTCAAGCTATATAGCAAGTGATGCACAAGTCTGTATTAGTACCATTCAAAGACTCTACTCAATCTTAAAAGGTGAAGATCTGGATGAAAAGGCAGAAGAAGAGAACCCGAATGAATCAAACTGGAAACCCAAAGAGCCACTGCCTGTAGTTTATAATCAAAAAAACCCGATAGAAACATTTGACTTTATTGTAATAGATGAGTGCCACCAGTCAATCTATAATTTATGGAGACAAGTACTTGATTACTTTGATGCTTTTCTCATAGGACTTACTGCAACACCAGACAAAAGAACTTTTGGTTTTTTCAATGAAAATGTTGTAAGCGAATATACTTATGATGAATCTGTCATCGATGGGGTAAATGTACCTTATGATGTCTTTATTATAGAAACAGAGATCACAAAAAATGGTGCTGTAATCAAGGCTAAAGAACTGATAGAAAAACGAGAAAAACTCAGTCGTCGGAAAAGATGGGAGCAAACTGAAGAAGAGGAATCCTATACTCCAAATAAGCTAGACAAAGATATCGTTAATCCAAGCCAGATAAGAAATATCATTAAGGCTTACAAAGAAAACCTACCAAAAATATTTCCAAATAGAATGGATGAAAAGGGTGAGATGGAAGTACCGAAAACGCTTATTTTTGCCAAAACTGATTCTCATGCAGATGACATCATCAAAATCGTTCGTGAAGAGTTTGGAGAGGGCAATGATTTTTGCAAAAAAGTAACGTACAAGACAGATGAAGATCCAAAATCTCTCATCAACCGATTTCGGAATAACTACAATCCGAGAATTGCTGTAACTGTAGATATGATAGCTCAGGGTACCGACATTAAACCACTTGAAGTTGTCATGTTTATGAGAGATGTGAAAAGTAGTAATTACTATGAACAGATGAAGGGACGAGGATGCAGGACTATTAACAGTGATGATTTCCAGCAGGTCACAAAAACCGCAAAAAACAAAACCCACTTTGTTATTGTAGATGCTGTAGGTGTTGAAAAATCAAAAAAAACAGACTCAAGACCACTAGAGAGAAAACCTTCTGTACCTATGAAAGATTTGCTAGGTGCAGTTCTTATGGGTGCAACAGATGAAGACCTTTTTAGCTCACTTGCAAATAGACTTATAAGACTTGATCGTCAAATTAGCCCAGATGAAAAAGAGAAAATCACTGAGCTTAGCGGTGGGAAAACTATCAATACCATCATCAAAGACTTATTAAATGTTTATGACCCGGATGAGATAGAAAAAAGTTCACAAGAAGAGCTTATAAAAGAGGTACAAACTACCTTTAGCGGTAAGCTGAACGAATACCTTGAAAATGTTCGTCGCGTGCATGAACAAATCATAGATGTTGTAAATCTTGATACCGTACTTGTAGCAGATTGGGATAAAGATTCAACCGATAAAGCAAATGAAATCATCACAAAATTTAAAGCTTACATAGAAGAGCATAAAGATGAGATAATAGCACTTAAAATCTTCTACAATGAACCACATAGAAGAAGAGAGCTTACTTCAAAGATGGTGAAAGAGTTGCTTGAAAACATTAAAGCAAATAAACCATATTTAGCTCCTCTTCAAGTATGGGAAGCGTATAGACAATTAGAAGAGACAACCCCTCAAAGTCCTAAAAATGAGATTATTGCTCTAGTATCTATATTAAGACGACTAACTGGACTGGATGCAAAACTTACTGGTTATGACCTAACAATAGATAAAAACTTTCAAGAATGGGTGTTTAAAAAACATAAAGGAAATAGTCCAAAATATAGTGCCGAACAGATGAAGTGGCTACGGATGATAAAAGAGCATATCGCTACAAGCTTACATGTAGAGATTGATGACTTAGACTATACCCCATTTGATGCACAAGGTGGGCGAGGAAAGATGTGGCAATTATTTGGAGAAGAGATGAATAAAATTATAGATGAACTCAATGAAGCATTGGCGGCTTAATGAAATTAGAAATAAAGAGAAAAGACTGGATTATTGAAAGATTAGGTGATTTTGCAATATCCGAAAAAGGTAAAAAACCGAAAAATCAATCCGAAACACAAACTGAAGAGTTTAAATATCCTTATGTAGATATTCAAGGATTTGAAAAACATATATTTGATTCATATACTGATGGAGTAAAATGTAACTTTTGCACAGAAGATGATTTTTTAATGGTATGGGATGGTTCAAGATCAGGATTAGTAGGAAAAGCAGTAGCGGGTACGATTGGAAGCACATTGGTTAAAATCAATTTACCAATGATTGAAAACCACTTTGCATACTATTTCTTGAAATCAAAATATTTAGAAATAAATACCAATGCAAAAGGAACTGGAACTCCACATGTAAATCCAGATTTACTTTGGAATTATTCATTTCCTATTGTTCCCACTCTTGAACAAAAAGAAATCGTTGCAAAAATAGAGCAACTTTTCTCAGAGCTTGATAACGCAGTGGTAAACCTTGAAACCGCAAAGGCAAAACTTAAAATCTACCGCCAAGCAGTCCTTAAAAAGGCTTTTGAGGGAGAACTAACAAAAGAGTGGAGAGAAAAACAAACCAATCTTCCAACAGCAGATGAAGCACTGAAAGAAATAGATAATGAAAAATATTCTTTAGGTTATAAAATAAAAAATCGTGTTAATTCGTGGAGTTACTATCCCATAGGTAATATTTGTGAATTTCAACAAGGTATGCAAATTGCAAAAAGTTCAAGACTAAAGAAAGAAGAAAAAGACACATTACCAATTCTTAGGATAAAGAATTATCGTGATGGGTTTAAAACAGATGTTGAACATATTAAAATTGATGAAAAAAGTTTAATCGCTGAACCTCATGATTTAATAGTGACAAGAACAGGAGAAAGTCGTGGAGATATATTAACTGGATTTAGAGGTGTCTTCCATAATAATACTTTTAGAATCAACTATGACAAAAATATATTTACAAGAAAATATTTGTTGTATTATTTGACTTTTTCCGAAGTTCAAAATTATATTAAATTTGTATCAGGTAGAACTGGGCAACCTGATTTGACACACAGAAATTTTGGACCTTGCCCAGTTATTATTCCAAGTATATTAGAACAAGCCCAAATAGTCCAAGAAATAGAATCAAGGCTTAGTGTCTGCGATAAAATAGAAGAGACCATAGAAAACTCACTAGCTAAATCCGAAGCATTACGACAAAGTATCCTTAAAAAAGCTTTTGAAGGAAAACTCCTAAGCGAGAAAGAGCTAGAAAATATCAAAAATCATCCAGAATATGAGAGTGCCAAAGAGTTACTAAAAAGAATTAAAAAAGAGAGAGATAAATAATGAACGAATCAAATAATGCATCAAGTGTAGTAAGTAAAGTTTGGGGGTTTGCAAGTATGCTCCGTGATGATGGTGTGGGGTATGGAGACTATTTAGAACAGCTTACTTATCTGCTTTTTTTAAAAATGGCAGATGAGTACAGTAAACCACCTTATAATAGAAAACTGGGTATTCCAGAGGGGTTTGGATGGGAGAGTTTGACTGAAAAAAGAGGAGCTGAACTAGAGGTACATTATAGTGAGCTTCTTCGTGAACTCTCAACCGCCAAAGGAATCTTAGGACAGATATTTACCAAAAGCCAAAACAAGATCCAAGACCCCGCAAAACTCTACAAAATCATAGATATGGTCAATCGTGAAAACTGGTCGATGTTTGGAAGCGATCTTAAAGGTAAAATCTATGAGGGACTTTTAGAAAAAAATGCAGAAGATACCAAAAGCGGAGCGGGTCAATACTTTACACCAAGAAGCCTTATCCAAGCTATGGTGGAGTGTGTAAGACCAGAGCCAAATAAAACTATCACAGACCCAGCATGTGGAACGGGTGGGTTCTTCTTGGCAGCTTATGACTACATAGTAAAAAATCATGACCTAGATAGAGAGCAAAAAGAGTTTCTCAAAAACAAAACTTTCTATGGAAATGAGATAGTTGCAAATACAAGAAGAATGGCACTTATGAACCTCTTCTTACACAATATCGGTGAAATAGATGGAGAGAGCTTCATATCTCCAAATGATGCACTTATAGCCGATGAAGGAAAAAGATTTGATTATGTGTTAGCAAATCCACCGTTTGGTAAAAAAAGTTCAATGACCTTCACGAATGAAGAGGGAGAACAAGAGAAAGAAGATTTGGTTTATAATCGTCAAGATTTCTGGGCTACAAGCTCAAACAAACAGTTAAACTTCTTACAGCACATACGAACATTACTCAAAACTACAGGTCAAGCCGCAGTGGTATTACCCGATAATGTACTCTTTGAGGGTGGAGCTGGTGAGACGGTGAGAAAAGAGCTGATGAAGACAACAGAGCTTCATACGATACTCAGACTTCCAACTGGAATCTTTTATAAGCCAGGTGTAAAAGCAAATGTACTGTTCTTTGATAACAAACCTGCAAGTAAAGAGCCTTGGACAAAAGAGGTGTGGATATATGACTTTAGAACAAACATCCACTTTACACTAAAGAAAAACCCTATGACGCTTGATGATTTACAAGACTTCATCAAGTGCTATAACCCAACCAATAGACACCAAAGAAAAGAAACATACAGTGAAAAAAATCTAGAGGGTAGATGGAGAAAGTTTAGCTATGAAGAGATAATCGCTAGAGACAAAACAAGTTTAGATATCTTCTGGCTAAAAGATAAAAGCTTGGCTGATTTAGACAATCTTCCTGACCCAGACATTTTGGCAAATGAGATAATTGATGATTTAGAAGCTGGACTGGAAAGCTTTAGAGAGATCATAGGGATTATTAATGAGTGATCATACAAGATACCATGAAGCATTTGGTGTTTCTGCTGAAGCTTTTAGGAAATTAGGGGTGTTCAATGGTTTTGTAGATAGGGATGCAAATTTCTATATTGTTCCTCATATGTTACAAGGTACCTTAATACCTGAGTTTGAGAGTTCTTATGAGAAATATAAAAAACATTTTTCAACCATTGTAAAACTTATCAAAGCTTCTAAAGTTGAAGGTGATAGATTTTATAGAGAAACCGTTAAAAAGTTTGTTTTTCATGAGATAGCTCATGCAGGCCTTGGGTATTCAAAATCAGGGAAAAAAGGTTCTGGCATAGGAGAAAAACTAGCAGAACAATTAACTAAAGGTGCTTCGGAAATTGTTGCTGCAGGAATAGAAGACCCTGAGATTTTTGAATTAATTGGACTATTAGAAGAGGGAATAGGAGCAGATAGAATAAGTGATATGCTTTTATCTATACTAGCTGAGGAATTTTTTATGTATACAGAAAGTATGGCAGTAAAGTTAAAAATACCCACCAAAGTATATGAATATGGCGGTGTAGTATATAATGTTCCACATCATAAAAGTGAACCCGTAGTTTTCATCCCAGAAGAATTTATTGTAGCTTTACCTATGGCGATAGACCGTGATGATATTAGCATTGTTTGTGCACATAATGAAGGACTTAGAAATAGAGTGAATATGATTATTGCCCAAGGAATGGAAGCAGGTAATAAGATAAGTAAGCAGCAACTCAAAAGACTTATCGTTAAAGAGCCTGCTTTGGCTAAAGAATTAGTTAAATTAATTAAAGTTAAGGTTAATACTTCATATGATTTTATAGAAGATTCTACCGGCGAGTTTATCTGGAAAGATCTAGCACACAACTTTAGTGCTGACTTTCCTCTATCTCTGGACAAGAAAATGTCAGTCAAGGAAACTGTTGCGACAATATGTAATAAGTATCAATTGTTAATTGAAAACAATGGATTATTTAAATTTTTTCATAATAGTGATGGAACACATAAAAATGAAAAGTTTGCACAAATGCTATTTTTGGCTATTGCTCAATCATATTGTGAGGCAAACAATCTTGATTTAAGCCCTGAAAGTGATGCAGGTAGAGGTCCTGTAGATTTTAAAATAAGTCAAGGTGCTGATACAAAAGTAAACGTTGAATTGAAACTATCAACCAATAGACTTCTTCATGGATATGAGACACAATTACCTATTTATGATAAAGCCGAAAAGACAATTATTAGTTTTTTCTTAATTATTTTACTTGACCCTAAAGACATGAAAAAAGTCAAGACTGTATTTAGACATAAAAATAAGTATGAAACAGTAGAGAAAAAACTACCTGAAATAGTAGTTGTAGATGCTACATGGAAAGAATCTGCGAGTAAAGCAAAATCACTTCTAGATTAAAAAAAGGCGGAGGAACATGTCGTTTAGATTACATAAAATTTCATTTGATGAAAAAAACAACACTGATTTTAATTTTTCTACAGATAAAATGGATAAAAATATTATTTTTTCTATACTTATTGGTGCAAATGGCACAGGAAAGAGTATGTCACTTGTAAAATTGATTGATATTTTTCGAGATATAATGAGTGAACAAAATAAGCATTCTTCTAAACGTAAACGATTAAATTATTATCATATTATTTATGAATTAGATGGAAAAGTTTTTAATATAAAAAAAAATAAAGAAACCTATACTCTAGGTGAAGGTACAAGTTGGAAAAATATTCTAGTACCTCAATCTATATTGGCTTTAACATTTTTAGCAGAAGACAAGTTTACCTATCAATCACATGAAGATAATGAAAATTCAGTATATAAATACTTAGGGATCAGAAGTGCTGCAAATGCAATTTTTTCAGGATCTGTAAACAAAAAAATAAGAAGTATTTTATTTGACTGTGTAGTAGAAAAAAGTTTTAGAGATAAAGTTGTCCAGACTTTTGAGCTACTGGGTTATGAGCCAATAGTGAAAATGAAGTTTGATTATATATTAAAGAGTATGGTAACTAAAAAAATAACCATGAGAACAATTAATATGAGAATGAATACAATACACAAAAAATCAAAGTATGCAAATAAAAACATTTCACTACTTACTGAGCAAGAGAAGTCCGATATGTTAAAGTATATTCAAGAAGTAAAAAATGAGCGTAGCAAAACAAATACAAGTAAAGTTTTTACTGAATTAGTCATTGATTTTAGAGAAACTGAAGCATCATATAAAAAATACAAAATTGTTAAAAATATGATTTTTGCTGGTTTACTAGATCCTTCAACTATTGAAATAAGTCAAAAAGATAGTGAAGTAGATTCTGAGTCTTTAAGTTCTGGAGAAAAGAACCTTCTTTATATAACTTTACATATTTTAGCTAATGTACAAAACAACTCCATAATAGTTATAGATGAACCAGAAATAAGTTTGCATCCTAATTGGCAAATAAAATATAATTTTCATTTAAAACAAATTTTGTCTGGATATAAAAATATTCATGTAATAATTGCTACACATTCTCACTTTATGGTGTCTGGTTTGCACAAAGATGAGACTAATATTTTTACTATACATAAAGATAAATCAGTAGAAAATATTAAAGATGATACGTTCAGTTGGTCAGCAGAAAATATTTTATATCGTATTTTTAATACTCGAACAGTGAATAATTATTATTTAGAGAAAGATTTACAAACCGTTTTTAGTCTAATTTCAAAGAATGATCCGACAGACAAGAAAAAAATTATGAAAAGTTATGAAAATATTAAAGATGTAGTTTTTCATGAAGATGATCCATTATACAAATTGTCTGAAAAAATAAAAAAGTATCTCCAGGAAAATTAAATATGTTAAATTTAGATACTGCTTTAGAATTTTTACCTTTAGAACTAGCATATTTAAATAGTTTGAATAATCCTACAAAACTTCAACAAGAATCTTGGAGTGCATATAATAATGATGCAAGTATGAAGAGTCTAAAAAAGGAGATGAAAATTAGACTTTTATTAATCCAAAATGACAAATGTGTATATTGCATGAAAAATATTGATACAAGGACGCACTATGATGGAGATCGTGAACATTTTGCTAATAAGGATCGATATCCACAATATACGTTTGAACCATACAATTTATTAATTTCATGTAGTGATTGTAATAGACCTTTAAAAGGAACCCACAATACTATTAGTACATTTAATTCTATATATAGTAATTGTGAATTTAATATCGTACATCCTATTTTGGATAATGTACCTGATCACATTGATTTTACTGATAAAGTGTTAATTTTTGCAAAAACTGATAAAGGTTTAAGAACTATTGAATTATTTAAACTAGATCATCCATATTTATACAGTGAACGTGTACGGCAATCACTATATCAAGAGCGAGAGAACCAATGTAATCAAATAATTGACGACGAGATAATTGATTTAATAAATTTTGCAGTTAATTACCATATCTAATTATATGAGTATTGGGGTTAGGTAATGCTAATCTTATTCTAATCTTCTCCCTGATTATGTTCAGTATGCACCCCAAGGGCACTTCTTCCGTTGAAGTCAGGGCGCGTTCCCACTCGGGAGAGAGGGAACAAGAGAAATTTAGATACTTTTAGAGGGAACGTACATTTTAGGTATACTGATACTATTAAAAATTACTATGTTCCCCGAATAAATCGTTATGCAAAAAGGAAGCTTCGTGTTGTCAAAGTTCAAGACACAAACTTTTTATGTACAAATAAGAGAAAACTCTTTCATAGTCAGATGTGCCAATTCCGGTAAAGGCGTTTCACTTGATGCGGACACACCTTTTTCCAGCAAACACCTTTTAGTTGGTGAATTTGAAGTAGCGGAAAAGCTTCTGAAACAAGCATTCAAATATCTTCAGGAGAGTTGGTTGAGACCAATAGCCATCATGCATCCTCTTGAATTGATAGATGAGACATTGTCTGACGTTGAAGAAAAGGTCCTACAAGAACTTGCTTTGAGTGCCGGAGCGCGGGATGTGAAACTTTGGATGGGCGAAGAACTCACTGATCAAGAGATACTAAACGCATAACAAGCTACTGGAGACAAATAAAAACCCGCTATCGGATTTTTGATTTCTCATTATAAAAAAACTTAGATACTTTTAGCATAGATCGGTCATTTTAGGTATACTGATAATAGGAAAATCAATATCTTCCCCCAACCAATGATCAGGGGAACAATTTACAGGAGGAATACTATGTCAGAAACTATAAAAGATGTACTTGTAGAAGCGATCAATGATGAATACAAGGCACGCGCGACCTATCAACATGTGATCAATAAATTCGGCGATATACGCCCGTTCATTAATATCATCGAGGCAGAGACCCGGCATATTCATGCCCTGCTGCCTCTGTTCGAGAAATACGGCATCGAAGTTCCCGAAGATGACTGGGCTTCACGCACCGAAGCACCTGACACCATTCTGCAAGCCTGTCAGGTCGGAGTGGAAGCGGAAATTGAAAATGGCGAAATGTATGAC
>NZ_DATCSP010000080.1:0-17015 GCF_036568385.1 Sulfurovum sp. | reverse complement strand
CTTTTCACAAGAACGGCGCTGCAGAGCACCCGTATAGTTGATGGTATTATGGGTTCGAACAATGCGCATTTGATAAAATATTATCTTGACTGGGAAGAAAGAGAGCTTAGTGCTGATCAGATCAATGCAGAGATAAATTATGAACTTTTCAACAAAAAGTCTGCGTTTGAATTTGGTGCAGAACGTGCTACTGCAAGGCTTTATCAGCCAAATAACTTCTATTATGCCTATGAAGAGCTGGATGGAGTAACATTTTTAGATCCATTTAGTGCCAACAGTATCGGGACAAGACTGGAATCAGAGGATGAACTTTATGCAGCCTATGCGAAAAACAAATTCTATACCAATATCTTTAGCGATGAAGACCATATAGATGTGGGTCTTAACATTAGCACGAAAGACAGAGTTTCCAGGCAAAATAAATTTTACTTGCGTCCGTATAAGGAAAATATAGCAGATACCACGGAAATAACAGGCGACATAGAATCGATATATTATGAATATGTTCGTAACGACATCCCTTACAATGAGATGCCTTACCGTGTTTCTCCCCTATTTACTGCAGCTGATTATTTTGATGCGACCGTAGATACAGCAGAATATTATGTCAACCTTTTCATAAAACCGTACGATAGTCTTGAAATTTTTGCTGGTGCCAGGTATGTAGATTTTACGCAAACGATCTACCAATACAAAGAAGATCGAGAAAACCCGGATATGTCCTTAAGGAATTTAATTCAAAAGGTTCCAGAGTCACTTGTTGTAAATGATCTCTATCCTAGTATTACGGTTAAATATAAATATGATAAGAACAATCATGTGGATTTGGCACTTTCAAAAACATATATCACGCCGGATCTTAGAGAGTTTACAGACGGGATATATGTTCACCCTTATGAGGTAGCTACCGTCATGGGTAATCCAGATCTTACAAATACAGAGATCTATAACTTTGATCTGAAATACAGCCATTACATTTCTGACACAGAGAATATCAAAGCAGGGGTTTTTGCCAAATATCTAGATAAACCGATTGAAGATGTGCAGCTGCCTAGTTCTTCTTTGCCTATCTACTCATTTGTCAATTCTGATTCAGCTATTTTGTATGGTATTGAGATAGACGGGCGTAAAAATCTCGATTTTCTTCATAACAAGTTGGCCGATTTTTACCTCTCTGGAAACTTTACTTATACAGAGTCAGAGGTAACACTCCAAGACGAACAGGTTGGTGTGCTCAGCAGTGATAGTAGACAACTTCAGGGGCTTTCGCCTACTATTGTCAATCTTACCTTTGGTTATGAGGTAAGTGACAGAATTGTGAACCTTTCATATAATATGATGGGTGAACGCATCAAAAAAGTGGGGGTGATAGATGGTGAATATATCTATCCGGACACTTATGAGGTGCCTCCGCACTTACTTGACCTGGTATGGATAGAAAAAATGGGTGATTATTCATTTAAATTCAAAGCAGGTAACCTTCTGGATGACAAAATTATTTGGAAGCAGGGAGACATGATAACGAAAGAATTTCAAACAGGTACGACTTTTGACTTCTCTGCCTCTTACCAGTTCTAATGAATGAAGAGCGATCTAGATAAAAAAGGCTTTGCAGTGGATAGCAGTATTGACCCAATCGCAACCATTCTGATTATTGAAGACAATGAAGATCTATTGGAGCTGGAAAAATTTTATCTGATGAAAGAGGGATATAGGGTTATCGGGCTGACTTCCATAAAGGACGCTGAAGCTATGCTGGAAGAGGGCGTTGATCTCTTGCTTGTGGATCGTACGCTTCCCCAGATCGAGGGGAGTGAATTTATCAGCTATCTTCGCCATAAAGGGATGACAACCCCTGTGATGTTCGTCTCCGCAAAGGCTACAGATGAGGAGATAGAAGAGGGGTTTCTGTTTGGGGGAGATGACTATTTGCGCAAACCTTTTAATATGAAAGAGTTGCTCTATCGTGTCAAAGCGATACTCAGACGCACATATTCCATGGAACAGGAGAGGCTTGAAGCCAGAGATATTGTCTTGGACCTTAACACTCGAATGACCTATATTGACAACAATGAGGTAGAACTGACAAAGTTGGAATTTGAACTCCTCAGTCTATTTATAAAAAATAAAAACAGAGTGCTTAAAAGAGAATATCTGCTCCAAAATATTTGGAATGATAGTGAGACTACTCAAAAACGTACAGTCAATGTTACCATCAATCGACTAAAGAAAAAAATCGACCCCCGTGAGGATAAAGAGTATATCGTTCCTGTTCGCGGTATAGGATATAAATTTCAATAGCTTCGGCATTTTCCTCAGGTTCCAGGAGACCATGAATCATCTAAAGATATTTATAAAATAAGAGATCGGATCGTTTGAGAAAAAGCAGGATATAAATTTCAAGTGTATGTTATAATTCATACATGCAAAATGAAAATATAGAAATAGTTGTCATCGAAGATGAAGAAGATATCTTAGAACTCGTAGAGTATCATCTAGGCAAAGAAGGATACAGTGTTACCGGGTTTCTCTCTACAGAAAATGTAGAACGGTTTTTAGATGAGGAAAACCCTTCTCTTATTATCACTGACCGTAATCTTCCAGGAATGGAAGGCTGTAAATTTATTACTCATTTGCGTGAATCAGGGTATGATATCCCTGTGATCTTTCTCACGGCTAAAGACAAAGATTCTGACCTTGAAGAAGGCTTTGCCGCAGGGGGAGATGACTACATTTATAAACCTTTTTCTCCAAGAGAATTGATACTCAGGGTCAATGCCCTGCTTAAACGTTCAGGTATTCTACAGACACAGGAACGTATCAAGTATAAGCATCTCAGTATGGATCTTGTGAAGAAAGTACTTACTGTCGATGGAGAGACTGTCACGCTTACCAACCTTGAGTTTAAGCTACTGTACACTTTTATGAAACATATCGATCAGGCACTGACAAGGGATTTTCTCCGTGATGAGGTATGGGGCGCAGATGGATCAGAAGTGAATGACAATGCGGTCAATGTCGCTATTAATCGACTTAAAAACAAAATAGACCCAAACAATGAACAGAATTATTTTCATCCTGTATGGGGTGTAGGATATAATTTTCATTGATTATGATAGGAGCCTTTTGCCATTTTTGAGATGAGGCTAGGTGAAAACTTTAGCGTCATTACCCTAAAGATGAAAAAGATCAATATCACAAAAAGCAAAAAGAGGATCTCCTCGAACTCTTTTTTGGGATTGGTGACCAGGATCACGACATCCCTGATCAAAAATACGATGAATACATCGATCACATACCTAAGGCGCAGCTTTCGCTTTACCACAAAATCAGAGATCATTTTCACCACTTCTATCACAACGATAAACTCAAGCATCAGGATAATGGCTTTATGAAAGGGATAGTGTGTCACCAGGATCAGCGTAAAAATAAGCGCTGATATAAATAGTTCATAGTGTTTTGTATGCGGTGTCTTTATAAGTAAATTCATGGCGGCATAGTACAGTCAACCCGTTACAAGCTGGTAACGCAGCATGTTACTGAAATGAAACCAATTTTATATAGTCTTTCCCCGGACATCTCTTCTCAGATATACGCATGAGCGTTATCTATGTCATCCCTTCATACTTTATAAAGTTTACTCTTCCCCCACCGAAAGAACCATATGGAGATGTCCCCTGTAATCGAAATGTAATCACCTGTAATAAAATTGTAATCATCAAAATTTATAATTCGTCATCAATCAAGTGGAGACGTTGATGAAAGATGAAACGTTCATTTCTGAAAGCAGTACATCAACATTTGATCAATGAATTGAACCAAACATACAGGATCGCCTAATGCAATTAAGTGTAGAAAATTATATGACACACCACTACCCCGCCATTGACTCATTTCCCCAACTAGCAAAAAAAGTGATGTTCAGTGCGTTGAAAAGTCTTTTTCATGAAAATCAGATCAATACGTTCATGGCAGAAAATGCCCATAAAGATACGTTCTCCTATGTGGAAGCCATTGTGGATTATTTTGATATCTCTGTGGGGTTGAAGACCAATGAGTTTGCGCGTATTCCTTCGTATGGACGTTTGGTCATCATTGCCAACCATCCCCTGGGTGCATTGGATGCGATGGCACTGATACATCTGCTTAAAGATGTAAGAAAGGATATCAAGATCGTGGCAAACTCCTTCTTGTCTCAGTTTGACAACCTCAAAGACATCATCATTCCTGTTGACAATATCCATGGGAAAATGGACAGGGAGACCGTGAAAAACATCTATCAGGCGCTGGAAGAAGAACAGGCAGTCATTATCTTCCCTTCCGGTGAGGTCAGCCGAGCAAGACCCAATGGTATCAAGGATACCCCATGGAAAAGCGGATTTTTAAAGATCGCTTCGAAGATGCAGGCCCCCATACTCCCTGTCTATATCAAAGCAAAGAACTCTAAGAACTTTTATCTGCTTTCGATGATCAACCGTTCTTTGGCAACAGCGACACTTCCGCATGAGATGTTCAAAGCGAAAGGGAAGGTGATAGATTTCAAGATAGGGAAACCCATTCCTTTTGACGCCTATAACCTGCCCAACGTTTCACGCAGAGAGACGGTGAAACTTTTAAGAAAACATCTTTATAAAGTATCCAAAAACCATAAACCGATCTTTGCCACCTATAACGAGATCTCCGTGGCAGAGGGACGAAGCGAGCTTAAACGCGAACTGAAGAACGGCACACTCCTGGGGAAGACCCTGGATGGCAAAAGTATCATCCTGTATGAATCCGAAAAAGAAAACTGTGTGATCAAAGAGATAGGAAGGTTGAGAGAGATCAGTTTCCGTCATGTAGGCGAAGGAAGCGGTAAAAAACGTGATATAGACGGGTATGACTTTTATTATAAGCATCTTGTGATCTGGGACGATGAGGCGTTAGAGATCGCAGGGGCCTACCGGTTGGGGGTATGCAGCGAGATCATGGAGGACTTTGATAGAGAGGGGCTCTACACAAGCACCCTCTTTAAATATGATGAAAGGTTTGAACCCTACCTGGAAAGAGGCGTAGAGCTCGGAAGAAGTTTCGTGCAGCCGAAATACTGGAACTCCAGGGCATTAGACTATCTTTGGCAGGGTATCGGAGCCTATCTGAAGCGTCGTCCCGACATACAGTATCTTTTTGGTGCGGTGAGCCTTAGCAATACGTTCAATCAAAAGGCACAGGGGATGATGATCTATTTTTATCAAACCTATTTTGGCGCTGAGGAAAAACTGGTGGAGCATAAGACACCGTACCGAATGGTACAGTGGATCCAAAAACATTGTGAAAAAGTATTTGCCGGAGATGACTACCGGACCGATATGAGGACGCTGAAAGAGGAATTGGGGTTCATGGGGTATTCCGTGCCGACACTCTTCAAGCAGTATTCGGAGCTATGTGAAGAGGGTGGCGTACAATTCTTTGACTTTGGCTACGATAAAGATTTTAATCATTGTCTGGATGGTTTTATCGTCGCAGATCTGAAGCAGTTGAAAGAATCCAAAAGAAAACGATATTTCAGTCAAGATGCATAAGGCATTTTCTATAGTGTGACAAACCTCTCTCCAAGGGTACGCTTCCCTTGGCAACGGTACCATGTGAATCGTAACATTTTCTACAAAAACATGACAATTTGACATCTTTTCCCTCCCTTTGACCTTAGACACGCTACACTTCTGGTATGAATAAATTAGAAACCCTTGAACACTATTTCGGACACAGCGCATTCAGACCTTTGCAGGAAGAGGTGGTAGATGCTATTCTGGCGAAGCAGGATGTCTTGATGATCCTTCCTACCGGAGGGGGGAAGTCGCTCTGCTACCAGCTTCCAACACTTCTGATGGAGGGGATCACCGTGGTGGTCTCCCCTTTGCTGGCACTGATGCACGACCAGGTGGTTGCCCTCAAGGAAAACGGTATCTCCGCTGAGATGCTCTCTTCGATGCAGGATCTGGAGGAGAGTCAGAAGATAGAAGCACGTCTGAGGGCCGGGGAGATAAAACTGCTCTACGTCGCACCCGAGCGCCTTACCAATGCCTATTTTCTCAATCTGCTTCACCAACTCCCGATCAACTTTTTTGTCATCGATGAAGCGCACTGTGTGAGCGAATGGGGGCATGAGTTCAGGGAGAACTACCGGCGTCTCTCTTTGCTGAAGGAGCAGTTCGCGACCACACCCATAGCCGCGTTTACTGCCACGGCGACCCATGCGGTGGAGAGCGACATCGCCGCCAATCTTGGTCTGCAGAACCCAAAACGTGTCAGAGGGTCCCTTTTCCGTGAAAATCTGACGATCCATGCAAGACACCGCATCAAAGACGGGCGGGCGCAGCTGATGGAATTTTTGAAGCTTCACACAGATGAATCGGGCATCATCTATACACTCTCCCGTAAATCCACCGAAGCGGTAGCGCATTTCCTGCAGACCAAAGGGATCGAAGCGAAAGCCTACCATGCAGGACTCCCTACGGAAGAGAAGAACAGAACCTATGCGGACTTTGTAGCAGACAGGGTGCAGATCGTCGTAGCCACCATCGCGTTTGGCATGGGGATAGACAAGAGCAATATCCGGTTTGTCGTCCATATGACGATGCCGAAGACACTGGAGAACTATTATCAGGAGATCGGACGCGCAGGAAGGGACGGTGTTGCCTCCGAAACACTCCTGCTTTTTTCCGCACAGGACATCGTACAGCAGAAAATGTTCATCGAAGACCTGCCGGAGACGCCTTACAAACAGCACGCCTTCAACAAGCTTGACAGTATGGTGCGTTTTGCCAATTCCGAGAATTGCCGGCATCAGAGCATCGCTGCCTATTTTGATGACCGTATCGAGGGGTGCGGCACCAAGTGTGACAACTGTACGGCGCCTGAGAGCGAAAAGGTGGATATCACCACGGCATCCCGTATGCTTCTCTCCACGATCCTGCGTACGGAGCAGAACTTCGGTTTACACTATGTGATCGATATACTCAAAGGAAGCAAAGAGCAAAGGGTACTGCAGAACGGCCATGACAGGCTTTCCGTCTATGGCATAGGTCAAGAGTACAGCAAATCCCAGTGGCTGACGATCGGAGACAAACTGCTGGAACTGAATGCGGTGGAAGTCGGTGAGTTCAAGGTCTACAAACTGACCCCTTTCGGGATAGAAGTGATCAAGGGGGCACACACGATCGAACTTAAAAAAGAGAGATTGAGCGTGCAGAAGGCCGAGCCTAAAAAGAGAGCGACATATTTTGATGACTATGATGCGGAGGTCTATGATAAACTTCGTGACCTGCGTACGCAGATCGCTTCGGAAAAAGGGATCCCTCCCTATATCGTTTTTTCAGACAAGACCTTGAAGGATCTGAGCGTGAAGGTCCCTCAGGATAAAGAGGAGATGCTGCAGGTACACGGGATCGGAGAGGTGAAGTTTGAACGCTACGGCGATGCGTTTCTTGCGCTGCTCTCGGGGATAGGGGCATGAAAAAGAGACCGTTGTGCGGGATAGACGAAGCAGGGCGCGGTCCTTTGGCAGGTTCGCTGGTCATAGCAGGAGTGATATTGAAAAAGCCGGTAGAGGGGCTGATGGATTCCAAGAAGCTGACCGAGAAAAGACGTGAAGCACTCTACCCCCTGGTACTTGAAAATGCCGCGTACCACATTGTCACTTTTTCTGCCAGGGACGTGGATGAAAAAGGTATTTCCAAATGTTTACAGGAAGGTTTACAAAGTATACAGAAGCACCTTCCCGATGCGGAGTATCTTTTTGACGGGAACAGTACCTTCGGTGTTGACAACATTGCCACCATGGTCAAGGCTGACAGCAAGATAGAGGAAGTGAGTGCAGCAAGTATCCTGGCAAAAGTGACACATGACAGAGAGATGATAGAGATGGCAAGGAAATATCCCGAGTACGGTTTTGAGAAACACAAGGGGTACGGGACCAAAGCCCATATAGAGGCGCTGCTTCAATATGACCGGTGCGAGGTGCATCGTAGAACCTTCAGGGTCAAAGATCTGGATGAACCTCTACCTTGCTTTAGAACCTGACCGGTTCTCCATGGACCTTTAGGGCCTTACCATTGATCTTCATCAAACCATCTTTGATCTCTATCGTATAAATGCGTGTATCTGACACACTTTTTGGCCTGTAAGTCATGTAGAGAAGCATGGCTTCCGGATCTTTTATGATCAGCTCCAGCAGTTCTTTTGACAAAGTGAGTTCGATGTCGGCATCCATTTTCGATAGGGCTTGTGCGGGATCAATGCCAAAACGTGCGATATCCGAAGCGCTGTCTAACGCCATGTCCGCTTGAAGCGAAAACCCCTCTATCTCTTTTCCGTCAAGTACCAGTTTCTCGACAGAAAGTGTAGGGATAGCGATATGGATCGGGCCTGAAAGGATATTTCTTTCAAGTGCATCCATTACCTCTTTGTTATACGGAACCGCTTTCTGCAGTGATTCCAACGCATGCGTATCAATGTTGCTGATATGCATATCCAGAAAGAAGTTTTTCATTCCGACGTGCTCTCTTTCAAACAGGAGAGCACCGTCTTCAACTTCGACCCGGAAATTCTCTTCAGCCGATCTGTCCTTTGCGCGGGAAATGGCGAGCATAAAGAGCCCCTCTGCCTGAAATGCTGCTTCTGGTGTATCATCCATCTGTATTTTTTTGATACGGTACGTTTCCTGGTAATCATATACAGACGGCCCGGTAAGGGCATAATGGTGTTCCAGTCCATAGATGGACCGGTTTATCTCCCCTTCGATAGAGAAATGTATCGTCTGGAGTCTTTGCACCAGTTCGACGATCTGCTTCTGCTTCACAGTGCCTGAAAAGTCGAATCCCTGGAGAAGCAATGTTGCCTCTTTTTCCCCTTCCAGTGTGGCATTGATATCTTTGAGTGTTCCAGTAAAAGTACTGCCGCTGTGATCCGCCTCGACATGGACCAGGAGCGTTTTCTCTTTCAGCATCCCTTTAAACTGTGCCAGGAGCTCTTTGCCGTTTTCCTGTGCCAAAACAGCGTGGAGTGCTGCAGGTAAGGTCACAGGGTAGAGATCCAGCGCAATGGACTCTCTCAGATAGGTCAGGTCGACCGCCAGCGTCACTCCTTTGAGCTCCGCTGCCTCTTCCGCAGTGATCCGGATCCCTTTCTCTGCCAAATAGGCAGACGCTTTTGCAGGATCGTCCAGACGGATCAAGAAATGTTCTTTCTCTTTTCCTTTTTCCCTGTTTGAAAGCGTGAATCCGTTTTCCCGGACCTCTGTCAGCTGTGCGTAGAGTTTCTGTTTCAAGGTGCTGATCTTGCTGTAGTGGAGAAGCTGTGTCACCAAAATGTAGACAGCGGCAAGCGCGAGCACTCCAAAGAGACCAAAGAGGACCTTTCTTTGGTGCATAGTCAGTCTTTGTAGATCGAAGTGAGGTGGTCCATTTTTTTGCCCATGTTGAGCAGTGCCATATCTGCCAGTGTCAGTGCCATCATCGCTTCACATACGACAGCCCCTCTGATAGCGACACAGGGGTCATGCCGGCCTTTGAGGTTGCATTTGACCTCTTCGTTGTGGGTGGTGATCGTCTGTTGTTCCTGAAAAATGGAAGGCGTGGGTTTGAAGTGCGTCTTGACCACGATCGTATCGCCGTTGGAGATGCCGCCGAGCATACCTCCCGAGTGGTTCGAGGTAAATCCCTCGAGGGTAATTTCATCATTGTTCTCGCTGCCTTTGAGATGGGTGCTGGCCACACCGTCACCTATCTCGACCGCCTTGGCTGCATTGATCCCCATCATGGCTTCTGCAAGTATGGCATCGAGTTTGTAGTAGAGCGGTTCGCCAAGCCCGACAGGCACACCGGTGGCAGTGGTAAGAACCACGCCTCCGACAGAGTCATGGTTCTCTTTTGCCGCCAGAATCGCCGCTTCCTGTGCCGCTTCCTGTGCAGGGTCAAGGGCATACATCTTGGATCTCTTTGCATACTCGAAATCCTGTACACTGCCTTTGATGCCGTCCACTTCGCAGAGACCGCTCTGGATCGAGATACCCAGTTCTTTGAGCATCAGTTTGGCTATGGCACCGCCTGCCACACGTGCGGCGGTCTCTCTGGCAGAACTTCTCCCGCCCCCGCGGTAGTCTCTCAACCCGTATTTGTGGAAGTAGGTAAAGTCTGCATGCCCGGGACGGAAAAGGTCTTTGACATTCTCATAGTCTTTTGATTTTTGATTGGTATTGAAGATGATCATAGCGATCGGCGTACCTGTGCTCATCCCTTCAAAGGTGCCCGAAAGTATCTCTACCTTGTCCTCCTCTTTGCGCCCTGTCTCCAGCTTGGACTTTCCGGGCTTTCTTCTGTCCAGTTCGCTTTGAATAAAGGCTTCATCTATCACAAGCCCGGCAGGGACACCATCGAGTATGCACCCCAGTGCTTTTCCGTGAGATTCTCCGAACGTGGTGAGGGTCAGTTTTTTCCCAAAGGTATTCATGATTTCAGTTCCTTTAACGCAACGAGTGCGGCTTTCTGCTGCGCCTCTTTCTTGCTCTTGCCTTTTGCCGTAGCGATGGTCTTATTGTCCAGTACGACGGCGATCTCAAACTCTTTTTTGTGGTCCGGCCCCGAAGCATCCAGCAGTGTATAGACAGGGGTCACGCCATGGGTTGCCTGTGTGAGTTCCTGCAGGGCTGTTTTATAATCCTTGGAAAGCGAGTCAAGATCGATCTTGGGGTGACAGGCTTCGAGCAGTCTGACAGAGATCTCTTTGGCCACTTCCAAGCCTGCTTCCAGGTAGATCGCACCGATGATCGCTTCAAACGCATTCGAAAGCAGGGAAGGCTTGTTGCGTCCGTTATTGTTCTCTTCGGCCAGGGAAAGATAGATATAGGATCCCAGATCGAGTTTTTTTGCCAACAGCGTAAAGCCGACCTCGTTGACAAGCGAAGCGCGTATCTTCGAGAGGACGCCTTCGTTCGATTTTGGGAATTTTAAAAAGAGGTACTCGCCGACGATGAGGTCAAGCACGGCATCTCCCAAAAATTCAAGCCGCTCATTATTGTAAGGCTTTTTGTCACTTTTGTGTGTCAAAGCCTCAATAATCAATTGCTTGTTCTTAAATGTATAGTTCAGTTTGTTTTCAAGTTCACTGTAGTCATTCATATGTTCTCCTTTATAGGGTTGATCTTATTTTTTCTGCTTCATATTTGGCCAGTTCGTCACAGCGCTCATTTTCGGGATGCCCGTTGTGGCCTCTGACCCAGGTACCGGTCACATTATGGGGCGCAGAAACTTCAAGGTAGGCTTTCCAGAGGTCGACATTCTTTACCTTTGCAAAGTTTCTGCGCACCCATCCTTCCAGCCATTCATTGATGGCTTTGACCACATAGGAGCTGTCCGAGATGATCTCTACATCACAGGGTTCCTTGAGCAGTCTGAGCCCCTCTATGACCCCCAGAAGCTCCATCCGGTTGTTGGTGGTATGCGCATCTCCACCGGAGTACTCTTTGCGCTTCCCTTTATACTCCAGGATACCCCCGTAGCCGCCAGGACCTGGGTTTCCCAGACTGGAACCGTCAGAGTAGAGAGTAATCTGTTTTCGGGCTTGTTTTTGCAATTTTTTCCTCAACTTTAACAGAATTTATCGCCATGCAGTTCGGACAGCGTTTGAAAGAGACCGGAAAACTCTGTTTGCATTTTTGACAGAGATAAGAGAAGATCAGGTCACCCTCTTCAAAGCCATTCTGTTTCGCCGAAGCCAGTATGTCCAAACTGAAGACACCGCTTTCCGCGACAGGTTCCTGCAGATACCCTTTTGCATAATAAAGCGTTCTCAGCTGTTTATTTGATGAGATTATATCTAAATCGAGTTGTGAATTTGGTAATAGCCAGAGGATGTCAAGCAGCTCCTTGATGCGTGCAGGGTCAATGATCTCCCAGGCACTTTTGGTGTCAAGCTGCAGGAGTACGGTCACGATCTGTCTGTAGAGGCTGGGTTCTTCTTCCAGCAGCTGCCTGAACTTTGCTACCTTCTCCGGTATGGAGAGGGTCTTGTCGGCATGGAGTTCCGAAAAGTCCAGAAATTTTTCAAGCGATCGCGTTTCTTCCCCCAGCATCCTCAGAGGCTCTATCACCTCTCTGGCTTTATCGTACTGATGCATCATCTCATAGACGATCCCCAGCTCATACAGCACTTTTACGTTGCGCGGTTTCTTGCGAAGGACCTCTGTATAGATGGACATGGAACGCTCCAGGAAACCTGCATGAAGGTACGTGTTCCCCAGTCTCTCCATCAGTTCCAGCTGGCCCGAGTCGTGTGAAATGTGTTTGAGCAGGTAAAGATAGATACTGATGGACTTATGATACTCTCCGGAATTTTCAAATGCTTTGGCAAGCAGGGTCAGCGGCTTGAGCATATTGGGCTCGAAATGCATCTCTTTGATGTCAAGGGCACACTCCGAAGTATCGAACTTTTCCAGGAACTTCAGCAGGTTCCCTTCTTCTCTTTGCTGTTTGTGCAACCCCCATCCATAGGTTACGATCGCAACCATCAGGGAAATAACGATGATCAGTATGATACTGAAAAGAGGGTCATCATAGGACGGTAATATAGTTTCCAAAAAAATCCTTAAGTGCCTGGGCTGTTCATAGGCTTCAATTATATCGAATTAGATATAATTCTACTATGATAGATAATGCCTCAATAGAATCTCTAAAAAACAGTATCGATATAGTGGATGTGATCGGCAGTTTCATAGAACTGCGAAAAGCAGGGGCGAACTACAAGGCGAACTGTCCTTTTCATGGAGAGAAGACCCCTTCCTTTGTTGTCAGCCCGAGCAAGCAGATCTACCACTGCTTTGGCTGTGGTGTGGGAGGAGACAGCATCAAGTTCGTGATGGAACTGGAAAAGCTCTCTTATCCCGAAGCGATCGAAAAACTGGCATCCATGCATAACTTTTCACTGACCTATACGAAAGGAAGTTCGGATTACTCTGATGCCAAACGTGTTTTGGAAGCGGTAGGGCAGTGGTATGTGAAAAATCTCAACCATAACGAAACCGCTATGAAGTATCTGCTGGGAAGAGGGATCTCCCAAAACTCCATTGAAACCTTTGAGATCGGCTATGTGCCCAGCGGCCAGGAAGTGATGCAGTTCCTGCAGCGTGCATTGCTTCCTTTGCCCCAGGCGGCAGAAGCAGGGATCATCGCACCCAGCGAAAACGGCAGCGGCTATTATGCACGCCTGGTGGAGAGGATCACGTTCCCCATCTACTCGACCAGCGGGTCACTGGTCGGGTTTGGAGGAAGGACGATCACGAACCACCCGGCAAAGTACATCAACTCTCCCCAAACCAAACTGTTCAATAAATCACAGCTTCTCTACGGGTATCATTTGGCCAAAGAGAGCATTTATAAAAACAAAAAGATCATTGTCTGCGAAGGGTATCTGGATGTTGTCATGTTCCATCAGGCAGGCTTCAAAGAAGCGGTGGCAGGGATGGGAACCGCACTGACACCAGAGCATCTGCCCCTTCTGCGCAAAGGGGATCCTAAAGTGGTCCTGGCCTATGACGGGGATAAGGCAGGCGTGGCCGCGGCGCTCAAGGCGGCCCAGATGTTGTCAGTGGCAGGTTTTGACGGAGGGGTCGTACTTTTCCCTGACGGACAGGACCCTGCAGACCTTATAGCCAAAGGGGAGAGTGAGACCGTAGCCAAACTGCTTCGCAACGCCAAACCGCTGATCCCGTTCGTGCTGGAGATGATCGTTTCGATGTATAACCTGAATGACCCCAGAGCCAAAGAGGCTGCCTTTGGCGCGGTGAAACAGTATCTTGACACATTGAGCCAGATCATTAAGGATGCATATATCCCTATGGCCGCGACACTGCTGGGTATATCGCCCTCTTTGTTCGGAAAAGGGGCGAATCCGGCCAGGGCAAAAGAGAGTTTCACGCAAAAAAAAGATGATCTGGAGCAGCTGTGTATTTTAAAAACGCTCATCGAACACCCCAGTCTTGTAGATAATGTGTTGAGTGTCATGGATATCGATATGTTCGGTCCGTATGCAGGACTCTTTACAGCACTGATCAACGGAGAACATGCACATCCCGGGCTCGTCGGTCTGAGTATCGATGAGAACGTAAAGGTCATGGACGAACGGGAGCTCAACAGCGCCTTGATCAAAATACTTACGATCTATTACAGAAATAAGCTGCAGGGGATACCAAGGGATACTGCGATCCCTTCAGATAAGAAAGCATTTTTGCTTAAAAAGATAAAACTCGATATACTTCCCAGACTGAAAAAAGGCGAGTTGGTCGCCTTTGACTCACTGAAGTAATAGCATAAAGGAAATAACATGAAAACAGCCAGCGCAAGACATATACTGGTCAACGATGAAGCACTCTGCAAGGAACTGAAAGAGAAGATCAATGCAGGAGAAATGACGTTCGAACAGGCCGCAAAGGCGCATTCCACCTGCCCGTCAGGTGCAAATGGAGGGGAATTGGGAACCTTTGGGCAAGGACAGATGGTACCGGAGTTTGACCGTGTTGTTTTCAATGATGCAGTAGGTGTCGTCCACGGACCGGTGCAGACACAGTTCGGCTACCATCTGCTTGAAATAACCCAGCGTTCATAAAATAGTTGACAGATAGGTAAAATTTTATCTATCTTGTGCTAAAATCCTATTCTTCCAATCTGTGGGGCATTAGCTCAGCTGGGAGAGCGCTTCGCTGGCAGCGAAGAGGTCAGCGGTTCGAGCCCGCTATGCTCCACCACGATACAAGTTTTATCACTAGCTTCTTTATAATTTATAGTATACTTCCATGAGGCCGTGCAACGCTTCAGATGATATCAAATAATCCAGCAGGCTAAAGGAGTTTAATGCTCAGCAATATGAAGTTTTATGATTTTATGCATAAACAAATATTGGTACTCCTCGCACTTTTTGTCGGTACAGGTACTGGTTATCTCTATATCGGGTATCTCTATACCTCTCTTTTCCCTGAGCTTTTATGGTATCTGCTTTTGCTGCTGGTCTCATTTTGGGGATATAGGCTTCATAGGGTTTTTCTGGATGAGATGAGCATCGAGCAGAAAGAGCGGTGGCTTGGGCAGCTGCGGTATTTTCTCTTTATTTACTTCTCTATGTGGACGATCATGTTCGTATGGTATGTATCGCACCACGAGACGGAATTGCACTATATCGCCATAGCCACACAGTTGGGGGTAGTGGTCGTCTCCGCAACTATTCTGGCCTCACAAAAAAAACTGGTGACCCTGACCTTAACGAGCTTAATGCTGCCTTTGACCATCTATTTTCTTTCGATCGGTGAGTTCTTCAGTTATCTGCTGGCTTTTTTTACGGTTGTCCTGAGCTGGGTGCTTTTGTATGCGGCGCATAATACGTTCAGCTATCTGATCAAAAGTCAATACCAGGCCTACCATGACTACCTGACCTCGCTTTGGAACAGGCGTTATTTTATAGAACTGCTCGATAATGCCATGAAGATCCAAAAAAATGAAAAGAAGTATCTTTATCTATTGCTGATCGATCTGGACCATTTCAAGACCATCAATGACTCTCTGGGGCATGATGTGGGAGACGCTCTGCTGTGTGAAGTTTCCCGGCGTATGTTCGCTCTTTCCAGGAAACAGAAAAACAAGGTGGCGCGTCTCGGGGGAGATGAGTTTTGTGTACTCAGCAGCTTTTATGATACCAAAGAGGAGTGCTTTGCCGCGGCAAAACATTGTGCGGCCAACATACTCAGAACGATCAAGGACAGTTACAGCATAGAAGGGCATCACCTCTACATCAGTGCCAGTATCGGTGTCAGTGTTATCGGCAAACCGGACATTCAGGCCGATACGTTCATCAAAGAGGCGGATATCGCTATGTATGAGGCGAAAGCACAGGGACGGGATGGTATTATCGTTTTCAATGATGAACTTTCAAAACGCGTAGAGCGGAAACTGGAGATAGAGCGTCTATTGCATTTTTCGATCGAAAAGAACGAGATATGCCTGAACTACCAGCCTCAGGTCAACGGTGAGAATGAGATCATCGGCTGCGAAGTCCTTGTCCGCTGGCATAATGAAAAGCTCGGGCAGGTCAGTTCAGAGGAGTTCGTACCTATCGCTGAACAAACCGGCTTTATTATCGAGTTGGGCCATGACATTCTGGAAGAGTCCCTGAAAACACTGAAAGAGTGGGAAGAAAAAGGCATAAACCTCCAGCAGCTCTCCATCAATATCAGCATGAGACAACTCTTCTACAGGGATTTTGTGTCTGATGTGAAACAGCTTTGTGAGACCTACCTTACCAAGGAGCAGCGTTCAAAGATCGTATTTGAAATTACGGAAACGGTCGTAGCCGAGGATATACAGAAACTGATCACTATCATGAAGGTATTCAGAGAGTATGGTATCCGTTTCTCGATGGATGACTTCGGAACAGGCTATTCCTCTTTGAGCTATCTTCATCAGCTGCCGATAGATGAGATCAAAATTGACAAATCCTTTATCACCGAATTGAATAAACCAGAGCAGGATGATGAAAGGCGGATTGTGCAGACGATATTTAATATCGCCAAAAACCTCAGATTAAGTATTGTGGCAGAGGGTGTTGAAACGGAAGAACAGCGAAAGTTTCTAGTGGAAAACCACTGCGATATGCTGCAGGGCTACTATTTTTCCGAACCTCTTAGCGCTTCCGAGTTCGAAACATAT
The DNA here is from genome assembly GCF_036568385.1 of Sulfurovum sp. Taxonomy (GTDB): domain Bacteria; phylum Campylobacterota; class Campylobacteria; order Campylobacterales; family Sulfurovaceae; genus Sulfurovum. The sequence continues at coordinate 288 of NZ_DATCSP010000080.1, read as the reverse complement.
TTTTGGGGATCACAAGGGCAAAAAGTATAGACTGCTTTGCGCAGGCAAAAGGGAAAAGTCGCGTCGGTGATCAGCATTGCCGTTATGTCGGTTTTGCGTAGTTCGGGATATATAATGAAAAGTGTGTAGTATATGATAAATAATGGTGACCCCACGGAGACTCGAACTCCGGTAACATGGATGAAAACCATGGATCCTAACCGCTAGACGATGGGGCCATCAGTAACTTGTGGATGGCATTATATAGATAGGGGGCTTAAAAATCTCTTAAGATAGTGTATAATTTAG